>JAICLV010000012.1 GCA_025925185.1 Acidothermaceae bacterium
CACCAGCATCGTGGCGACCTGGCCGCCGATCGCGGCGAGCAGCACCGGACGTCGTCCGATGTGGTCTGACAGCGACCCGGCGACGACCAGTGAGGCGAGCACGGCGAGGGCGTAGACGCCGAAGATGAGCGTCGTCGTGATCGCGGAAAACCCCCATTCGGCTTGGTAGCGCGCGTAAAGCGGGGTCGGGGCGCTCGATCCGGCGAGGAAGAAGACCACGATCGACGCCTGCAGATAGAAGGCGGCGTTCTTCGGCAGGGTCGCGCGGCCGACCGGCCTTGCGAGATCGCGGAGGGCTGGTGCGTCGGCCGTCATCGCTACTCCTTGCCCGACAGACAGGTCTGTCTGATTCACTAGAGGCTTGAGCGTAGACAGACCGGTCTGTTAATGTCAAGGCATGGAAACGAAGGCGCTAGCGGGGAGGTCGGCGCGCGACCGGTTGCTCGCCGCCGCCGACGAGCTGTTTTACGAGGAGGGCGTGCGCACGGTCGGCATCGACCGGGTGATCGAGCGCGCCGGTGTCGCCAAGGCCTCGCTGTACAGCGCGTTCGGAAGCAAGGAAGCGCTGATTCAGGCGTACCTCGAGGGCCGGCACGCCCGCCGTCAGCAGCGCATCACCGAAGGGCTCGCCCGGTACGCGACACCGCGGGAGAAGTTGCTGGGGGTCTTCGACGTCCTCGCCGAAATCTTTGCCGAGCCGGGATTTCGTGGCTGCGCGTTCGCGAACGCGAGCGCCGAGAGTCCGAGTGGCGGCGCGGTCGAAGCGGCTTCTAACGCGTCGCGTGCGTGGACCAGATCGTTGTTCGCCTCGCTCGCGCGCGACGCTGGGGTGGCGGATCCCGACGCGCTAGCCGCACAACTCGTCGTCCTCTACGACGGCGCCACCATGGGTGCTCGGATGGACCGTGATCCCGGTGCGGCGGAAGCGGCGCGAACGGTGGCCGCGGCGATCATCGCGTCGGCAATCCCACAGCCGAAGACCGGTGGGGATTCCTCGTCGGCGCGCTGACTCAGGTGCGAATAGCGCGGTGGGCATAGTGCGCGGGCGCCGAGTTGCCAGGCGCGTTCGCCAGCGGTGGCCAGGGACAGGATCGAACTGTCGACCTTCCGCTTTTCAGGCGGACGCTCGTACCGACTGAGCTACCTGGCCGTGCGTGGGAAATGCTTCATGGGAAATGCTTGCGGTCCCGACGGGATTCGAACCCGCGACCTCCGCCTTGACAGGGCGGCGTGAACTCCAGGCTTCACCACGGGACCAACAGGTGTGACACATCTTCGCGTTCTCGATCTTGCAGTGCCCCCAACGGGATTCGAACCCGTGCCGCCGCCTTGAAAGGGCGGTGTCCTGGGCCTCTAGACGATGAGGGCGGCAGCCACGCTCGGTCGAGAGCCGCTGCCCCCGGCGCCTTGTCGTCGGGGACCGCCCAAGCATAGGGGACGCCGCGCGTCCGCGCCAAAGCGGTACCGGTTGTCATGGGGACGGCGACGGCACACCGGCGGACGGCGGTGACGTCGCGCTCGACGTGCCTCCCGTCGTCCCGCTTGACGGCGCGTCGGACGGCCCGCCTGAGGGGGACGGCGAAGGTGACGGCTTCGCGACGATGTGCCGGACGACGCTCACGGACGTCAGCCCAAGGCCGCCCAACGTGATGTCGTCGTAGGCCTGCAGCTCATGCGTCGTCCGGCTGAAGTAGAGCACCGACGCCTCAAGCGGTGTGGGCTCGTCGTGGTCGAGCGCGCGCAGCCCTGCCCCGCCGGTCGAGCCCTCGATCAACAACGTGGTGCCCTTCTTGAGATGCTCCACCGAGCGCTTGTGCAGATGGCCGGCGAGTATCAGCGGGACGAGACCGTCCAGCGGGCGGCCTTCGGCGGGGTCGTGCACGAGCGCGATGTCGATCGGCGGGGGTTGCGCGGCCGCGAGCCGTTTGGCGAACGCCTCCCCGAACGACTCGATCGACTTCGATTCGGCGTCGGTGTTGCCCGTGGTGACGTCCGGCGTGAAGCGCGGGTCGAAGGTGCCGTAGACGCGCAATCCGTCGACGGTGGCGACGTCGTCGTCGAGGACGATCGCGTTGCGCTGAGCTTTGACCGCGGCGACGGTCACGCTCGAGTCGTGGTTGCCTTTGATCCACACGTAGGGCTTGCCGAGTTCGCTGATCCCGTCGGTGATCGCGTTCTCGGCCGCGAGGCCGTGGTCGGTGAGGTCACCGGTGTCGATCACGAAGTCGACGTCGAACTGGCGCGAGATGCTGTTGATCACGCTCCACGCCTCGGGGTTGTCGTGGATGTCGGAGACGTGGAGCACCTTGATGCTGGTGTCGCCGGACGCCGTGAACGACGGCAACGTGGAGGTGACCGAATACAGCTTCGACACGTTGGTGACCAGGTGCGCCAGCTCGGTGCTGTACCTGCCGAACCGGTCGACGATGTCCTGCACGTTCCCGATCATCGTCGGCGCCCGGCTGAGCAACCCGGTGTACTTCGGTTCGGAGAGCGCCTTCGAGTTCCACGTGCCCCAGGCGATCCCGCCGCTCGCGACTGCCGCGAGACCGACCACGACCACGCCGGCGACCGCGGCGCGCCACCGCCGGGTGACCACGAAGATCAGCACCGCCGCGCCGATCAGCGCGGCGAAGACGGCCCGGACGAGCAGCTGGACCAACGCGCCGTTCACGTCGCGCGTGACGCGCTTTTCGATGCCTTTGATCTGGCTCGGGTCGTTGATCAGCCGCTGAGCCGAGGCGCTGTCGATGTCGGTGACGGTCGCGTTCAACTGCACCGGGCCGCGGTTGGTCTTCAGCTGCAGCGAGCCGAGCGGCGGGATGTTGATCGACGTGCCGCCTTGCATGGACGCCGAGGGCCGCAGCGCGAACTTGGCGTGCACCGGTCCGACGCCTTGGGTGACGCTGCCGGCAAGCGCCAGCCCGATGCCCGCGCCGATGAAGGCGAGCACGACGACCGACAGCCGCCAGCTGAGCCGCTGCAGGTCGGGGCGCTCGGCGAGGCGCCGCACCGCCGGCATCGCGATCAGCCGATGCGCGAAGCGCGGCCAGCGCTTACCCGGTTGGTCGGCCACGGCTCGAAACTACCCGGGACCTTCGGCTGTCGGGTGATCGCGCGCCGAAACGCGCCTCGGGCGGGCCTCGCTACCTCCGGGCCCTTGGTCGGTGACCGGATCGGACTCTTTCGACTACGACGAGGCCGCCGCAGAGGGAGACGCGGCGCCGCTGCCCAGTTGCTTCAGCGCGGCGTTCATCGGGCGCATGTCGACGACCGAGTCGGAAGTCAGTCGACCATCCACGAGGATCTCTTCCTTGACGCCGAGATTGAGCATGAATGTCATTCGGTCGCTCTCGAGGCCGGTGACCGCGGCGGGCCAGAAGTCGTACTGCTTGATGAGCTGCCACGCTGCCTGCAATTCAGCGTCGCTTGGCGGCTGTTTGATCAGCTGCTTGACCGCGCTTACGAAGGTGTCTTGGCTCGCGCGCATCTCACGGCTCGCTTTCACAATGCTCGCGGTCAGGGCGGTCGCCGTCGCCTGGTTCGCGTCGAGCCACTTCGACGGGGCGGCGTAAACCTCCTTCAGGTACTTAGGCGCGGCCTCGTAAAGACTTGCGAGGATGTTCACCTGTTTGCCTGCCGCCGCCGCTTTGTCGGCCTGCGACTTGTGAATAACGGTGACCTGCACCTGCCGGGCGGCTCGCGCGCTCCCACGCTCGCCGGACGACTCTATGTCTTGGGCCTTCTTCAGATCACCCACCAGGAAGCCGGCGTTTTGCGAGACAAGGACCGCGTCCATCGCGGTGCGCGCGGCACCACCTTGCGAGTCGATGCCGACAACCGCGTTCTTGTCCTTGATGTCTTGGAGCGACTTGATATCCCCGATGCCGGCCACGACGTAGTCGTCGACGAGGCTGTACGGCACGAAGATCTTGAACGGGGAGCCCGCTGCGATGACGGAGAGGTTCGCCATCGTCGACGCGCCGACCGCGTTGACCTTGCCCGACAGCGCAGCCTGCACAGCGGTTGCGTGCGACTGGAAGACGAGGATGTCGTCCTTGCTCATGTCGAGCCCGAAGTCTTTCCCGTAGAGCAAGGGACCCGCGATCTGAGGCAGGTAGGTAGGCAACGTCGACGACGAGATCGCAAGCTTCAGCTTGCCGACCTGGCCGCCACCGCCGCCGCCCGCGCTCGCAGTTGCCGCAGAACTTCCCGACGGCGCGCTTGATTGCGGCTTGGAGTCGCTGCTGCAAGCGTCGAGCACTCCCGCGAGCGGCAGCGTAAGTGCCGACGCGCCAGCGATCCGGAGAAACTGTCGGCGATCCATGCGATTCATGCGGGGGCTCCTTGGGCCGAAAGAAGGTTTCGCCGGGGCTGGGGTTGAGCGCTCTGACGTCCGACCGGATACTGCATCCGATTTCGAGGCCTGTCAAGGGATCGGCTCCGGGCGGCCGGCGACCAAGCGATTGACCGTATGTCGGATACAAGATACGTTCGCGATACCGATTGTCGAGGAGTGTCTGCGCGTGCGCTACGGGTCCGACGCCATGGTCGACTGGCTCGTGGCCCTCGGTATCCGCCACGTCGCGCTGAACCCAGGGGCGACCCTGCGAGGGTTGCATGAGTCGCTCGTTCGCGACGACCGCGTTGAGACCGTGCTGGCGTTGCACGAGGAAATCGCCGTCGGCATCGCACATGGCTACTGGAAGGCCAGCGGCGAGCCCATGGCCGTATTCATCCACGACTTAGTCGGTCTTCAGCACGCTTCAATGGCGTTGTTCAACGCAACGGTCGACCGCGCCGCGATGCTCGTCGTCGGGGGCAGCGGACCGCGAGACGAATCGCAACGGCGGCCATGGCTCGACTGGGTGCACTCGTCGTCCCAACACGCCGCTTGGGCGCAAGGCGTCGTCAAGTCAGCGGGCGAAACCGCGAGTCTGGTCGGCGTCCGCGACGCGTTTGCCCGCGGCCTGCGCACCGCGGTGACAGCGCCGGCCGGGCCTGTGTTCATCTCGGTCGACACCGAACAGCAGGAGGCTCCAACACCCGACCACCTCGGCGCGATACCGCTTCTTGAGCCGTACCAGCCGACGGCCAAGTCCGAACAAGTCGCTGACGTCGCGGCGTTGCTTCGCGGTGCGCGCAATCCGGTTGTCGTGGTGGACCGGCCGGTTCGCCGCGGCCGATCGCCGCTGCTCGACGTGGTCGAGCGCACTGGGGCGGCGGTGATCGACCTCGGCGGCGGATTCTCGTTCCCCACGTCGCACTGGGCGTACCAAACACCCGCTCGCGGCGACCTGTTGAAAGGGGCTGATCTCGTCGTCCTCGTCGAGGTACGTGATGTCGCCTGGGCCTTGAGTGACGTCGACACGGGGACACGTCGAAAGACGTGGCTACCAGACTCGTCCGCGCGGATCGTCGCGATCGGCTGCAATGCACTGCAGGACGTGCCCGGCGTCGTGCTGGATGAACTCGTCTCGCGTGCGCGCTACATCACCGGCGACGCGACAACCTTCTTGCGTGATCTCGCCGCGTGCTCCGAGCCCGGCGATCCCACTGTGGTGACGGAGCGGCGAGACCGCTTCACCCACGCGCACAAAGTCGCGCGGACGGCGAGTCTGCAGGCTGCCAGAAATGTCGCGGACGTCGTCCCAGTGCATCCGGCGCACCTCGCGAGTGCGCTACACGCCGCCATCTGCGACGGCCCGTGGATGCTGGCGAACGGGCTGCTGAAGGGCTGGCCGCAGCGGCTTTGGGAGTTCGGCGACAACGGCGAGTTCCTGGGCCGGTCCGGCGGCGAGGGTCTCGGCTATGGGATGCCAGCGTCCATTGGCGCCGCGATCGCTTGCCGAGACAGCGACAAGCTGGCCCTCAACCTGCAGGCGGACGGCGACCTGCTCTACACCTCCTCCGCGCTGTGGACGGCGGCCCGCCACCGCTTGCCGCTACTGACTGTGATGCACAACAACACCACGTACGGCAAAGACGAATTGCACCAGCGAGAGACCGCCCGGCTACGGGGTCGCTCGCAGGACACGACGCACATCGGGATCAGGCTCGACGACCCGTTGGTTGATTTCGCGCAGCTGGCCGCAGCCCAAGGAGTCGAGGGCATCGGGCCAGTCAGCGACCCCGCTCAATTGCCAGCCGTGTTGTCAAACGCGGCCCGCACCGTTCGCGAAGAACGCCGACCGGTTCTCGTCGACGTTCGCTGCTCGGAGTGATGAATATGAGCTCGACGACGTATCAGGTTACGAACTTCATCGGCGGCGCCGAGTGCGCTTCGGCCTCCGCCGAAGAGCGGCCGATCGTGGCACCGGCGACGGGTGAGGTCATCGGCACGATGGCCTGGTCGGGTAGCGCCGACGTCGCCGCAGCCGTCGAAGCCGCTGCGCGGGCCGCGCGCGGGTGGGCCGACCTGGGAATGCCCGAGCGTCGGCGCCGGCTCGAGGCGTGGGGAGCAGCCCTTCGCGCTCAGGAAGCCGACATCGCCATGGCCGATGCGATCGACACTGGCACGCCGATCCGCGCGATGCGCACCGGCATCGGCAAGGGCCTCGACTATTTGCACTACTTCGCGGGGCTTTGGTCGGAGGTCAAAGGCGAGACGATTCCGGCGACGAGCGGCAACCTGCACTTCACGCTTCGCGAGCCGTTCGGTCCGGTCGGCATCATCATTCCCTTCAACCATCCGGCGATGTTCGCCCTTTCCAAGGCCGTTCCCGCTTTGATCGCAGGAAACTGTGTGGTGCTGAAGCCCTCAGAGCTGACGCCCATCTCGGCTCATCTGATTGCCAAGGCGTCGGCCGGCATCTTGCCAGCGGGCGTCTTCAACGTCGTCCACGGTGGGCCCGAGGTCGGGCAGGCGATCGTTGCTTCGCGCAAGCTGCACCGTGTGCACTTCACGGGTGGTGTCCCGACGGGCCTCGCAGTTCAGCGCGGTGCCGCTGAAAGTGGCTTGGTGAAACACGTTTCGCTCGAACTAGGCGGCAAGAATCCGCTGGTCGTGTTTCCGGACGTCGACCCGTCGACGGCCGCGCAGGCCGCGTTCGTCGGAATGAACTACACGCGCAACCAAGGGCAGTCGTGCGGCTCGACGTCACGGCTTTTCGTCCACGCCGACATCGCCAAAGCCGTAGTCGACGAGATTTGCGAGATTGTCTCGCGCGTCAAGGTCGGCCTGCCACAAGACGAGACGTCCGAGATGGGTTCGCTCGTGTCGTCGGCCCACCAGCAGCGGGTCCTTTCGGCGATCGAAGACGGGCGCCGCGACGGCGCGCAATTGCTAGTCGGTGGCACTGCTGCCTCCGGTGAGTTGGCACGTGGCGCGTACGTGCTGCCAACCGTGTTCGCTGGCGTCGCGCCGGACATGGCCCTCGCGCAGCGCGAGATATTCGGCCCGGTGCTGTCCGTCATCGATTGGACGGACGCCGCCGACATGCTCGAGCGGGTCAACGGCACTGACTACGGCCTGACCGCAGCCATCTACACCAACGATCTCGCGAAGGCCATGGCCATGGCGCGTGACGTCGAAGCCGGGTACGTGTGGGTGAACGGTGTCGAGACGAGGTGGCCAGGCACGCCGTTCGGCGGGTACAAGAACTCCGGCTCCGGCAGCGAGCACTCACTGGAGGAGATCCTCAGTTACACCCGAACGAAGACGATCAACATCGTCCTGCCGAGTAGCTGACGAAACCGGCGGTCGGCCACGAGCTCGCCGAGCATCCGCCCTTAAGGTGGCTGACATCGTGAGAGCGCTTAGCGCAAGGCGGTGACTGGCGGCGTGGTGGAGGTGTCGCGGGAGCGTTTCGAGGAACTGGTGGCGGAGGCGCTTGACGGGATTCCGCCGCAGTTCACCAAGGCGATGCGCAACGTCGCGGTCTTCGTCGAGGACGTGCCAGACGACCCCGACTTGCTGGGCCTGTACGTCGGCATTCCGCTGACGGAGCGGACGACGGGCTACGCCGGCGTGCTGCCCGACCGCATCATGATCTACCGCTCGACGATCTGCTCGATCTGCTCCACGGAGGAGCAGGTGGTCGACGAGGTGCGCAAGACCGTCGTGCACGAGGTGGCCCACCACTTCGGCATCGACGACGAGCGGCTGCACGAGCTCGGCTACTAACCCCGCCGCCCGCTCGGGTTGATCACGTTCAGGGGGTTGGCGGGTCCGAGGACAGCTCCACAGAGGTGTCCTCGGACGAGTTCAGGTGTCCAGGGCCAGGCAGATCGCTCGGCTGGATCGAGGAGGGTGGAACGTGTCGGTCACGTCGTCGGTTGAGCTGGACGCCGAGGCGGCGCACCTGGCGGACGCCCGCGCGGGCCTGGCCCGCATGCGAGCGCGTGCCGACTCATTGCAGGCGGCCGGCGGGAACGCCGTCTCAACCGAATATCTGGCCGCCACGCTGCACCGCCGCCGGATGTCGCTGGTCGACGACCCGTCGACACCACTGTTCTTCGGCCGCATCGACGTCGCCCAGGAGCGGGCCGAGGCCGAGCGCTTTTACATCGGACGACGACACGTGCAGGACGAGCACGGCGATCCGATGGTGGTCGATTGGCGGGCTGACATCTCGACGGCGTTTTACCGGGCGAGCGCCTCTGATCCGATGAACCTTCGGTTGCGTCGCCGTTTCGGATTCGCCGGCGGGGTGCTCACCGCTTATGAGGACGAGGCGTTCGACGCGGCTTGCGACATCGAGACCAGCCGCATCCTGACCGAGGAGATCGAGCGGCCGCGCGTGGGCCCGATGCGTGACATCGTCGCGACGATCCAGCCCGACCAGGACGAGATCGTCCGCGCCGATCTGGACCAAACCCTTTGCGTGCAGGGCGGTCCCGGCACCGGCAAGACGGCGGTCGGGCTGCACCGCGCGGCCTACCTGCTGTACGCGCATCGCGCGAAGCTGCGCTCGAGCGGCGTGCTCGTCGTTGGGCCGAACACCGCGTTCTTGCGCTACATCGAGCAAGTGCTGCCGGCGCTCGGCGAGGTCGAGGTCACCCAGGTGACGATGTCCGAGCTTGTCGCGCACGCGCGGGTGCGCGCCGACGATCCGCCAGACCTGCAGCGGCTCAAGGGCGACGCCCGCATGGCCGAGGTGTTGCGGCGCGCGGTTTGGGGGCGCCTCGGCGCCGTCGACGAGCCGGTCGTGATCCCGCGCGGTTCGGTGCGGTTGCGGCTCTACCCCTCGCACGTTGATGAACTCAAAGACGCCTTGGTGGCGCGCGGCCTGCGCTACAACGCCGCGCGGGCCGCCTTTGCCACGATGCTCGGGTCGGCGCTCACCGCGCAGGTCGAGGTGCGCGGAGAGGCGGCCGACGATCGCACGGTGGCCGCGTTCGCGCGCGCCAAGCAGGTTCGAGCCTGTGTCGACACGGTGTTTC
The DNA here is from genome assembly GCA_025925185.1 of Acidothermaceae bacterium. The sequence goes on from JAICLV010000012.1 coordinate 9,385, forward strand.
CCGCGGTCAAGCCGGTCGCCTTGTTGTTTCGGCTTTACAGCGAGCCCGAGTTTCTCGCGATGGCCGCCGACGACGTGTTGACAGCCGACGAGCAGAAGACGCTGCTATGGCAGCAGATTCCGCGCGCCGCGGGAACCGCGAGGTGGACGTCGTCCGACATGGTCTTGCTCGACGAGCTCAGTGACCTGCTCGAGCGCACGTCGAGCTTCGGCCACGTGGTGCTCGACGAAGCGCAAGACCTGTCGCCGATGCAGTGCCGCGCGGTCGGACGGCGTTGCACCACCGGGTCGGCGACCGTGCTCGGCGACCTCGCCCAGGGCACCACCGCCACGGCGTCCGACTCGTGGCAGGAAACGCTGCTGCATATGGGAAAGCCGGACGGTCGGGTGCGTGTTCTTGAGCGCGGCTATCGGGTTCCGCAACAGGTCGTGGACTTCGCGTCACGGTTGTTGCCGCTCGCTGCGCCCGGCGTCAAGGCACCGGTCTCCATCCGCACCGCCGCGGGGTCGTTGCGATTGATCGAGACCCCCGCACGCGAGGTCGATCGGACGACGGTCGACGCGTGTGAGCAGGCGCTCGAGTTCCCCGGTTCCGTCGGGCTCGTGGTTGCCGACGGCCGCGTGTCTGTCGCCGCTGCGGCGTTGCGAAAGCGCGGGGTGCCGCACATATTGTTGAGTGGCGAGGACGACACCGACGACGACACCGACGACGTCGACGCGCGCCTCACGGTGGTGCCGGCGTCGATGGCGAAGGGGCTCGAGTTCGACCACGTGGTGTTGGTCGAACCCTCGGACATCGCCGCCCGTGACGACGTCGACCCGCGGTTCGGCCTGCGCCGCCTCTACATTGCCCTCACGCGCGCGGTGTCGGGCTTGATCGTGGTGCACGCCAAGCCGTTGCCTGAACCGCTGGCCGCGTAGAACAACTAGAGCGGCGTCCCGTCGCAATCGCCAGCGCTGCACGCCGTCGGATCCCAGCTCAGGTTGACGTTCACCCGAACGAGCCGCAGACCGCCCGGCCCGGCGACGACCGACGGTTCGGTCGCGCTATCGCTTGGTTTGTCGGACGGCGCCGGCTGCGCCGGACCGCTGGGCGGCGGTGTCGCGGGCGCCGTTGGCCCCGAGGACGCGGTTGGCGTTGGCGCCGCGGTCGGCCCGCCCGACGGATCGCCGCCGGGAGACGACGGCGAGGTCGGGGACGACGACGAGCCGGGGACAGTTGGCGAGCCAGGAGACGGTGACGTCGAGCCACCGCCGCCAGGCTGCTGAATTGCCTGGTACGTCAGCGCGTTACGCAGCGTGGTCGGCGTGTTGCCGTACTTCGCGTACACCGCGACGTCGTAGGTGCCGGCCTGCATCGGCGGCGCCAAGAACATCGCGGACGTCGAGTTGTTGCCAGGCAGCACGCTCGCCGGAACCCCGCCTACCAGAACGCTGATGCTCGACGGCAGCGCCCGACCAGTGAGGATTTCGATGCCGCCCGACGTCGGGAGTGCGGTGGGCGCCAACCCGGTGATCTGGAACTGGTCGGTGCCAGGGTATTGCGGAGCGCTCCCACCTCCCGGCGCGCTGGTTGGCACCGGCGTGCGAACGGGCGTCGACGTCGGCGAGGCCGTTGGTCCACTCGTCGGACCAGTGGTGGAGGAGCCGGTCGGTTGCGGTGCCGGTTGTGACGACGGCGACGGTTGTGTGCCCGAGCCTCCGGGCGCCGGGTCTCCGGCGCGCACGGGTGTAGGCCCGGCCGTCGGTGTGACGCTCGACGTTGGCGTGGCGCCCCGCGCTGAGCTCGGCGCCGCGGTGGGAGAAGTCGACGGACGAGCCGTCGGTGCCGACGTCGGTGCCGCAGTCGGGGCTGCGGTCGGGGCTGCGGTCGGGGCTGCGGTCGGTGTTGCGGTGGCGCCTGCGGTTGGCACCGGGCTGGGCGACGACGTCGCCCCGTCGTCCGGGCTGTTGCTCGCAGCTGGCGCGGAGACGTCGAACACGGCGGTGGTGGCGCGGCCGATCGGCGTTCCATCGGCTATGACCTGCGCGATCAGCCCATAGGTGCCTTCCGGCAAGGTGAAGCCGGGCTCGTAGGTCTGCCCTGCGGCGAACTGGCTGCCATCGACCGGCATGGTGACGGTGCCCTCGTCGTCCGTCGTCAGCGTCGAATTCCCAATGCTGACAGGAAGTTGCGACACCGCCCACGTCGCACCTTGGTAGCGCGTGAGCACCTGCAGGCGTAGCTCATACGGCCCTGCGGGCGCGACCCCGGTGACGGTGACGCGCGCGTCGAAAGGCGTGTTCGGTATCGCGTCGGCGAACCCGCCGAAACGGTAGTGCAGCACGCCGGGTCCGGCGCCGACTGCGGCCGCGGCGTTCAACCGACCGCCGGTTTGCGAAAGGGAAGTCAGCGCGGCCACCGGGGTTGTCGAGTTCAGCAACCTCGCGCGCAACTCGTCGATCGTCGCGGCCGGGTCGGCACTCTTCTCCAACGCGATCGTCGCGGCGACCAGCGGCGCGGAGAACGACGTCCCCGACGCCACCGAGTAGCCGCCCTGGTTGTTCGTCGTCGCCACCAAGCTGCCTGGCGCGTAAAGCGCGACGGTTTTCTTGCCGAACGCGCTGAAGGACGACGGGTTGTCGTTCGCGTCGCTCGAGCCGACGGTCACCAGCGCCGGATTGTCAACATTGGCGGGCCAAATCGGCGACGTGTCGCGATTGCCGCTGTCGTTGCCGGCCGACACCGCGAGCATCACGCCATGCTGTTGCGCATATGCGACAGCGGCGAACAGTGGCGTCATCGCAGCGGCAGGGGCCGATCCACCGAACGAGCAGTTGATGACGTCGGCGCCGTGGTCGACGGCGTAGTAAATCGCCTCGACCGCGGCGTTCATGTCGACGCTCTCGCCCGCGCCGACCACGAGCGGCATGACTTTCGCCGATGGCGCGAGGCCAGCGACCCCGGCACTGTTGTTCAGTTGCGCGACCATCACGCCGGCCGTCATCGTGCCGTGCGCGTCGTCGCCGCCGTTGTCCAGATCAGAGTTGTTGCGGTAGAAGTTCCAGCCGTGACAGTCGCCGGCGTGCCCGTCGCCGTCAGCATCGCTGCTGCCACAAGCCTCTTTGGGGTTGGTCCACAAAGCCGCGGCGAGATCCGGGTGCGATGTCTGCATGCCGGTGTCGAGATCGGCGATGACGGCGCCGGCCCCGGTGCTCACCGGCCAGGCGTCGAGGGCGTCGACGTCGTCACCCGCGGTCGCCGACTGCTGATAGGCGGTTCCCGTGTTGTGCAATTGCCACTCGTAGTAGAAGAACGGGTCGTTCGGAATCGCCGCCGCGTCAGACACCGGCACGCTCGGCGACGTCGTCACGTTCGTCACACCGGGCAGCTTCGACACGGCGGCTTGGTCGAGCGAGGTCGCGACCAGCACGCCGCCGTAACGCAATCGCTGCGCCGAATCGACGCCGGGCTGCTGCCGCAGGCGCGTCAGCTGGGCGTCGTCATCGGCAGGTTGCGCGGTCGCGCCGGCGCCTACCGGCAACGACCGCGAGCCCACGATGTAGATGGTGTTTCCCTCGGCGTCAACATCCAGATGGCCGTCGGGGCCGAGTGCTTCACGGGCCCGCCCGAGCAGGTCGAGGTCGAGCCGGTCGCTGCCGCCGGTCACACCCGGCGACGCGGTCTGCAGGTGCACGACGAACCGGTTGAGCCCGTCCCCATGGCCCGCGCCGGTGTACGCGTCGACAACAGGCAGCGGCGCGGCGTCGGCCGAGCGCGTTCCGGTCAGCGTCGTGGCGAACGCGCCGCCGCCGAACAACACCACGCCGACAACCGCGACCACTGTCGGCCGCTTGCCGAAGACCCGCGCGAAACCCATGAGGCCGTCCTTGGCGTGCTCGGTGGGCCAGCGTCCCTGCCGGCCGTCATCAAGAGTGTCGGGTTGCGGACATCGCCGCTTTGCGGCTGTGCGGCGGCGGCGCGCTCACCCGTTCGGCCGCTCGCCCGGCCCGCTCGCCGAAAGAAGGGCTCGCGTCGTCCCCGGACGCGAATTCGCAGCGCAAACCCTTCACGCGCCGGAACAGCGGGCGGAACGAGAGGGCGTACAGGAGCCGGCGGAAGGGAGACGGGGGACGGTCGGGTTCAGATCCGGGGGACCCAACCTTCTTCGGCGCGGATCATCGCCTGCACGGCGTCCGGCAGCTCGCCCGACGCGACGTCGTCGAGGGTGATCCGCTCCAGCACCGCCCGCAGCCCGGCCCGCACCGCGACCCAGACGTCCTGCAGTGGCCGCGCCGCGCCCTCGTACTCCAACGTCTCCGGCCGCAGTCCGCGCACCTCCGCGAGCGGACCGTCGACCGCGCGCATCACGTCGGCGACGAAGATCTTGGACGACGGCTTCGCCAGCCGGTAGCCGCCCTCAGCCCCGCGCAGGCTTTCGACCAGCCGCGCCCGGCGCATGTCCGACAGGATTGCCTCGAGGAATTTCCGCGGCAGGTGCTGCTCCTCGGCGATGACCTCCGTTTTCACCCACGAGCCGGGAGGCGCGCTGGCCAGCACGAGCATCGCCCGCATGGCGTAATCGCTTTTCGCCGAGATGTGCACGTGAGCATGATGACAGGCGTTTCGCTTGTTCGGCGTCCGTTGCCTTGACACAGTGAAACGGTGCATAGCGGACGACGAAGAGCGGCCCGGGCCGGCGTCGTCACGATCGCGGCCGCCTTGCTGCTCGGCGCTTGCGAGAGCGCGTCGTCCCAGCGGTCGTCGCAGCCCACCGCGGGCACCCCGGTCGTCGCCGACACCGGTTCGACTGCCCCGCCACCCGCTGTCCCGCCACCTGCTGTCCCGCCACCCGCTGTCCCGACACCCACGACTACGACCCCGACGATGACGACCCCGACGATGACGACGCCGACGCCGGCGCACACGACTGCAGCGCCGACCCAGGCTGCCCTGCCAGCGGCGCAGCCCGCCAGGCCGCCCGCCAGGCCGCCCGCCAAGCCTCCGGCCACGCAGTCGGCGAAACCGCCGCCTCCGGTGCAACCCAAGCTGCCAGCCAGCGCCTACGTCGACGTCTCGGTCGCGACGCTGTGGCGCAGCCCGTCGTCGCCACGGGCCGTCGACGCGGCGGCCGTCAGGCAACCGGCCGGAATCCGTAGCTGGCTCGGCGCGATGAGCATCTCCCAAAAGCGTGCGCTCAACGGTCGGGTCGACAGCCAGCTCATCATGGGCGAACGGGTGGTCGTCGACCGATTGCAAAGCGGCTGGGCGCACGTGGTCACTCCCGACCAGCCGACACCGCTCGACGCCCGCGGCTACCCTGGCTGGATTCCCCTTGCGCAGCTGAGTTTTCGGGCGCCAACCCCGACATCGCAAGAAGCAGTTGTGACCAAGCCGACCGCGTGGCTTTATGTCGGCGCTGCCCGCCACATCGAGGCCTCGATGGCCACCCGGCTTCCGGTTTTGAGTGTCGACGGCGGGTGGTTGCGCACCGAAACCCCTGACGGCACAGCCGTTTCGATCGCCACGAACGACGTCGCGGTGGTGGCCCGCGGCGCGGCGCCGTCCGCCAAGACAGGAGCCGACGTTGTTCGCACCGGCCACCTCTTCGACGGGCTTCCCTACCTGTGGGGCGGTACGTCAGGATTCGGCTTCGACTGCTCGGGCTTCACGCACCTCGTCTATCAGATGCGTGGCGTGACGATCCCGCGCGACGCCGACGCGCAAGCGAAGGCCGGCACGCCGGTCGCCCGCGCCGACCTCAAGCCCGGCGATCTGGTTTTCTTCGCCACCAACGGATTCGTGCATCACGTCGGCATCTACGTCGGCAACAACAACATGCTCGACTCACCGCAGACCGGCACCGTCGTCCGGATCGACTCGCTGGCCGCGCAACCGTTCGCGAGTGAATACGCGGGCGCGCGCCGCTACGTGTCGTAGCTGTCCGCGAGATCGACGAAGCGGCCCAAGATGTGCGCCCAGCCTTTGTCGAACGCGTCGCCCAGGTAGCCGCCCGGCAGCGCGCAATCTTCGCTCAGTTGCTCTTGGCTGAGCCGCTCCCACCCGCGGTGCTCGACGCTGACCCGCGTCAGCGACGGCCCGAGGTAGCCGAACCGCAGCTCGACCTGCGTGGTGGCCGGCGTCATCTCCCAGCTCATCACGAAGCGGTGCGGCGGCTCCCACACGAGCAGCCGCCCCCAGTCGATGGTGGTGCCGTCGTCCCAGCTCTCGTACACCCGGCCGCCGAGCCGTCGCTCCAGCGTGACGTCGCGCACCCGGTCGCAGCCGCGCGAGAACGGCACCCGCGGCCACCACTGCCCGATCGTGCGGACGAACACGTCGAACGTGTGCCCGATGTCGCTTCGCACTGTGGTCGACTGCTTGATGGGCGGACGACGTAACGGCAGCGCCGTTTCGGCCGTCCCCGCGCTCCCCGAACTCATCCCGCCGCCTTCCGGTCTCGCGACCCCGCCTCATCTTCGACCAGTTGGCGCGCGAGGTCGAGGGAGGAGGCCCACATCGAGTCGAGCATTTCCCGCAGCGCGGCCAGCCCTTCGGGCCGCGCCCGATACAACCGCCGGGCGCCGTCGCGGCGCTCGCTCACCAGGCCGGCGTTCTTCAAGACGGCCAGGTGCTGGCTGACCGCTGGGCGGGTGACGTCGAACTCGGCCGCGATCTGCCCCGCGGGCAACTCGTCGTGCGCCACGAGTTGCAGGATGGCTCGTCGCCGCGGTTCGGCGAGCGCCCGCAGGGCGTCGTCCGGCTCGAATTCGCTCACGCCCATAGACCTACCGCGTTGCCGTCGGGGTCGGCGAACACCGCGAATTTGCCGAAGTCGCCTGGCAATTCGGTCGGCGGCACCATCGTTTTGCCGCCGAGTTCCTCCGCGCGGCGAAGGTAGGCGTCGAGGTCGTCGACACGCATGTAAATCTTGATCCCGACGGCGTTCGGACCGGTGGCCGCCCCGATGCCGCCGATGATCGCGCCGTCGCCCGCCCCGGTGTCGACGAGCGCGTAGCCGCCCATTGACGGGTCGGGGTCGACCTGCCAATCGAAGAGCTCGCGGTAGAACTTCTGCGCGCGCTCCTGGTCGGCGCTGCTGACCTCGAAAAACGCGACCGGTTGACCCATGGCTTACCTCCGACGATTACGTTAGGATCCGCTAACAGTTAGCAGACGCTAACGCGGATGCCTGGACGACGCAAGTGGGAGTGCGCATGATCGAGGTCACCGACGAGCAGATGCACGAGACGCTCGCGCAGGCGAAGGTCTACACCGTGATGGTGTTGACCTCCGGTCCGAAGAAGGACCACCCCGATCGCGCCGCCCTCGTGTGGGAGCACGGCCGCCGCAACATGGCGTTGCGCGCGGAGGGCGTGATGCCGATCGTCTGCCCGATCAAAGACGAGACGCCGGTGCACGGCATCGGCGTCTTCACCCGCACCGTCGAGGAGACCAAAGCCATCCTGGACGACGATCCCGCGGTGCGGGCCGGTGTCTTCAACTACGAGCTGCACCCGTGCCGGGGGTTCCCAGGGTCGGCGCTGCCTTAGAACTCCGGCTTCTCGTCGTCGGATTTCGCCTTCCAGAGTGGGAAATCGATGCCGGCAAGGCGGTTCACCACGAGGCCTTGCAACACGAGGGCGCAGACCCCGGCCATCATGATGCCGAGCTGCGGCAACGTGTGCAGCACGCCGAGCGAGACGATCAGCGTCGTGGCGCCCGCGGGCGGATGCGGCGACTTGAGCAACACCATGACACCCGCGGTGAGCGACAGCGAGATCGCGGCGGCGCCGGCGCGCGCCCAGGTCACGTCGTCCAGGTTTGCGGGCTTGTCTTGCAGGCCGGTCACGAGCAACGCTACGTATCCGCAAACGACGCCGATCGCGTGCCCCACCAGCGTGTTGCGCGGGCTCGCCACCGGGCGGCGGGCGGCGTAGAAAAGCAGGAACGCCGTCGGCCCGAGCGACGGGAAGACGAACGGCTCGCCGGTCGCGAGCGCCACCGCCGAGACGAGCACCATCGAGATCGCCGCGTTCACCGTGACGAACGCCGCGAGCACCAGGTGGTCGTCATGATGGGCGCGCCACGACGCCGGCAGTTGAAGCCGGTGCGCGAGCCCGGCCGCGACATGCGCGAGATCGCCGTGCGCGTGGTGGTGCCGATGGTGGGCTGCTGGATATCCCACGCGCACCTCCTCCCGCGCGATCAGTCGGTCGCGGGGGCCATCGGCCGCAGCGCCTCCGGCAGATGGAGCTGCAACAGCTTCGCCTCGAGATCGGCCGGCATCTGCGTCGGTGTAAGTCGTGACCCGACAATCATCGCGACAAACGCGAGCGGGACGCTCCAAATCGCCGGCTGCCCAAGCAGCACGCTCGGCCAGCCGGAGCTGCCGACGCCGAGCATCGTCACGATGATGGCGACGGACGACGAGACACCGCCGAGCACGAGTCCCGCGATCGCGCCCACCCAGGTGAGCGACCGCCACCAAATCCCCAGCACCAGCAAGGGGCAAAACGTCGACGCGGCGATGGCGAAACACCAGCCGACGAGCAGGTTGAGGTCGAAGCGCTGCACCTGCAGCCCCGCGACGAGCCCGATCGCGCCTGCCAACAGCGCGCACCTGCGGAATGTGCGCACCCCGCCGCGCAGCAAATCGTGCGCCATCGCGCCCGCCACGCTCACCAACAAGCCGGACGACGTGGACAAGAACGCGGCGAACGCGCCGGCGGCGACGAGCGCGCCGAGAACCTCGCCCCACACGTTGGTGATGAGGGCATGCGGCAACACCAAGACGACCGAGTCAGTCTGGCCCGTGAGGTAGAGTCCCGGATCGCGCAGCCGGCCCAGCACCGCGAAAACCGCTGGGACCAAATAGAAGACGCCGAGCAGGCCGAGCACGATGACGGTGGTGCGGCGGGCGGCGCGGCCATTTCGGTTGGTGTAGAAGCGCACCAGGATGTGCGGCAGTCCCAGCGTGCCGAGAAACGTCGCGACGATGAGCGAGTAGGTGGCAGCGAGCGGATGGCCGCCCTTGTGACCTGCGTTGACCAGCGGTGACACCCATGAGTCGCCGTTTTGCGCGCGCAGGCCCTCCGCGTGCGGCGCGGCGCTGCCTGCGGGGAACACCAGGTCGGTGCCGGAGTCGACGCGGTGCGTGCCCGACGTCAGTGTCAGCGGTCCGTCGATGGGTTGGTCGTCGACCGTGCCATGAGCTTGAACGCTGACGGCGCCGTTGACGACGAACGCCGCCGACGTTTGCACCTTCACCGTGGTCGCCTTGGTGAAGACCGGCGGCGCCGGTTGGGTCAGCGACTGCCGGTGCAGGCCGCCCGCCACGACGATGAGCACGATCGCCGGCGTCGCGATGGCCATCAGCTTGATCCAGTACTGCACCGACTGCACGAAGGTGACGCCCTTCATGCCGCCGGCCGCGATGTTGCTGGTGACGACGACGGCGAGCACCGCCACGCCGACCCAGTACGGCGTCCCGAGCAGCACCTCAAGCGTGAGGCCCGCGCCTTTGAGCTGGGGTAGCAGGTAGAACCAGCCGATCACCAGCACGAAGACGGTGGCCACTTGACGAAGCCGGGGCGCGCCGAGCCGTCCCTCCGCGAAGTCGGGAATCGTGTACGCGCCGAACCGCCGCAGCGGCGCGGCGACCAGCAGCAGCAACATGAGGTAGCCGGCCGCGTAGCCGACGGGGTACCACAACATGCCGAGGCCGTCCTTGAGCAACAGCCCGGCCACGCCGAGAAACGACGCCGCCGACAGGTACTCCCCGGAGATGGCGGCGGCATTGCGCAACGGCGGCACCGCTCGGGCCGCGACCAGGAAGTCGTCGGGAGTGCGGGCGATCCGGATGCCGAGCGCCCCCACGACCATGGTGATGAGGGTGACGACGACGACCGCGATCAGCGCCATCGCGCCGCCGCTCACTGTGGGCTCACAGCTTGTCGACGAGGTCGCGGAAATGCTGCTCGGTGCGCTCGGCGAGCCGGGTGTAGGCGAGCCCGATCAGCACGAGCACCGGATACACCGCGACGCCGAGCACGGCGAGCGAGAACGGCAGCCCAAGCACGTGCTTGTGCGCGAGCCACGGCATCAACGCGACGACCAATGGCAGCGAGATCAGCGCGCCGACGGTCAGGGCGATGAATCCGAGGGTCAGCCCGAACTGGGCGCGAATTAGCGAGTGCAGCAGCACGTCGCGGTACTCGCTGCGTTCGTCGAAGGCCCGGCCGCGCACCCCGACGCGCCGTGCGCCGACGTCGGCGGATCGAATGACGACGCGCTGGGGCGGCCCGGGTGGCGTTGCGGGAGGGTTGGTCATGCGCCGGACGATTCCGGCTGCGGTGTCATTGCGGCCGGCTATGCGGCACGCGCAGCAGCCGGTGCTTCAGCTCTGCGGTGTGCCGGCGGCTGACCGCGAGATCCTGCCCGGCGACGCGCACGATGGCGCCGCCGCCCGCGCCGGTGCGCACCTCGGTGACGTGTCGTAGCGCCACCAGGTGGCTGCGATGGATCCGCACGAATCCGTGTCCGGCCCAACGCTCCTCGAACAACGCCAACGGCAGCCGCACCAGGTGCGAGCCGCCCTGCACGGTGTGCAGCCGCACGTAGTCGCCGTTGGCCTGGATCCAGCAGACGTCGTCGCGCTCGACCATCGAGGTGCGCCCGCCCGACTCGACCGGCACCGTGGGGATGTCGTCGGCGCTGTGCGGCATCACCTCGCCGGGCGACGCCCCGGTCGCCGACGTCGACTCCCGCGGAATCCGGCGGGCTTGGCAGATCAGGTCGACCGCGTCGCTCAAGCGCTCATGCGAGACCGGCTTGAGCAGGTAGTCGCGCGCGCGTGCCTCGAACGCCGCGAGCGCGTGCTCCTCGTACGCCGTGACGAAGACGACGACCGGGGGATCGGTGAAGCGCAGCAACAGCTTGCCCAACTCGAGGCCGTCCAGGCCAGGCATCCGGACGTCGAGAAATACCGCGTCGTACTGCTGCGACTGCAACAACCGCAGGGCGTCCGTCGCGTCGGCAGCCGTGGCGACGTGCGTGACCGCGCCTTGTTGTTGCAGTAGAAACGCGAGGTCAGACCGCGCGGGTCCCTCGTCGTCCACGACTAACACGCGGAGCCGTTCGACGTCGGCGTCGACGGGCGGCGCGGACGGCGCCGGAGGCGAGACCGTCATGAGGCGCGCACCCCCGCTCGGTACTTCGGAACGCGGACCACCACCTTGGTGCCTGCGCCCTGCGCGGTCTCGACCGTCAACCCGTGATCGGCGCCGAAGACCTGCCGCAACCGCTCGTCGACATTGAACAACCCGACACCATCCCCGCGTCGTCCGGCCAATTGCTCGCGCATCGCCGCGGGATCCATGCCCACGCCGTCGTCCTCAACGCTGAGAATGCACTCCATGTCGCCGTCCTCGGCCACGATTGTGACGTGTCCGATCCCCTCTTTGCGTTCAATGCCGTGCCGCACGGCGTTTTCGACCAACGGCTGGATCAGTAGGCACGGCACCGCCACCGCTAGCACCTCCGGGGCGACGCGCAGCACCACGTGCAGGCGTTCGCCGAACCGAGCCCGCTCCAACTCAAGATAGGTGTCGACCGCGCGCAACTCGTCGGCCACCGTGGCGAACTGCCCGCGACTCCTGAAGCTGTAACGGATGAAGTCAGCGAAGTCGTGCAGCAGCTCGCGAGCCCGATCGGGGTCGGTGCGAAGGAACGACGCGATCGCCGTCAGCGCGTTGTAGACGAAGTGCGGCGAAATCTGCGCGCGCAGGAAACGCAGTTCGGCTTCCGCCGCTCGCGCGCGGGCGCTGTCGAGCTCGGCCAGCTCGAGCTGGGTGGAGGCAAATCGCGCCACCTCGCCAGCGGAGCGCAACATCCCCGCGCGGGCGGACGTCGCGAGCGCCACGAGGGTGCCGACCACGATGCCGCCGCTCGTCAACGGGACGACGACGCCTGAGCGCAACGGGCAGTTCACGTCGTCCGCGCAGGCGAGGTCACGCGGGCCGAGGGCAAGCGCTTTGCCGGACGACGCGACCTGTTTGCTCGCCTGGAGGACGGCGGCGGCATGATCGTCACCGCCGGGACCGTCCCACGCGAGCAGGGCGGACGTGCTGGTGATGGCGGTGGCTCGTGCCGCGAGCAGCGCGCGCAACGCGGGCGCCGATCGGGCGGCGCTCTCGCGGGTGAGCCCGTTGCGCAAAGCGCGGGCGGCCAAGCCGGCGGTGTGCAAGACCTCGTAGGTGGTGCGCTGTTGAGGGGTTCCGAGGCCGCGACTGCCCCGAACCCAGTACCACAGCGAGCCGCACAGCGCGACGGCGATGCCGCCGAGGGCCAGTGCGACCGCAAGCGATTTCACGCACAAGACAGTAGGGCGGATCAGGTCGCCGTTCCAGACCAGTTTGGGTAATTCGCCGCGATGTCCGATCGACCGCTGGGCGGCGCCGCTGGGCGACGCATTGATCCGTTCGGCGCAGGAAAGCGGCCACTCGGCGCGTCGTCGCGCGCCACCTGTTGCACGCGCCGCCACGGCTCAACAGGCTTCGGCGAACACACGATCACGAGGAGGCTCCATGCCCGATCCAACGATCGAGGCCCTTTTCGACGAGTCGCGCACGTTCCCGCCGCCGGCCGGTTTCGCTGGTGAGTCGACGATAGTCAGCGAGAACATTTACGACGAGGCGAAGGACTCCGAGAGCTGGTGGGCGTCGGAGGCCGAGCGGTACGTGTGGCGCAAGCCCTGGAACCAGGTACTGGACTGGACCAATGCGCCGTTCGCGCAGTGGTTTGTCGGCGGCACCCTGAACATCACGGAGAGCTGCCTCGACCGCCACGTGACCGAACATCCGGACCGTGTCGCGTATTACTGGGAGGGCGAGCCTGGTGATACGCGCACGCTTACGTACGCCGAGCTGCACGCCGAGGTTTGCCGGTTGGCGAACGCGCTGACCGAACTCGGCGTGCAGCCCGACGACCGCATCGCCATCTACATGGGCATGGTGCCGGAGCTGCCGGTCGCGCTGCTTGCCTGCGCCCGTGTCGGTGCCCCGCATTCCGTTGTGTTCGGCGGGTTTTCCGCGGAGGCGCTGCGTGATCGCATCATCGACGCGCACGCCCGCGTGCTCATCACCTGCGATGGCGCCTGGCGCAACGGGTCGGTCGTGCCGTTGAAGGACTGGGCCGACGAGGCGGTGGCGCAAACGCCGTCCATTGAGAAAGTCCTCGTGGTGCGGCGCACCAACAACGACGTGGCGATGCAGGACGGCCGCGACGTCTGGTACCACGACGTCGTCCGGCAGCAACCGCCGACGTTCGAGGCGGTCGAGCGCGACTCAGAAGACCTGCTGTACATGCTGTACTCGTCGGGCACGACAGCGAAACCGAAAGGCATCGTGCACACCACGGGCGGCTACCTGGTGGGCACCGCCGCGACGCATCGCATGGTGTTCGACCTGCGGCCCGAGACCGACGTCTACTGGTGCACCGCCGACATCGGCTGGGTCACCGGGCACAGCTACATCGTTTACGGGCCGCTCGCGAACGGCGCGACCAGCGTCATGTACGAGGGCGTGCCGCAATATCCGGACAAGGACCGGTTCTGGGACATCGTCGAGCGATACAAGGTGACGACTCTTTACACCGCGCCGACGGCGATTCGCACGATGGTGCGGTGGGGCGACGAGTACCCCGACCGGCACGACCTGTCGTCGCTGCGGCTGCTGGGCTCGGTCGGCGAGCCGATCAACCCCGAGGCTTGGATGTGGTACCACCGCGTCATAGGCCACGAGAAGTGCCCGATCGTCGACACCTGGTGGCAGACCGAGACCGGTCAGATCCTGTTGTCGCCGTTGCCTGGACTCACCGCAACAAAGCCCGGCTCGGCGTGCCGCCCGATGCCCGGCATCACGGCCGACGTCGTCGACAACGACGGCAACCCGGTTCCCCTTGGTGGTGCGGGATATCTCGTCATCACGCAGCCGTGGCCCGGCATGCTGCGCACGCTGTTCAACGACCCCGACCGCTACATCGAGACGTACTGGCGGCGCTTCAGCAAGCCCGAGGACGGTCGCTGGATCTACTTCCCCGCCGACGGCTGCAAGCGCGACACCGACGGCTATTACTGGCTGCTCGGTCGCGTGGACGACGTGATGAACGTGTCTGGCCACCGAATTTCCACGCTGGAGGTGGAATCCGCGCTCGTCGACCACCCCTCGGTCGCCGAGGCTGCCGTCGTCGGGCGCAATGACGCCCGCACCGGTCAGGCGATCGCGGCTTTCGTGTCGCCCAAGGGCGGCGTGGTCGCCGACGAGGCGCTGATCGCGGAGTTGCGCGAGCACGTCGCCAAGAAGATCGGCAAGATCGCGCGGCCGGCGTCGATCGTCTTCACCGACGAGTTGCCGAAGACCCGCAGCGGCAAGATCATGCGCCGGCTGCTGCGCGACGTGTCGGAGCAGCGGCAGTTCGGCGATATCACGTCACTCGCGAACGCCGACGTCGTCCGCGATATCGCGGAACGCGCGAAAACGATGGTGAGCCAAGAGGAGTAGGTCGCACAACGCAACATCACCCCGTCACAGTTCGTCACCCAGGAGGAACAGTGTCAACCCCAAGCTCTATGCCGGCACGCGAAGCCGTGCCAACCGCAGACCATGCGCCTTCGGTACCCTCGCCGTCCATCGCTGACCCCGGCCCGCTCGGCCTGGCCGGCTTCGCGATGACGACCTTCGTGTTGAGCGTCTTCAACGCGAACCTGCTGAACGAAGGCCTGCTCACGAGTGTGCTCCCGTTGGCGCTCTTTTACGGCGGCATCGCGCAGCTGCTCGCAGGCATGTGGGAGTTCCGCAAGGGCAACACGTTCGGCGCGCTCGCGTTCACGTCGTACGGTGCTTTCTGGCTCTCGTACTACTGGCTCGTGCAGAACGTCATCGCCAAGCTGCAGCCTGCGGGCGAGGTGCACAAGGCGGTAGGCCTGTACCTGCTGGTGTGGACCATCTTCACCGCCTACATGACCATCGCTGCGATCCGCACCAATGGCGCGGTGCTCGCGGTGTTCGTGGTCCTTTCCCTGACGTTCCTGTTCCTGACCATCGGAGCATTCGCTGACAAGTCCGGGATCACCCACGTCGGTGGCTGGCTCGGCCTCATCACGGCGGTGCTCGCCTGGTACGCGTCGTTCGCCGGGGTGACGAACAGCACGTGGGGCAAGACGGTCATGCCGACCTGGCCGCTCGCGCAAGGCGCGGCAATCCCGCGCAGTCGCGCAGCGGTGGCTGACTGATCTCCACGCTGCACAAGTGGCCCGCCGGGTCCGCCGGCGGGCCACTTCGTCACCGGCCCTCGCGCCGAGTTGATCACGTTCAGGGGGCTGGCGGGTCCGAAGGTGCCTCCACAGACTCATCCTCGGTCGAGTTCAGCGGTCCTCGGCCCGGCGCAGCCGGCCCGGGCGCGGCGTTGGCGGGCCGGCACCGGCAAGGGGTTACAGGTACTGCCCGACAGCGACCGGTGCCGCGTCCTCAAGGATGAGCAGCTGCCAGCGGGCATCGTCGTCATCGTTGAACACCGCCCGGCGCAGATAGCGACCGTCGCCCAGCAGCGTCTCCGGGTCGGTGACGATCGTCCCGTCGGCCCAGTCGCGCCACGCGTGCAGCAGGGCGCGAATGGCGGTGGTCTTGCCGGTGCCCGGCGCGCCGTGCCACAGCAAGAGCCGCCCCGTACCGGTGGGCCGCTGCGTGGTCAACGTGTCGAGCGCGGCTCGCACGTCGCGCGGGTAAAGCTGCCCGATCTCCGCCCACGGCCGCACGTCGATCTTGCGGTACCGATCGCCGGTGGCGGCGTCGGTAAACCGGACGTCGACGCGCCGCTCGTCGATTTCCACCGGCGCCCGCCGCTGCGTCTCTTCCACGATTGCCGCAGCGGTGTCGGGGTCGGCCGCGCTCGCCCAGATGTCGCCCGCCGACGACCACGCGCGCAGCAGCACCATCACACCGTCGACGTCGGCGATGACGTCGAAGCACTCACCGTCGTCGATCGTCTGCAGCACGGCGGCGCGCTCCGGCAGCACCGAGCGAGGGACTGCGCGCTTGAACTGATGGCGGACGACGTGGCGGTGCCCCCGAGCCGTGTGCTCGCGCAAAAACAGGTACGGGCCGAGGTCGTTATCGATCGCTTCGATCGGGAAGTTGGCCGAGATGTCGCTGGTAATCATCGGTGCGGGCTCTTTCCATGTGATTGGAAGGCGCCCGCTGCGTCACCGCGACACGGACGCCATGGGTAGGTGGCGTAGCGTCGCTAGCACTGCGCTGTCTCCTTTCAAGGCGGGTACGCAGGATGGCAGAGGCTGTGCTTGCTGTACAGCCGAATTCCAGCGATGGAGGTAGCCAGGGTGGACAGTCACGACGTCCTGCTCAACGGGTTCGGCCGCGTGCGCGACGACGTGCACAGCGCCGTCGAAGGCCTCGATGAACCCGCCCTCACGTTTCGCGCTGACCCCGACGCCAACACGATCGCCTGGTTGGTCTGGCATCTCACCCGCGTCGAGGACGACCACGTCTGCGACGTCGCGGGCATTGAACAAGCCTGGACGGCGGGCGGGTGGGCGCAGCGCTTCAATCTGCCGTTCGACACCGCCGCCACCGGTTACGGCCACAGCAAGTCGGACGTCGCAGCGCTGCGCGCTGACGGAGGCTTGCTGCTCGGCTATTTCGACGCGGTGCACCAGCAGACGGTGAAATACGTCGGCGGGTTGCGTGACGTCGACCTCGACCGGATCGTCGATGAGCGTAGGGATCCACCAGTGTCACTCGGCGTTCGTTTGGTGAGTGTCATCAACGACTGCACGCAGCACGCCGGGCAGGCGGCGTTCATCCGTGGTCTAACCGAGCGCCGGTAAGGCGCGGCTGAGGCGCAGAACGCGCCGGGCTTGTGCTTAGGGGAGTTTGACGTGGGTGGGGGTGAGTTCGTCGAGGGTGCGGACGCCGAGTAGTTGCATGGTGCGGCGGATCTCGTTCTGGAGGATGTCGACGGCTCGGTCGACGC
>JAICLV010000108.1 GCA_025925185.1 Acidothermaceae bacterium
CCCCCTGTCCGCGGCCGCTGAGTGACCTCTTCGCGAAGCTCGGCCACCTATCCCGGGCGCGCGCGTCGCGCGCGGCCGCCGCGCGCGACGCCGCGATCGACCGCGGCGACACCTCGGTCAACCTCACCTACGAGGTGCCCGCCAGCGTCGTTCCCGACCTCTTGCGACTCAACGAGTTGATTGACGCGGCAGACGGGTTCTGCCGAACGGAGGAGCTGCTCACGCTGCCCCGCGACCCCGAGATGGTCGCCTTCGCGCATTGGTACAACGGCGAGTTCATCAACCAGATAAACGGCTTGCCGCCGACACCGTGGAGCGGTGCGGTTAGCTGAGGCCTCGTCACAGCCAGCCGTTGTCCTCCGCCACACGCAACGCCTCGACGCGGTTTCGCGTGCCGGTCTTCGAGATGGCCGATGAGAGGTAGTTACGCACGGTGCCCTCGCTCAAGAAAAGCAGCTTCGCGATGTCGGCGATCGTCGCGCCGTCGCGGGCAGCCACCAACGCGTCGCGCTCGCGCGCCGTCAGGGGGCTCGAACCACCGGCCAGTGTCGCAGCAGCGAGCGCCGGGTCGACGACACGCTCACCAAGGGCCACCCTGCGCACGGCGTCAGCGAGCTGCTCGGCGGGAGCGTCTTTCACCACAAATCCGAGCGCGCCGGCCTCCATCGCGCGCCGCAGATAGCCCGCGCGGCCGAACGTCGTCACGATCAACACCTTGCACGACGGCACCTCGCTGCGCAGCGCCGCTGCGGCGGCGAGGCCGTCCAGGCCTGGCATTTCAACGTCGAGCATCGCGACGTCGGGCGCGGTCTCGCGCGCGGCCGCCACCACCTCGTCACCACGAGCGACCTCGGCGATGACCTCCAAATCAGGCTCGAGATTCAACAGCGCGGCGAGGGCGCCGCGCACCAAGTGCTGGTCGTCGGCCATCAAGATGCGAATCACGGCACCTCGACCCGTAACCGGAAGCCGCCGGAGTTCGCCGGGCCGGCAGTGAGGTTTCCGCCGACCGACGCGGCGCGCTCGGCGAGGCCGGAAAGCCCGCTGCCGCACTTGTCAGCGCACCCGGCGACCGCGCCGTTGCCGTCGTCCTCGATTTCGATCGCGCGGCCGTCGAGCGCGATGCGGACCCGGCTCGCGTGCGAGTGGCGGATGACGTTGGTGACGCCTTCGCGTACGACCCAGCCGAACAAGCCGCCGAGATCGGCCGGCACGTCATCGACGACGCCCGGCAGCACCGCCTGAATTCCGGCCGCGGCAAGCACTTCTCGGGCGGTCGCCAACTCCGTAGCGAGCCGAACCTCGCGGTAGCCGGCGACCGCTGTGCGGGTGTCGGCCAAGGACTCGCGGGCCAGCTGCTCGACCGCCCCGATCTCTTCGGCCGCACGCGCGGGGTCTGTCTCGAGAAGCCTTTTCGCGAGTGCCGCCTTCACAGTGATGGTGGTCAGTGAGTGGCCGAGCAGGTCGTGCAAATCACGCGCGATACGCAAGCGCTCGCGCTCGGCTGCCATGCGCACGACTTCCTCGCGGGCGGCCGCCAGCTCGTGGTTCGCTCGAATCAGCCTGGTGAAGGCGAAAACCGCGAGGGAGGCGAGGGCGACCGCCACCCCGAGCGACCACTCGAGGTCGTGCACGTCCCACGGCGGGATGTATTGAGGGACGACGGTGGCGACGATCGCGAGCACGCCCGCGAAGACAAAGGCCGGCCGCACCGGAAGCAACACGATGGTGGCGGCGGCGACGAAGACCCAGGCGGTCAGGCCGTCGACGCCGATGACCGCCGTCTCGGCGACGGAAAGCCCGAACAGCGTCGCGCACACGACGATCGCTCGACCGAGCCGCGCCCGCCCGTACCACGCCGTCGGCACGAGGAACAGGTACGCCCACGCGAACGCGACGAGCAGGACGGTGCCCGCGATGCTGGCCGACAGCCGATGGTCTGTCCAGGCCTGCCCGAGCGGATTCAGCAGGTACAGGAGCCAAAACCCACCACCGCGCCGCCAATTTCGCGCGCCGTCATGCGTCGGACGAAGGCGTCGCGTGTACGTCGCGCTGACGCCTGGGACGTGCGCGCGAAATGGCGCGGCCCGACCTGCGGGCAGCCAACGGGCGAGCGGCCCGCCGTCACGACAAACGGTTGCATCCGGTCCCGCGCCGTCAGGAATCGCCGGCGCCTCCAAGGCCTCCGGCCATTCCTGTCCGTGTCCCACGCTCACCTTGCCGTCCAGCCTAGACGCGTTTCGTGTCTCGTTGATACGCCCGGGCCGCGAGACCGGCGAGCACCGCCGTCCAAACGCCGATGACGAGCCACCCGGTGCCCGTCCAAGCTTTCTCCCCGACGAGCACGTGACCGGCCTGCACCAACCAATACGTCGGGGTGCTCTCCGAAACGACGTGCATGAACCCATGCGTGCCCCCGACCGGGCTCCACGCGCCGCCGAGGAACGCGAGGATCGAGACGCCACCGCCCAGCACCGGGCCAAGCGAGTCCGGGTGGAACATGTGGCCGACGAAAATTCCCAGCGCGGCAAAGGGAATCAAGCCGACAGCGACCAATCCCGCCATCTGCGCGACGCGGCCGACATCGAGATGCACTCCGAGGGTCAGCCCAGCGACGAACAACAGGGCGAGGGTGATGGCGGCCATCAGGTAGCCGGTGGCGACCTTCGCGCGGAAATACTGGCGGGGCGTCAGCGGCGTGAGCCGGAGCTGTCGATTCCAGCCGGCCTGCCGCTCCGCGGAAATCCGGCCACCGGTGGAAATCATCGCCATCATGGTGCCGAACGACGCCATGCCCGCCAGGTAGTAGGTGACGAACGGGATGCCGCCCAGCTCCTGACCCTTGTTGGGGCTGGCGATCAGGTAGAAGAACACCAGCGGGAACGCGAGAGAGAAGATAAAAAACCGCCGGTTGCGCACAGTGCGCAGCAACTCGTAGCGGAGATAAACGAGGTTCACGAGAGCTCCTCGGAGGTCAGGTCGGCGCCATCGCGGTCGCCGGTCAGCAGCAGGAAGGCTTGTTCGAGGCCGGCGCCCGCGATCTCGAGGTCGCTCGCGGTCGGATATGCCGTCAGCAAGGCGCGAATGGCCGCGTCGGAGTCGGTGCAGTGCAACACCACGGCCTCGCCTCGGCGCTCCGCGCTTTTCACGCCGTCCAACGAAGTCAACGCGTCGACGCCGACATCGGGCAGCGTCGCGCGGATGGTGCGCAACCCGACGGTCGCCTTGATCTCGGTGGCGGGGCCGTCGGCGACGATCCGCCCGCGGGCCATCAACACGATGCGATCGGCATATGTGTCGGCCTCTTCGAGATAGTGCGTGGCGAACACGATCGTCTTTCCGGACGCCGCGATCCGGCGCACCGATTTCCAGAACAGGTGCCGCCCTTCGACGTCCATCGCGACGGTCGGCTCGTCGAGCACGAGCAGGTCAGGATTGGAGATCAGCGCGATCGCCGCGCGCACCCGCTGGGTCTGGCCACCCGAAAGCTTGTTGGTGCGCCGGTCGACGATGTCGCCAATGCCCGTGACGTCGACGACATCGTCGACGCTCGCTGGGTTCGGGTAAAGCGACGCCATCATCCCGAGCAGCTCGCGGACCGTGAGGTCGCGAATGAGCTCGCCGGTCTGGAGCATCGCGCCGATGGCGCCGCGCTGCACCGCCTGCTCGGGAGTCATGCCGAAAACCCGAACGTTGCCCGAGTCCGGCGTGTTGAGGCCGAGCAGCATGTCGATGGTCGTCGACTTGCCCGCGCCATTCGGGCCGAGCAGCGCCACCGTCTCACCCGGCGCGACGACAAGGTCGATGCCGTCGACAGCGCGCACCTGACCAAAGCTTTTGGTGAGGCCGTGCAGGCTGATGCCCGCCGTGCTCACAATTGAGTCCGTGATCGTCATGCCGTCAATCCTGGCGTATCGGGTGGTCGCGACAGCAGTGTCGGCCGTCGCGTGTGCGGCATGACATGCGTCATCTCACGACACTTGTGACGGCACGAGTTATTGCCGCTGCAACTTCGCGGGCCCCGGCTCACACCGGGTCGACGGCCGGACCTCCCGCTGGGTCGCGCACAAAGACATGTGCCGCGACCAGGTCGTCGATCTCGGCGGCGTCGCGGTCGCGACCGATCACAACGCGGCCGCCCTGACGAGCCACTGCCACCGGCACGTTCGGCCGCAAGCCCGCCCGCCGCAACCTCGACATCAACGCGGTGTCGGACTGGATCGGCTCGCCGATCCGTCGTACCACGACACTCGTCGTGGTGTCGACGACAGTGTTGAGCGGGATGAGGCCCTCGAGGAACTCGACTTCGCCGCCACGCTCGCCGAGCTCAGACAGCCCGGGGATCGGGTTGCCATACGGCGACTCGGTTGGGTGACCCAGCACCTCCAGCAACCGTCGCTCGACCGCCTCGCTCATCACGTGCTCCCAGCGGCACGCCTCCTCGTGCACGAACGCCCACTCCAGGCCGATCACGTCGACGAGCAGGCATTCGGCGAGGCGATGCTTGCGCATCACCCGGGTGGCGATCGCGCGCCCCTCCGGCGTCAATTCGAGGCGGCGGTCGCCCTCGACCTTGACCAGCCCGTCGCGCTCCATGCGGGCGACGGTCTGCGAGACGGTGGGCACGCTTTGAGCCAGGCGCTCCGCGATCCGGGCTCGCAGCGGCACCGCGCCCTCTTCTTCCAACTCGAAGATCGTGCGCAGGTACATCTCGATCGTGTCGATCAAGTCGTGCTGCTGGTTCACGCGACGATTGTGTCTCATCGAAGCTGATCTTGCTTCAGCACTCAGCCGAACAGTTGGTCGGCCCACGACTGGCCCGCCCGCAAACCGGGTGGGCAGCCGAACAACCCGCCACCGGTGTGGGTGATGTACTCGGTCAGGGCGTCGTGCGCGCCGAGCTTGCGTTGCACGGGCACGAAGTGGGTGCGCGGGTCCCTTTGGAAAACGACGAAGAACAGGCCGGCGTCGAGCTCACCGGTCACCGGGTCGATTCCGTCGGTGTAGGAGTAGCCGCGCCGCAGCAGCTTCACGCCGTCGTTGTTCTCCGGCGCGGCTAGCCGGATGTGCGCGTCGGCCGGGATGACCGGCTCCCCACCACTGCGCTTGGAGAAGTCGGGGGGGTCGAACTCGGCCGTGCCGGTCAGCGGCGCCCCGGACGCCTTGAAGCGGCCGAACACCCGTTGCTGGTCGGCCAGGTAGTCGCGGTCCCACGACTCGATGAGCATGCGGATTCTGCGCGCGACGAGGTAGCTGCCACCGCGCATCCACGCTTGGTCGCCGTCGTCGCCCACCCACACGTGCGCGGCGAGGTCGTCGTGCTGGTCGGACTTGATGTTGCGCGTGCCGTCCTTGAAACCCATCAGGTTGCGGGGCGTGGCCTGGCTCGAGCTTGTCGAGGACGTGCGGCCGAAGCCGAGCTGCGACCACCGCATGACGACCGTGCCACGGCCGAGCCGGGCGAGGTTGCGGATCGCGTGGAAGGCAACCTGCGGGTCGTTGGCGCACGCCTGCACGCACAGGTCGCCGCCGGTGCGCTCGGGCTGCAGCGTCTCGCCCGGCAACGCCGGCAGCGGCTGCAACGCGGCCGGCAACCGCGCTGCGAGACCGAAGCGATCGTCGAACAACGTCGGCCCGTACCCGATCGTGACGGTGAGCGCGGACGCCGGAAGCCCGACGGCCTCGCCGGTGTCAGCAGGTGGCGCAGCGAGGTCGCTCGCGCCCCCTGGCACCTGCCGGCCAAGGGTCATCGCCTCTGCGGCCGCGGTCCACTCGGTCAGCATCGAACGCAGGTCGCCACCCCGTGTGCTGGTGACATCGAAGGCCGCGAACGCCAGCCTGTCTTGCGCCGGCGTGTCGATGCCGGCTTGATGCTCACCGCGAAACGGGACGACGGACGCGTCGCCGGAGCCGCTGGCCGACGGCGGGTGCGGCTTCGCGTCGGTGCAGCCCGCCAGGCCGGCGGCGACGCCGGCCAGGCCGAGCGCGCCGGCGCCGGTGAGAAACGCGCGCCGAGAGACGTCAGCCGACACGCGCGGCAACCTGCGACAGCGGTTCGGCGAGCGCGTCGACCTTTTGCGCGAGCACGCGGCGGTCTTGGTCGGAGACGGTCGAGTAGTCGACCCAGCCGTCACCTTGCTTGTACTTCGCCAGCGCCGACAAGACGTCGGCGAACCGCGCGTCGATGGTGTCAGCCAGATCGGGGTCGCTCGACCGCAACAGCGGCTTCAGAGCCGTGAATCCCTCTTGCGCTCCAAGGACATTCGCTTCGAAGTCGAAGAGGTCGGTGTGGCTGTAACGGTCTTCCTCGCCGGTCACCTTCGACTTCGCCACCTCGTCAAGCAACTCGACGCAGCCGTTCGCGATCTGCGCGGGCTGATAGGTCTGCTGCTCGACAAGGGTTTGCAGCTTTGTCAGGTCGGTCGTGAGCCGGTCGGCCATCGGCGCCATGCCCGCCAGGGTGGTGTCTTGCCACAAGGCCTTTTCGATCCGATGGAAGCCGGTCCAGGTCGTGAGATCGTCGACGTCGTTCTCGCGGGCGTCGATCGAAGGGTCGAGGTCGCCGAAGCTTTCCGCCACCGGCTCGATCGACTCATAGTGCGTGCGCGCCGGGCCGTACGCCGCCTTCGCGCCGGCGATGTCGCCGGCCTTCACCGCGGTGGTGAACTTCCCTGCGGCGGTGAGGAGTTGGCTGACCTGGTCGACGACGTAGTCGTGGTACTTCTGGCCGGCTTGTTCCGCCAACGCGGACGCCGACGGGTCAGGCGCCGTGCTGGAATCCCCACCCGTGACGGTGAATTCGGCATGGTCGGTCTTCGCGTTCGGGCAGCTCATCACGTAATCGCCGGGCTTCAGCCGCAACGAGAACGACCCCGACAGGCCCGGCGTCAGATTCTCCTTTTCGCCGAGGATCGACCCACCCGACAACAGTTCGGCCTCGGAGACCGCGGCCGCGTCCTTGTTCTTCACCTTGAACGTGACCAGGCCGGCGCTCACCGAGTTGGGTGAGGGCACGCAACCGTCGGAGGTGAGTTCGACTTGGACGACGACGCCTCCGGCAGCGGTGGCGCCTGCGTTGTCGGCACCGTCCGACGACGAGCAACCGGCGACCAGCGCGAGACTGGTGGCCGCGGCGACGGCAGCGGGCAGGGCGGCAGCGGGCAGGGCGGCAGCGCGCCGCATTGAAGCGGTGAACATTCGAATTCCTTGCTTGAGACCGACGATTGGTCAGACTTGGGCGGCCGACTGCGAGGCCACCGCGCCCGACCGCTGTTCCGCAACCTTGCGTTGCCGCGGCGGAACGAGGACGAAAGCGCCGACCACGACGGCGTACGCGAGCCAGCCGATTGCCTCGACCACCGTGACGGTCGGGTGCCAACCGAGGACGCCGGTGAGCAGCGACGCGAGCGGGGTGCCGGGGCGCACCAGCCACTGCAGGTCGAGCGCCTGCGCTTGGCCGAAGTCGACCCAGCCGGCCTCGTGAGCGGTGTGAAACGCGGTCATCACCAAGCCAGCCGCGACGACGACGAGAACGACACCGGTGGCCTTGAAGAACTTCGCCAAGTTGAGCTTCACACCGCCGCGGTAAATGCCCCATCCGACGCCGAAGGCAATGGCCAGGCCGAGGAACACGCCCACGCTGGGCCAAACGCCGCCGCCGCTCGGCTGCTGCAGCACCGCGACGACGAACACGGCGGTCTCGAACCCTTCGCGCAACACCGCGAGGAAGGCCATGGCGACAAGCGCGCGGGCTGACCCGGTGGCCAGTGCGCTCGCGGCCGCGCCCTCGAGCTCGCGTTTCATACCGCGCGCGTGCTTGCGCATCCAGATGATCATGACCGTGACCATCGCGATCGCGAGAACGCCGACCACGGTTTCCAGGCCCTCTTGCTCTTTTTGGGGCAGCTCGGCGGTGGCCACCTTCAGCGCGATCGCGATCCCGAGGCACAAGACGACCGCGGCGGCGACGCCGACCCAGACCTGACGCAACGCGTCGCGGCGTCCCTGCTTGCCGAGGAACGCGGCGACGATGCCGACGATGAGCGAGGCCTCGAGGCCCTCGCGCAAGCCGATGACGAAGGTCGGGAGCACTCGGTTCCCCTTCCTGTGGGCGAGCTTAGGGTCGACTAACTTAGGTGAGGCTACCCTCACCTACGAGCATTCATCAACCCAGTCCCCGCCATGACGCCGATTACGCTTGCCCGATGCCGCGCCGATGGTCTCCCGCCGCAGTGGCGCTCGTGTACGCGCTCGGCGTGACGCTCGCGATCGGCGCATGCGACTCCGGCGGGCGAGCCGACGCGGGTAGCCCTCGACTCACCGGCGGGCCGCCGGCGGCGCCGCTCGATCCCGCGCCACCGAGCCGGCCGAGCCCCGCGCCGAGCCAGCCGAGCCGGCCGAGCCAGCCGCCGAGCCCGACAGCCGCCGCGCACAGCGCATCCGCGGCGAGCCCGACG
>JAICLV010000089.1 GCA_025925185.1 Acidothermaceae bacterium
AGCACGCGGTCTATCACGTGCTCGCCGACACGACGTTGGAACTACCGCAGGCCGAGGTCGACAGCTGCGCCGAGCGAGCCGGCGCTGTCGTCGCCGTCGAGGGACCAGTAGAACGCGCCACCCAGGTCGCGCTGCTTCACGTAGCGCATCTTCTGCACGATTTCGGTCGGGTCGTCGACCACGTAGAGGTTCGTCGAGGCCGGGTCGTAAACCCAGTACCCGCCGGTCACCGGGTCACGGTGTGGCTGGTAGCCGAGTTTGGAGATGACGTTCCAGTTCGCCGTGCCGCCGTTGTCGGCGGTCGGGCCGGTCGCCGGCTGGTAGAGGCCGAACGTGCCGCCGTCTTGCACGCCTGTCCAGCCGTGGCCGTAGAACGGGATGCCGACGAGCAACTTGTGCCGGTCGGCGCCGGCCTTGAGGAAGGTGTCGATCGACTGGTCGACGCTGAACTGATTGGCCGGAGTCTCCTGCGGAGACGGGTAAAGCTCCGATTGAAAGTCGGTCGGACCGGTCGCTTCCCACGGGCCGTGGAAGTCGTAGTCCATGACGTCGAGTTGGTCGAGCAGTCGCGAGACCGAGTGCACCTGAAGCAGCGCGATCTTGCTCGGGTTCGCCGAGAGCGCGGCGGTGAGCAGGTAGTGCGGCGCGCGGCCGTGCTGCTGCTGCGCCCGCGCCGTCGCGTCGAGTTGGTCGCGGAACTCCTTGAGCAGCAAGGTGAAGTTGGCCGTGTCCTGCGGCCGCGCTGTCGGGTTGCCCGCCGCGTTCGTGGCGTGGTTGCCGGCCGAACCCGGGTATTCCCAGTCGATGTCGATGCCGTCGAAGACGCCCTTGGCGGCACCCGCTGGCAGGCCCGGCAGGTCGCCGTCGATGAGCATGCGGACGCACGACGCGACGAGGCGCTGCCGCGACTGCGCCGTCAGCGACGCGTCGGAGAACCAGTCCGACAAGGTGAATCCGCCCAGTGACGCGACCACCTTGATGTTCGGGTACTTCTGCTTCAACTCGAGCAGCTGATTGAAGTTGCCGTGCAAGACACCCGCGTCGTCCTTGCCGCTCACGCTGTTCGACGCGTTGTAGTACGGCGTCTGCCAGTCAGCCCACGGGTCGGCGCTTTGACACTCGATCGGGCTGCCTGGCTCGCCTGCGTTGGGCGCGACGTTGATGAACGCGTACTGGATCTGGTTCAGGTGCGCCGCGTCGCCGTTGTCGACGACGCTCTTGGGCGTGAAGTTGCTGTACACCGACCACTGGGTGTAGTAGCCGGCACGTACCAAGGCGCCGTCACCGTGACCGCCATGCGCGGAGGCGCCGGTGGCGAATCCAAGCGGGACGACGAGGGCGGCCGCCGCGACGGCGGCCAGTCCGGTCCGGCGCGTCGTCGAACGCGCGCGGGCCGTCATTCCGGGAAAAGCGATGCGGGTCACGTGGCTGCATCTCCTTCGGTGGGCGCGACGGCGCCCGCTTGGCGCGCGTCGCTACTGCGATGGCGGAGACGCTAAATGGGCTAGACCAATCGGTCAAGAGGACTAGACCAGTCTGTTGTGATCGGGACGCCCCGCTGATCCGCTGCGGCGCGGCGTGCGCCAGCATGGCGGGCGTGACGAGAGCCGCGCAGTTCACCGACCCGGTCGCCTTCCACGCCGAAGGGCCGGTGTGGTCGCCGTCGTGGGGCGGATTGCGTTACGTCGACATGTTCGCGGGCGATGTGCTTTCTGTGGGCAACGACGGCACCATCACCCGGCGCAACGTGGGCAAGATCGCCGCTGCGCTGCGGCCGCGCGCGAAGGGTGGCGCGGTGATCGCGGTCGAACGCGGGTTCGTCCTCGAGGAGCCCGACGGGCAGCTACACGAGTTGCCGCAGATCTGGCAGGACGCGACGGTGCGCATGAACGACGGCGGGTGCGACCCGCACGGTAGGTTCTATTGCGGCTCGATGGCCTACGACCACGCGCCTGGACGCGGCTCGATGTACCGGCTCGACCCCGACGGCGCGTCCTCGTTCGTGTTCGGCGACGCCACCATCTCCAACGGCCTCGACTGGAGCCCAGACGGGCGTACCGCGTACTACAACGACACGCCTACCAAGCGGATCGACGCGTTCGACTACGATGCCGAGACCGGATTCTCGAACCGGCGGCCGTTCGTTGAAATCCCTGAGGGGAAAGGGTTTCCCGATGGTCTGACGGTCGACGCCGAGGGATGTGTGTGGGTGGCGCTTTACGCGGGCTCCGCGGTTCATCGCTACCGGCCCGACGGCACTCTTGACGGCGTGGTCGAGCTGCCGGTCACACAGGTCACCGCCTGCGCGTTCGGGGGCGACAACCTCGACACGCTGTACGTCACGACCACGCGCGAAAATCTGCCGGCCGACGCGCAACCGCTGGCCGGCGCCGTCTTCAGTTGCCGGCCGGGCGCGCGCGGCCGACCGGTCAACACCTTCGCTGGCTGATCGATGCCACGCCGCGAGTCGTACGCTCAGGGCACCCCCAACTGGGTGGTGCTGCGCGCGAACGACATAGAGGCGGCCAAACTCTTCTACGGTTCGCTATTCGGCTGGACGTACGAGGAGGAGCGCGGGCCCGACGGCGAACGGATCGCGATCGCACGCAAGGACGACGCTGACGCGAGCGGCATCGTCGCGGCGATCGCGGCTTCGCCGGATGAGACGTTCCCGCCTGCCGTGTGGAACACGTACCTAACCGTCGACAACGTGCACACGGCGGTGGCCCGCACCATCACCGGCGGCGGAACCGTCGTCCAGGCGCCAATCGAGGTCGATGACGCGGGCGTGCTCGCCGTCGTCACCGACGCCGGCGGCGCGCCGCTCGGCCTGTGGCAGGCGCGGAATCGGATCGGCGCCACGCTCGTCAACGAGGCCGGCGCGGTGATCTGGAACGAGTTGACCGCTGACGACCTCGAGTCGGCGCGCGTGTTCTACGACCACGTCTTCGGACTCTCCGGCGAAATCTCCGATCCGGGCAGCGGCGCGTATATCACGTTCAAGGCCAACGGCGACCCGGTCGCTGGCGCGTGCGCGCGAGGTGGCGCAGGGGCACCCAGCCACTGGCATGTTTACTTCGCCGTGGACGACGCCGCCCACGCCGCCGCGCGGGCGGTCGAGCTTGGCGGTGACGTGCTGGCCGGACCGATGGCGACCGCGATCGGACCGATGGCCGCGCTACGCGACTCGCTCGGCGCGATGTTCAGCGTCTTCGAGGTCCCGTCATCCGAAATTGGCTGAGGCCAAGCCGGGATCAGAACATGACCCGGGCGGCGTTGAGAACGTCGCGCACCGACTGGTCGCCGTCGATGTCGTATGCCGGGTCAGCTGGTCGGCCGGAGAGCAGTCGGCAGAACTCCGTGGCGTCGGTGGTCACGACCGCAACTGCCTCGCCTTCGCCGAGCCGCCAACTCGCCGCCTCGGCCAACCCGAGCCCGGTCAAGGTCAGTCCAGCCGGAGGGCCAGGCCATCGTCGACCGAGGTCGCGGATCACCTGGGCGACAACGTCAGCGTCTGATTCGTCAGCCGGGACGGCGCGGCCCGTCGCGCGCGCGATGTCGACGCGGTGCATCCACATGTCGCGGATGTAAATGACGTCGAGCAGATCGCTGAGTGTTGTCCCGACGACGACCATCGAGCGGGGGAGCGGCAACCGGCGGAACATCCTTGGAACGCGACGACGAGCTCGAACCGCCTTGGGCGCAAGGCGTTCAAAGTCGGCTATGAGCCGCCCGCTTGGCCAGTCGCGGCGGTCGTCGATCTGTGCTTCGTTCATGGCGTCGAGCGGGCACAAGTCACGGTGCTTGCGTCGACCGGCTATGCCATGCCGGATGGCCGAGCGCAGGTAGGCGCCATCGGCGAGACTGCCCACCAGGTGGGCGACGATGTGACGAACAGTCCACCGAGCGCAATCCGTTGGCCGATCCCACAGGCTCTCATCGAGGCCACGCAGCAGGCCGAGCATCGCCTCGTGTTGGGCCGTCGCCAGCAGCGCGGCGGCGTGGCGCTCGGTCTTTGGAAGTGCGGCTGCCGGCACCGCCCTCACGCTCGCGGTCATCGGCTCGGCCGTCCGTCATCGGCGTCGGCTCTTCCTTGGGGTCCGTAATGCGCGATGAACATCGACGCCAACGCTGGCAACAGCCTGGTGAACCGGCCAGCCGCGTACGTCTGCGCCGGCTCGTTGGAAAGGTGCTGGCTGATGACGCCGGAGGTCAGTACGGTCCACGCCGTCGTCACCTCGGCGGTGTCGACGTCGGCACGGATGACCCCACGACGCTGTAGCTCGCCGAACAACTGCATCGTGCGTCGATACATCTCGGTGGCTGGAGCGAACGCGTTCTCGGACGGCGCGAAACCAGGGACCGGCCGCCAGAACATGAGTTCGGCGTAGGGCCGATTTTCCACCGCCCAACGTGTGACGTGCTGGCTGGCGATCAGCAGCAGCGCCGCCCCGTCGTCCGCATCGTCGAGTTGCTGACCCAGCGGGCCCATGGAGTCGAGCAACAGGGTCCACCCGCGGGCGAAGACGGCGTCGTAGATGGCGTTCTTGGACTCGAAGTACACATAAAGGGACGGGGGCTGGATGCCCATGCGCCGGGCGATCTCGCCGATCGACAGGCCGCCCGCGCCGCTTTCGGCCATCACGCTGACGGCGACGTCGAGGATCTCGTCGATCGTTTCCTGCCTACGCCGTTGCCGTCGGCCGACCAGTTCAACTGCCATCGCGACGCCTCCTGAAAGGAGGATTACCTAATGACGTTAGGGAGTCAAGAGGTGGCGGCGCAACGCGGTCAGTGGCGGAACTTGCTCACCGCGTTCTGCAGGTCGCGGCTGAGTTGCGCCAGCTCGTCGGCGGCGCGGTTCGACTCGGCCGCGTTGGCGGTGGTCGTGTGTGCGGCTTGGGCGACGTCGGCCGCAGCGCCGGCGATCTCGCCAGCGCCGTGCGCGGCGTGCGTCACGTTGCGGGCCATCTCGCGGGTCGTCGAGCTTTGCTGCTCGACGGCGCTCGCGACAGTGCCCTGCAGGTCGCTGATCCGCTGGATCGTCTCAGTGGTCTCGGCGATGGCCACGACCGCTTCGCCGGCGTCGAGCTGAATCGCCTCGATCCGCCTGGCGATGTCCTCGCTCGCCCGAGCCGCCTCCTGGGCGAGGTCCTTGACCTCGCTCGCGACGACGGCGAAGCCGCGGCCGGCCTCACCCGCGCGGGCCGCCTCGATCGTGGCGTTCAGGGCTAGCAGGTTCGTCTGTTCCGCGATCGACCTGATCGCCTTGATCACGTCACCGACGGCGGACGACGACTCGCCCAGACCGGCGACGGTCGCGTTCGCGGTGCGGGCGTGCGCCGTGGCCTCGTTGGCGATCTGCGCCGCCTCCCGCGCGTTTTGGGAGATCGCCACGATGCTCGCCTCGAGCTCCTCCGCACCGACCGAGACGGTGTTGACGTTGCCGCTGACCTGGTCAGCGGCGGCCGCCATCGCGGCCGCGCGGGCGGAGGCTTGCTCGGCGGCGGCCGCGATTCCGCTGGACTGGCCGCTCACCCGGTTGCTGGTCTGCGCGAGGGACGTCGCCGACGCCGTCATCGTCTTCATCGCCTGCCGGATTTGGCCGAGCGCGACGTCGAGCGCGGAGCCCATGGTCCCGATCTCGTCGGGCCCGCTGATTCCCACCGACTGGGTGAGGTCGCCGTCAGCGACCGCGACAAGCACCTTCTTCATCAGCCGAACCGGCCGCGACAAGACGCGCGCCACGACGAAGCCGATCCCGAGCGCGAACGCGGCGGCGAGGCAGCACAACACGATCACCTTCAACTCGGTGTCGTGCGCCACGGTCTGCGCGTGCTCGACCTCGTCGCTCGCGGTTTGCGCCTCGTGCTCGAACAACGAGTCCAGCGGCCCGGAGTACAGATCGTCGGCAGCTTGGAGCTTGCTGAGAATCAGTTGCTCAGCCTGCGCGGAACGACCGTTCGCCGCAGCCGGTAGGACGTCTTGGTCGCGGACTTGCTTCCACGCCGTCCAGCTGCCCTCGAAGTCGTCCACCAGATCCTTCGACGTCGCGTCGAGCGATGCTCCGTGGTCGGCGAGGTACCCGGCGAGCGCGTCGTCCACCGCCTTGTCGGCGCGCGACATCTCTTCCCGAACCGTTGCCCGGCTCTTGTCGTCGGGCGCGAAAACGAGGTCGCGGACGGCGGTGCGCGCGTCGCCGACCTGGTCGAGCAGATCGGCCAGGTCGTGCATTGGCTTGGTGGCGTGCGAGTACACCTCTCCAGCGGTAGCCGAGGTGGAGGAGACGCCGATCGCGCCGATCGCGCCGACGCCGATGATGCCGACAAGTGCGACCGCGATCGGCAGTAACACCTTCGTCATCACCGAGCGGTCGGACAGCAGCCGCCTCGGCCGAGCGATCGCAGTGGCCGTGGCAGTTGTCGCCGTAGTCATGAAAGATCATCCTGACTGTCGATATCCGGTATCGGACTAATCGACACATGGTGGGCAGACCTGAGCTCCGCACGGTCAGCCGCCGAGCGAACCACGGTGGTCGCTACGCCGCACTCCATGTGAGACATCGGGGCGGCCCTAGAGTGGTCGTCGATGTCCGACGTTGACTGGAGCCGGTTCGAGCGGCCGACGCCCGCATGGTTCACGGCCGCCAAGCTCGGCATCTTCGTGCACTGGGGCGCCTACTCGGTGCCTGGCTGGGCGGAGCCGACGGGGGAGCTCGGCGCGCTCGACGACGAGACCTGGTTTCGCCACAACCCCTACGCGGAGTGGTACTTCAACACGATTCGCGTCGATGGCAGCCCTGCTCAGGCGCATCACCGCGAGGTCTACGGCGATCGGCCGTACGACGACTTCCTCGACGAGTGGCGGGCTGAATCTTTTGACCCGGTGGACCTTGTCGGTTTGTTCGCCCGCGCCGGCGCCCGGTACGTCATCCCGACGACGAAGCATCACGACGGCATCACGCTGTGGGACGCGCCCGGCACCTCGACGCGAAACACCGTGCACCGCGGGCCGAAACGCGACCTCGTCGAGGCTTTCGCGTCCGCGGCGCGTTCTCGCGGGCTTCGGTTCGGCGTCTACTACTCGGGCGGGCTCGACTGGCACGTCACCGCTCTGCCCGCTCTCGACACGCACCACGGCGTGCACACCGTGCGGCCCTATGACGAGGCGTATGCGGCGTATGCATACCTCCACGTGCAAGACCTCATCGACCGCTACGCGCCGGACGTGTTGTGGAACGACATCGAGTGGCCCGACCGCGGAAAGCACGACCGCAGCTACGGGCTGGCGCAGCTGTTCTCCCATTTCTACGCGAAAAACTCCGACGGGGTCGTCAACGACCGGTGGGGCGACACGCATTGGGATTTCCGCTGCAGCGAGTACCAGGCGTATCGCGAGAGCGAGGGCGGCGGCGCGTGGGAGAACACCCGCGGGCTCGGATTGTCCTTTGGCTACAACCAAAACGAAGACGAGTCGGTGACGCTGGACGCGCGCGGCGCCGTCAAGCACCTGGTCGACGTCGTGTCACGCGGCGGCAACCTGCTGCTGAACGTGGGTCCGCGTGCCGACGGCACGTTGTCGGACTTGCAACGCGCGACGCTGGAGGGAATGGCGCGGTGGATGAGCGTCAACGCGCGCGCGGTTCACGACACCTCAACTGTTCCCGCGTCGGTGGCGTCGCCGAGTGACGATCCGTGGGTTCGGTGGACTGCCGACGAGCAGGGCGTGAACGCCGTTGTCGACGCCGACGGCGAGGTGGTGTTCCCGGTGCGCGCCGACGCGGTTGACGTCGCGGGCGTGCGCACGTTGGCTGGAACTTCGCTCGGCGCCGAAGCGTGCGACGGCGGCGTTCGGGTCGTGCTCGCGTCGGGCGAGCCCGGAGCGGCGCTGCCGCGCGTCGTCCACTTCTCACTTCGGTAGCGCCGACGTGCAACTTCTTGTGGTCCGCTGGCGTCCCAATAGTCGTGCGTAGCCGTTGGTTGTGCGTCGCCGCCGCGTGCGCGGCGCTGCTGGCTGCCGCCGGCTGCACGAGTTCGCGGGCGATTGGCGCGAGCGCGCGCAGCCCGGTCTCCGCAGTCGTTGCGGCGTCGGACGCGATGGTCGCGCACGAGGACATGCCGGCGGCCGCCATCCCGTCGTCCGCGATTGTCTCGCCGCTCCGCACCGGCTCGTCGACCACCTTGCCGACACCGTTGACGGTTCTCGAGATCGGCGACTCGCTTGGCGAAGACCTCGGCTTCGGCTTGAGCGACGTGCTCCGAGACGTCGACGGCGTCGATCTCGTGCAGGCCGCGAAAGGCAACAGCGGTCTGGTGCAACCGCAGTACTACGACTGGCCAAAGCATTTGTCAGAGATGCTGACGCAAGACCAACCGGACGTCGTCGTCGTCTTCATCGGCGCCAACGACGTGCAGGACTTCTATGTCGACGGGGTGTTGCAGAAGTTCGGCACCGCAGGGTGGGAGCAGGCGTACGCGCAGCGGGTCGCGACGATGATGGAAGAGGCGACCGACGCGGGCGCGAAGATGCTGTGGGTTGGCATGCCGATCATGAAGAGCCCGACATTCTCGTTGTGCATGGAAAAGCTCAACGCGATATACGAGGCGCAAGCGGCTTTGCATCCGGGCGTCACGTACTTCTCGTCATGGGATTTGTTCAGCGACGACGCGGGGCGGTACGCGCGTAGTCGTGTTGTCGGTGGGAAGACCGTCGAGTTGCGCACCCCGGACGGCATTCACATCACGTTCGGCAACGGCGGCCGTGGGGCCGATGTGTTGGCGGCGACCGTTGTCGACGCGATGCGTGCGATGCTGGCCGACTGACTCAACCATGACGTCGCGTGACGCGGCGTTGTTGTTCGCATGAGGTCGCACAAGTGAGGGACCACGCCGTCGGAGAAGCGGCCGCGCTGGCGGGCGTGCCCGCTTCCACAGCGGTGACCGGTGCGCGGATATCCACAGGTTTCCTTGTGGGTGTTGGGGAATCGGGAAATGTCGGTGGCGTCTCGTAGCGTTGCGGACATGTTCGCGATGGGGTTCGTGGCGCCGTTCGGCGCGGCGTCGGTCCACGTTGGGGAGTGGACGTTAGAGGAGCTGCTCGACGTCGAGCCCGGCCCGGCGGCGATGGCGATGCTGTGCTCGATCGACCCCGACCGGCGCGACACCGAAGACAAGCTGCTGATCTTGCGCGCGTGGGAGCGGCAGGCCGCTTGGCTGACCGCGCGCCAGCACGCGGCGATGTGCGAGGTGGCCGGCCCGGAGGCGTTGATCCACGACGACCCAGTGCGTGACGAGGTCGCCGCCGCGCTCGGCTTGTCGCGGCAGGCCGCCGACAACCGTATCCACGTCGCGCGCACCCTCGCCGACACGCTGCCGCGCACCCGCGAGTTGCTGGAGGCCGGTCAGATCTCCACCCGGCACGCCATGGTGATGGTCGACGAGTGCGGCGCGCTCGACAAACCCACCGCCGAGAACATCGAGAGGAGGGTGCTGGCCAACGCGCCGCACCAGGCCGCGGCCGCTTTCCGCCGCAGCGTGCG
Source organism: Acidothermaceae bacterium (assembly GCA_025925185.1). The sequence goes on from JAICLV010000089.1 coordinate 9,539, forward strand.
CCGCGCCGTCGACCGCGAGCGGGCTGCGCCGGCGGCAGCCGCGCTCGCCGCTCACGAACGCGAGAAGTCGCAACGGCGGGTCGTGATCGTGCCCGAGCCCGACGGGATGGCCACCTTGATCGCCACCATGCCCGCGCTCGACGCCCGCCGGCTGTTCGACGCCGTCGACACCCTCGCCCGCGCCCGCCACGCCAAGGCCGGCGGCCGCCGACGCGACCCCGGCATCGACGCCCGGCGCGTCGACGCGCTGATCGCCCTCGCCGACGGCGCGCTAGCCGACCGGCGGCTGCCCGCCGCGCGGCGGCGCAAGGTCGAGCTGCAGGTCGTCATCGACCTGCCCACCCTGCTCGGCCTGCGCGACGACCCCGCCCACCGGCCCGGCCACGGCCCGCTGCCCGCCGCGCTCGCCCGCCAACTCGCCGAAGACGCCGAGTGGCGGCGCCTGGTCGTCGACCCAGTCGACGGGCACCTGCTCGACTACGGCAACCGCACCTACCGGCCGCCGCAGAAACTGCGCGACTACATCGTC
>JAICLV010000227.1 GCA_025925185.1 Acidothermaceae bacterium
CAGGCCCGAAGATCCACGTGGACCCGCGGGCCTGACCCTGAGTCCCGGCTAGGGCCGCGCCTCGAAAACGAGGTTGAACGGCGTCTCGGTGGCGCGGCGGAAGCGGGTGAAGCCGGCGTCCGTGGCCACCCGGCGGATCGCCGCCTCGCCGGCTTGGGCGCCGAGCGCGTACCCGCCGGTCTGCGACAGCGCGTTCGGCACGCACAGCTGCGAGGAGAAGTTGTAGTAGACCCGTCCGACCGGGTTGAGGTTGTCGGCGACGGTGTCGCCGGCGGCCGGTTCGACGATCAACCAGGTGCCGTCCGGCCGCAGCGCCGACCGCACGTGCTTGGCGGCGGCCACCGGGTCGCCCATGTCGTGCAGGCAGTCGAAGGTCGCGACCAGGTCGTAGTCCTTGCCGGTGAAGGTCGACGCCGACGTGACTTCGAACGACACGCGATCCGCGACCCCGGCGTCGGCTGACCGCTTGCGGGCAAGCTCGATCGAGCGATCGTGGTAGTCGGCGCCGACGAACGTCGCGTTCGCGAACTCCTTGGCCAGCAGGATCGTCGACGCGCCCAAGCCGCAACCGATGTCAGCCACCCGCGCACCCGCGCGCAGCTTCGCCTCGACGCCGTCCAGCGCCGGGATCCACGACGAGACCAAGTTCGCGACGTAGCCAGGCCGGAAGAACTGCTCGCAACCAACGAAAACGTCCTCGTCGTGCTCATGCCAACCCATGCCGTCCCCGGTGCGGAACGCCTCCGCGATCCGGTCGTTCGCCTTCAGCGTTCCGAGCGCGAGCACGAACGCTCCCGGGATGTAGACGCCCGCCTCGGGATCGGCGAGGGCGAACGCTTGCTCCTCGGTCATCGAGTAGGTGTCGGTGGTCGCGTCGTACTCGACGTAGTGGCCGGCGGCCTGGCCGCGCAGCCACTCGGCGATGTAGCGCGGGTTCGCGCCGGTGCGGGTCGCGAGCTCGTCCGCGCTCGCCGGTCCTTCAGCGAGCGCTCGGTAGAGCCCGAGCCGGTGCCCGATCACGACGTTGCCAGCGGCCACCGTCGCGCCGAGGTCTCCGACGAACGCGTGCAGCAGTTCCATGAGCTTGTCTTCGTTGATAGCCATCGCCATCTCCTTGATCGCTTTTCGCCCCGTCCTTCGCGGCTGGCGACGACCTTGCTCGGCGGCATTGCATTTTCTTTGCAACCGCACTGCAATGAGCGCTGACAGCGTGGTGCCGGTCTCGACCCAGACCATGAGGAGGGCACATGCGCGCGAGATATCCCGACGCCGAGGACTTCGTCGAGCGGGACGGTGTCAAGGTCGGCTACGAGGTGTTCGGCGACGGCGACCCCGCGATCGTGTTCGTGCCGATCGATGCCATCGTGCAGTCGCAGGCCTGGAAGGCGCAGGTGCCGTACTTCGCCCGCCGCCACAAGGTCGTCACGATCGACCCGCGCGGCAACGGCCGCTCCGACCGACCGACCGATCCCGCCGCGTACAACGACGTCGAGTACGTGGCCGACACGATCGCGGTCATGGACGCCGTCGGCATCGAGCGCGCGGTGCTCGTCGGCATCTGCGCGAGCGCTTGGCGCGCGTTGCTGACCGCGTCGACGCACCCCGATCGGGCGCTCGCTGTGGTGTCGGTCGGCACGAACGCGCCCCACCTGACGCCACCACACGACCACGGGCCGGTCGACTTCGAGGCTGAACTCGATGTGTACGAGGGCTGGCAGAAGAGCAACCGCCACTACTGGCTGTCAGATTGGAGCGGCTTCGCGGAGTTCTTCTTCGGCCAGTTGCTCGTCGAACCGCACTCGAGCAAGCAGCTCGAAGACACCGTGGGGTGGGCGGTCGACATCGGCGCCCAGACCATGCTGGTGCACGGTGAGCGAACGCTCGCGACGTCCAGCAAGGAGGAAACCGAGGAGATTTTGCGGCAGATCCGCTGCCCGGTTCTCACCATCCATGGCGACCAAGACAACTGCCAGCCCATCGCCCGCAGTGAGCTCGTTGCCGAACTCACCGGCGGCGAGTTCGTGACCATCGGCGGCGCCGGGCATCTTCCGATGGCGCGCGAGCCGGTTTTCGTCAACCACACGATCCGTGACTTCATCGACCGCGTCACCTCGACCCGCCGTCCGCCCCGTCGATGGACACGACCACTCGACCGCCGCCGTCGGGTGCTCTTCCTGTCGTCGCCGATCGGGCTCGGCCATTCACGCCGCGACATCGCCATCGCCGACGAACTGCGCAAGATCGAGCCGGACGTCGAAGTGCACTGGCTCGCCCAGCACCCGCTGACCGAATTGCTCGAGCGCAACGGGGAGTTCGTGCATCCGGCGTCAGCGTTCTTGGCTGCCGAATCGGCGCACTTCGAAGCAGAGTCGGGAGAGCACGATCTCCATGCGTTTCAAGCGGTCCGGCGCATGGACGAAGTGCTGGTGAACAACTTCATGGTGTTCTCCGACCTCGTCGACGACGAACCGTACGACGCGTGGATCGGCGACGAGGCGTGGGACCTCGATTACTTCCTGCACGAGAATCCTGAGCTCAAGCGCACGCCATACGTGTGGCTCACCGACTTCGTCGGTTGGCTCCCGATGCCTGACGGCGGCCAGCGAGAGGCTGCTCTCGCCGCCGACTACAACGCTGAGATGGTCGAGCAGATCGCGCGTTTTCCACGGCTGCGTGATCGCGCGTTGTTCGTCGGAAACCCCGACGACATCGTGCCCGAAGGGCTAGGGCCATCACTGCCGGCGATTCGCGAGTGGACCGAGGCGAACTTCGACTTCGTCGGCTACGTCACCGGATTCGAGGCGGCCGACGTCGCCGACCGCGCGGCGGTACGCGCCGAGTTGGGCTTCGCGGAAGACGAGACCGTTTGCATCGTGACGGTCGGCGGCTCAGGAGTCGGCGGGCACTTGCTACGCAAGCTCATCGCCGCCTACCCGGCCGCCAAGGAGAAAGTGTCGAATCTGCGGATGATCGTCGTCGCCGGGCCGCGCATCGACCCCAAGTCGCTGCCGCGACAGCGTGGCGTCGAGGTGCACGGCTACGTGCACAACCTGTATCGGCACCTGGCCGCCTGTGATCTGGCTGTCGTCCAGGGCGGTCTCACCAC
>JAICLV010000126.1 GCA_025925185.1 Acidothermaceae bacterium
AACTGGGCGCTCAACAGCCAGGCGAACGTCGACACGTTCAAGTTCATCAACACCCTGGTGCAGGCGGGCGTCACCAACCCGCACCCGGCGACGACGAACCGGACCGCCGGCTGCTGGGCCGACTTCCAGGCAGGCAAGGTCGGGATGACGAACAGCCAGCCGGCCGAGCTTCCCGGGTTGACCGAAGCTCAGCAGAAGAGCAACCTCAACTTCGCGTTCGCGCCGATCCCCGGCAAGGACGGCCTGGCGAAGACGACCCTCGGCGTCAACGACTGGATCTGGGCGTTCAAGGGCAAGAGTGACCACCAGATGCAAGACAAGGCGTTCCTCAGCTTCGTCATGTCGGACCAGTGGCAGAAGAGCTTCTTCGACGCCTACAAGCTGTTGCCGATCACGAAGGGCGCGTCGGAGCAGGTCGCCCAAGCCAACCCCGACTTGAAGCCGTTCCTCGACTCGCTGCCCACCGACACCTTCTACCCCGTGAACCAGAAAGCGTGGGCGCAGGTGAACGCTCAGATCAAACAGATCATCGGCCAGGCAGTCAGCAGCGATCCCTCGAAGATCCTCGACCAGCTGCAAAACACGGCGAAGAGCAACAGCTGACGCTGGTTAGGTCAGGCGCTGTCGGCCCCGGGCAACAGGCCCGGGGCCGACATGCAGAAGGACGCGAACGCGGGGAACGATGCGCTCGGGTACCTGACGGGAGAGGAATGATGAGCCACAGCACGGCGATACGGCCTGTAGGCCACGCGGCGCCGCCCTCGAGGCGGCGTCCGCCAATGACGTCGCGCTTGGCACGCAAACTCTCACCGCTGCTGTGGATCGGCCCTTCCATCGCGCTTATCGGCTTTGCCGTCGGCTGGCCGGTCGTGAGCATGTTCCGGACCTCATTTCTCAAGGTGAGTTCGTTCGGGCTTGTCGAGGGCGGCAACGGCGGCGCCAACTTCACGAAGCTGTTCGACGAGCCACAGTTCGTCTCGATCATCGAAAGGTCGGTGGTCTGGGTGGTCTTCGTCGTGGTGATCACGACGATGATTTCCCTGGGTCTCGCGCAGATGTTGCACAAGCGATTCCCTGGCCGACGGGTCACCCGATGGGCGCTCATCGCGCCGTGGGCGGCGTCCGTGCTCATGACCGCGATCGTGTTCAAGTGGATGCTTAGCCCCACCTCGGGCCTGATCAACATCATTGGCCACCATCTCGGTTTGGTCGGGTCGTTGGATCGCGCGGACCCGCTTGGCGTCGCGAGCTCCGCGTTTCCGTGGCTGATCGCCGTCGCAGTCTTCGTATCGGTGCCCTTTACGACGTACGCCATCCTCGCCGGTCATAACTCGATTCCCGGTGGCCTGTACGAGGCAGCGGCCGTCGACGGGGCGTCGAAATGGCGCGCCTACTGGTCGGTCACGCTTCCGTTGCTCCGGCCCGCCATCGTGGTCGCCACGTTGATCAACATCATGAATGTCTTCAACAACTTCCCGATTATCTGGGCGATGACGCACGGCCAGCCGGGCTACTCGACAGCGACGACGACGGTGTTCATGTACATCCTCAAGGGATCGGACATCGGCGAGTCCGCCGCGATGTCGGTCATCAACTTCGGCATCGTCGCCATCTTCACCGCGATCTTCTTGAAGGTGAGCGGCTGGAAGACGGAGGTCGAGTGACATGACGACCGCGGCCTTGAATGCGTTGGAGGCACGCCGCGCTTTGCGGCGCCGCAAGCGCTACCCGGAGCGACCGACATGGAAGACGGTAATGCTCACGGCAAGCGCGTACATTGTCGCGCTCATCTTCATCTTCCCGTATATCGACATGATTATCACGTCGCTACGCCCGCAGGCAGAGCTCGGCACGTCGACGGTGCTGCCGAAACACTTCAACTTCTCGGCCTACTCGCAGTTGCTCAGCAGTGGGCTCCTCCATAACTTGCTGATCACTATTTACATCGCAGCTGGGGCGACGATCCTTGTGTTGCTCGTCGCCATGCCCGCCGCGTATTACACCGCGCGCTATAAGTTCCGTGGTCGAATTCTTTTCCTCCTCGTCGTGCTGATCACGCAGATGATGCAGCCAGCCTCCATGCTTGTTGGTATTTACCGGCAGTACTTCACCATCGGCGGTCTTGACACCGTGTGGTCGCTGATCCTGGTCAACGCCGGGTTCAACATGGCGTTCGCGGTGTGGATCCTGACGGCCTACTTCGGCTCGATTCCGCGGGAACTGGAAGAGGCGGCGATGGTCGAAGGCACGAGCCGGCTGGGCGCGCTGCGCCGTGTCACGTTGCCGCTGGCCGCCCCTGGAGTCGTCACGGCGCTCATCTTCACGTTCATCGCCGCGTGGAACGAGTTCCTCGTTGCACTCACACTGACGACGACTCCCACCAAGCAGCCACTGACCGTCGCCATCAACAGTTACCTCGGCGCGTACAGCATTCCGTGGCAGAACTTGTTCGCCGCCTCCGTCATCGCGACGATCCCGGTCATCGTCTTGTTCGCGCTGATCGAGCGGAAGGTCGTGAGCGGCCTGACTGCCGGCTCGATCAAATAGCCTCGTCGGTCGTGTCTGGCGGCGCCGCGCCCTCGTCGAGCGTCGCCACGCCGGTGATGCGATGCACCGCGAAAGTGCGAACCTCGTCGTGCCGGTGGTCGAATGCCGTGAGGTAGCCGCCGGCCAGTCGCAGCGGTTCGACGATCCGGCTGCTCGCCTGCCCTTGCGCGTTGAGATAGCCGATCCACACCGGGCGATTCGCATCGACCGCCGCGTGCAACGCCGCGAGCGTGTCGGACGCCACCGAGCGCGGCAACACAGCGGACGACTTTCGGTCGCCGCCGACGGCCCGCAACGTCGCGGTGGCCGCCTTGTCGCCACCGCGAATCGCGCGCACCGCCATCGCGAGCATCGCCTCGGACGGCGGCGCGAACTCCGCGCGGGGCCGGGCGAGCCGCGGCCGCGCGTTCGTGCGACGGGCGTCGGGGCGGCGCAACAACAAGCCGCCGTCCGGGCTTTCGGCGCCCGGCGCGTATCCGAGTTCGCGCAGCCGTTGCGCGACCCGCTCGGGCGCGAGCGGGCTGATCGCCACCGTGGGCGCGAGGCGGTGCAACCGCAAGCTCTCGGCGCGCCGGTCGGCGATCACCTCGCCGAGCAGCGCGTCGTCGTCGCAGCGCAGGTACGCGCCCGCGGCGCCGACCCGCAACCGCCCGTGCCTGCGGGCGACGTCGTCGACGAGGTACTGCAACGGCTGCGGCACCGGCGTGCGCGACCGTTTCGCGAGCAGCGTTTGGATGTCGGCGGCGGCGTATCCCGCGTCGAGCGCGCGACGAATCGACGACGTGCTGAACCGGTAGACCGTCGCGCCGCCGGTTGACTCGACGTCGGCGAGGAGCGCCAGCTCGCGACCGAACTCGCTTTCCAGCGGGCCGGGCGCGATCGCCGTGAGGTCGGCCTGCAGCAAGACGTGGTCGAGCGGTTGCGGCAACAGCGGGTCGAGCAATGCGATCGCCCCAGCGGCCACAGCGGCGGGATCGGCTGGACCGCCGTCGCTAGCGTCATCCGCCGTCTCCGCGACCATCGCGCGCCCGAAGGACGACAGCGCCCCCCGTCCGGTGATGCCGAGCAACTCGGCCTCCTCGCCGGACCAACGGACGAGATCGTCGCGCAGCCGGCCACCGCGCCGCGGCATCCGCCACCCGACGGCGTCGACGAGGGCGGCGGGCTCGGGCGCGTGCCCGGGTTCGAGGCCGGCCAGTACCGCGAGGACGGCGCGTCGCACGATGGGCGCGAGCGCCCGGTCGACCTCGGGGCCCAGGGCGTTGGGCGCCGAAGGCGAGCGCGCGCCGACCGGACCGCCCGGGCCGGCGAGGTGCTCGGGCTCGCGCCGCCCGACGAGCGCGGGCACCCGGGTGGTGGTCAGCCAGGCCGTCGCCAGCGTTGCCCAGCGGGCCGCGATCGGGCGGGACAGCCACCCGTCGTATGCGGTGGTCGGCAACCAGGTCTCGCCGCCTTCGGTGTCGGGGGCGAGCAGACCCGCGACGTGCGCGAGCTCGATCACCAGTGCGGCGGTGCGCTCGTCGACCTCCAGTTCGCGCGCGGCGCGTCGCAGCTCGCGCACCCCGAGTCCGCCCGCCTTTAGCACCCCCGGCGGCTCGATCCCCCACCGCTCGAGCAACGACTCGACAAGCCGGACGGCGGTGCAGGCCTGGCCGGCCGCCGTCGCGTCAACGGTGCGCGTCAGGTGGGTCGGGCCGGACAGGGTCGGCGGTTCGAGCGTCAGCTGCCCGAATGGCTGGCCTGCTCGCAGCCGCAACCCGATCTCGCGCGGTAGCACCACGGTGTAGTCGTCGAGCGGCGTGAGGATCGCGTGAGCCAGCAGCCAGGCGAGCGGACTTTGCGCCGTCGCGGCGTCGACCGGCCGGCGCGCGCCGCCGGTGCGGCCGACCGGCGGGCCAGCGGCGAGCAGGTCGACCACCTCGCGCGCGGTTGGCGGGATCGCCTCGAGCAGCCGATCGAGCGCCGCGTCGTCCTCGAAATGACGGGCGATCAGGTCGAGCAACTCGCTCGCGGGGCGGCCGTCGGTGACGGGCGGGGGGTCTGCGAGCAATGCGGCGAGGTCGCTCAAGATCCCTGGGAGCCGGCTGGCCGGAATCTCGGTGAGGGCCAACCTGGCCGGGGGGCCGAGCGCGGCGGGGAACGGCAACAAGTCTTGGACGGCGGGCAACACAGCGACGTCATCGTCCGGACCGAAAAGGAGGACGGCGGCACGCAACACGTCGAGGGGACGGGCGAGCGTGGCGGGCGCGACGCCGAGCAGCTTCGCGAGTGCGGGCAGGCTCGGCGATCGCGGGCCGGTCGAGCAAAGGAGTGCGAGCGCTTCGAGTGTTTGCACCGCGCCGAGGTCCAGCCGGTCGAGCGCCACCTCGACGGAGGCGCGGCTGTTCGCGCGCGTCGCGAGAGTGGTGACGTCGGACGGCACGGGATGTAACAGGTCGGGTCGTGCGGCGAGCAACACGGCCAATCGCTCATCGGGCTGCGTGCGCAGCCAATCGGCGAGGGAACGTGCGGCGGTGCTCATCCGGTCAACGGTAGTCGTGCGGCCGACCGGACGAGCGATCCCGCTCGCGTGCCTGGTGGATAACCGCGAGCCCGCCTACTTGATCATGAGTTTCGCTCCGAACACCGGTGAGGTGGAGTCGGTGCCGATGTAGAAACCGAGCCCGTCCAGGTGCTTCGCAGCGTCGGGCGCGTCGGAGCCCGCCGCGGTGGCGAGCGCCCCGATGTTGAGGTAGCCCGCGACGACCGACTTGTCGGGCACGTCGGACAGCGCGTTCTTGAACGACGCGTCGTCGGCGAGCTTGCCTGCGCCCGGCTGGTCGTCGTTCGTGACGACCACGCTGGAACCCTGCGCCTTGGCGTCGAGGGTGAGCTCACCGTCGACCCCGAGTAGCGCCGTGAGCAGCTTCGCCGTGTGCAGGCCGCTGTTCACGTCGTCCGGATGGGTGAGCACGGTGAAGAACGGGTTGTCGAGGTTGGGGTCGTCGGCCGGGATGCGGTCGATGCCGGCCGCGATTCCGCTGCCGAGCAGGTTCTCCGCGTCCTCGGGCAACTTGATGCCCAGTTGCGCGCCCGCCTGGTCGAGTTCGGATTGCAGGCTCGCGCCTAGCAGCCCGGAGCTCAAGGTGGCGAGCTCGGTCTTGATGAGCTGCTCGGGGTTGGCGAGTGCGACACCCATCACCGTTCCGCCGGGCAGGTCGCCGAGCGTGCCCCGTGCGTCGCCGTTGGCGAACGCCTTGCTCGTGTCGTTGGTCTTGCTGCCCAGTACCCGACCCTCGAGCGCGACGTAGCTGGGCTGCACCCGCACGCCCATGACGACGCGGCCGAGGTCGTTCAGGTCCGGCAGGCCGGTGAGGCCGCCCGAGTTCAGCAGCCCCTGCGCCTCCGCAGGCAAGGACGTCGACATGGCCTTGATCGTCGCGCCGAGATCCCACCAGGCGGTGACGACGCGGTCACCCTTGAGTTCGGCGAGGTCGCTGCTGAAGTTGTGGTTGCTCGTGATGTTCGCCTTGCGGGCGGCGGCCACCGCGGCGTCAACGCTCGACTGGTTTTGGCCGAGGATCGCGTAACCGTCCTGCATCGAGTAGCCGACGGTGTCGCCCGTGTCAGACTCGGCGTTCAGCTTCTCGATGCCCGCGCGCGCCTTGGCGGCGTCCTTCACCTCGAGGATGCCGACGACGGCGGGCTTGCCCTGCGCGTCGGGGTAGACGGCGATGGCCAGCCGGTCGCCGAGCCACGGCTTGATGTCGGTGTCGTAGTTGATCTGGTCGGCGGTGTCGGCGGCGAAGACGCTTGCGAGCAGGCCGTCCTTGAGCTGGTCGGCGCTCGCGATCTTGGGCGCGTCGGGGAACTTGCGCTCGAACTCCCACGCGGCGACCTTCGCCGACGCCGACGGGTCGAGGTCGACCTTGATGTAGGCCATCGAGTTCGCCGGCGCCCACTTGTCGGGCTGGCCGCCCTTGCTGGCGAGCAGCTTGTACGCGGTGAACCCGCCGCCGGCCAAGATAATCGCGAGCACGACGACAACGCTGGTGATGACCGGCGCGAGCCGCCGATTTCGCTGCGGCGGCCCGGCGAGGATGACATCGCCGGTCCCGTAGCCGCCCGAGCCGAACGTGCCCGCGCCGAGGTTCGCCGCCGCAGGTTGCCCGTAAGCAGGTTGCCCGTAAGCAGGTTGCCCGTAAGC
>JAICLV010000037.1 GCA_025925185.1 Acidothermaceae bacterium
AAGCGTCCTCGGCGTCCACTACGACGCGCACATCAACGCGTGGCACGGCTACGCGATTCTCGGGCTCTTTCTCATCTTCATCGCGGCGGGCATCGCCGCGGCGCGAGTCTTCGCCGGCGCCAGCCTGCCGAAGCTGCCGGTCGGGCCGAATGTCTTGGTCGCCGGCCTCGCCTTGCTGGGGACGCTGCTCGTCTTCCTGTACGGCATCACGTACGGCAACGGCACGAGCATCCAATGGGGCGGCTGGATCTTGATCGTCGTCGGCATCGTCGAGACGGTGTTCGCGGTGATGAACTTCCGCTCCTCAGGCGAGAAGTTGGCGTGGGATGCGACCGCGATGAACAAGACCGCTGGTGGCTCGGTTCCGGCGCAGGGCAGCGCTCCTGCCACCGACCAGCCGACCGCGTCGACGACCGACCAGGTCTAACCGCAAGCTTCGGGGCGGCCGGTTCGCCGGCCGCCCCTTTGCTGTCTTCAGAGGTACCCGCGACACCCCGAACAACGCGTGGTTTCAAGGGATTCGGCGCAGGCGCTGACAGCATGGGGCGTATGGCCGACACGATCTCGCGCCCGTCGGCGGCGGCCCGCAGGCCCGAGCAGCAGCCACCAGAGCCGAAGGCGCGCCCGGTCGCGCTGCTCGGCGTCGCGTTCGCGGCCTGGACCACCGCGCTCGGCGTCGCGATCCTGATCTGCCTCACGCTGACCGCCTGGGTGACGGCCGCCCACCATGACGACGCGATCCGGCCGGCGATCACCACCGCGTTGCAGGCCTGGCTGCTCGCTCAACACACGGCGATCACGATCGGCGCCGGCTCCGTCAGCGTCGTCCCGCTCGGCCTGACCGTGCTGCTCGGCGCGTTGCTGGTGCGCGGCGGCCGGTTGACCGCTCGGCACAGCGGCGGCCACGACCTGCTCGACGCCGTCACCGCGACGCTCTCGCTCGCACTTCCATACGCCGTCATCGCCGCGTTGTTGACCAACCCGGCGCGCAGCGGGGTGGCGCGCCCCGAACCGCTGCAGGCGCTCGTTGGGGCCTTCACGCTAGCGCTCGTGTGCGGCGGGTTGGGCACCCTGCGCGAGACTGGCCACCTGCCGCGCCTGACCAGGTCAATCCCGGACGACGTGCGCGTTGCCATGCGCGCGGGTCTCTCGTCGTCGGCCATCGTCGTCGGCGGGGGAGCGCTGATGGTCGCGGCGGCACTTGCCACAAACGCCGACCACGCGGGCGAGCTCGCCACCGTCACGCACGGCGGTTACTCGGGCGCGGTCTTGTTGTCGGCGGTGTCGCTTGCCTACGTCCCGAATGCCGCGGCGTGGGCGAGCGCGTACGCGCTAGGGCCCGGGTTCGCTGTCGGCGCCCACACCTCGGTGTCCGTGACGGGCGTGAACCTGGGGGCCGTGCCGTCGCTGCCGCTGCTCGCCCCGTTGCCGCAAAGCGGCTCCGCCACGGGCGCGGGGTGGCTCGCGCTCGCGGTGCCCGTCGGGGCCGGCGTGCTCGCCGGCTGGATGTTGGCCCGGGCGCGCCCTGCGCCGGCACCGGCCGAGAACGCGCCGTGGTGGGACAAGCAGGGGCTGCCCGAATGCGCCTGGGGGCTGGCCGCGGGCCTGGCTGCCGGCCTGGTGGTCGCGGTGCTCGCCTGGCTGTCGAGTGGGTCACTGGGGGCCGGGCGGATGAGCGTGCTCGGGCCGGCGGCGGGGTGGGTGCTGGTGGCCGGTGTACTCGAGATCGGTGTCGCCGCCGCTGCGACGATGTGGGTGCTGCGCTGGCGTGACCGGCGCTAAGCCGTTGGGCGCTGCCCGATAGTCTTTCGCCGCCGCATGGCCCTGCGGCGTCGGAGACCGTGTCGCGTGAAAGCACTGGGAGATTCCGCTGCGTCACAGCCCGCTGCGCGTCGTCGTCCTCGTCTCGGGGACGGGCACCAACCTGCAGGCGCTGCTCGACGCGTCTGCCGATCCGGCGTACGGCGCGACGGTTGTCGCGGTGGGCGCCGACCGCGACGACACGCTGGCGATCGAGCGGGCGCGGCAGGCTGACACGCCCGTTTTCGTCGTCCGGCTAAAGGATTTCGCCGACCGTGAGGCGTGGGACGCCGCGTTGGCCGACGCGGTTGGCGCGCACTCCCCCGATCTCGTCGTGCTTGCTGGGTTCATGAAGCTGGTCGGGTCGACCTTCATGGGCAAGTTCGGCGGACGCGTCGTGAACACCCATCCGGCCTTGTCGCCGTCGTTTCCCGGTATGCACGGCCCGCGCGACGCCCTCGCGTACGGCGTGAAGATCACCGGCTGCACACTGTTCGTGGTCGACGAGGGCGTCGACTCCGGACCGATCATCGCGCAGGCGAGCGTGCCCGTGCTCGAAGGCGATGACGAGGAGTCGTTGCACGAGCGCATCAAGACCGTCGAGCGGCAACTGCTGGTCGACACCATCGGCAGGATGGCCCGCGAAGGGTGGACCGTCACCGGAAGAAAGGTCACCATTCCGTGAGCAGTGTTGGCAGCGATGGTCAGGGTCGTCGTCCGATCAAGCGGGCGCTGATCTCGGTCTACGACAAGACGTCGCTCGTCGAACTCGGGCAGGGGCTCGCGGCGGCCGGCGTCGAGATCGTGTCGACGGGTACCACCGCGGCTGTCTTGGACGAGGCCGGTGTCCCCGTGATTCGGGTCGAAGAGCTGACCGGATTCCCCGAGTGCCTTGAGGGCCGGGTGAAGACGCTGCACCCGAAGGTGCACGCCGGCCTGCTCGCCGACACCCGCAAGCCCGACCACCTTCGCCAACTCGACGAGTTGGACGTCGCGCCGTTCGACCTTCTCGTGTCGAACCTGTACCCGTTCCGCGAGACGGTCGCGAAGGGGGCCGCTCCCGACGCCGTCGTCGAGCAGATCGACATCGGCGGCCCCTCGATGGTGCGCGCCGCCGCGAAGAACCATCCGTCGGTGGCGGTTGTGACGTCGCCGTCGCGGTACACGGAGGTGCTCGACGCGTTGAACGACGGGGGATTCACGTTGCAGCAGCGCAAGTCGCTAGCTGTAGACGCCTTTGTGCACACCGCGTCGTACGACATCGCGGTCGCGTCGTGGATGGGCAACGTCTACGCGCCGACCGACGACGACACCGGTTTTCCCGACTGGCTCGGGGCAAGCTGGCGTCGCGGCGAGGTGTTGCGTTATGGCGAGAACCCGCACCAACGTGCGGCCCTGTATCGCTCCGAGCACGGGTCGTTGGGCTTGGCGCAGGCGAAAGTGCTGCACGGCAAGGCGATGTCGTACAACAACTACGTCGACACCGACGCCGCTCGGCGCGCGGCATATGACTTCACCGAACCGTGTGTGGCCATCATCAAGCACGCGAACCCGTGCGGCATCGCGGTCGGCGCCGACCTCGCCGAGGCGCACCGCAAGGCGTTGGCCTGCGACCCGGTGTCTGCGTATGGCGGTGTCGTCGCGACGAACCGGCCAGTTGACGCGGAGGTGGCCGCGCAAATCGCCGAGGTTTTCACCGAGGTGGTGTGCGCGCCGGAGTTCTCCGAAGAGGCGCTCGACGTCTTGACGGCGAAGAAGAACCTACGGCTGCTGCTGTGCGCGGGCTTGCACCCGGCGCACCGGGTCGTCGAGACCAGGCAGATCAGCGGCGGGCTGTTGATGCAAAGCGTCGACGACATCGAAGCGGCTGGCGACGACGTGGCGAACTGGACGTTGAAGTCGGGTGCGGCGGCCGACGCCGCGACGCTCGCCGACCTCGGATTCGCGTGGCGGGCCGTGCGGTCGGTGAAGTCGAACGCGATCCTGTTGGCCGCCGACCGCGCCTCTGTCGGCGTTGGCATGGGCCAGGTCAACCGGGTCGACTCCGCGAAGCTCGCGGTGGCGCGCGCCGGTGCGCGGGCGGCCGGCTCGGTCGCGGCGTCTGACGCGTTCTTCCCGTTCCCCGACGGGCTGCAGGTGTTGATTGGCGCAGGCGTGCGCGCGGTGGTTGAGCCCGGCGGGTCGATCCACGACCCGGAGGTCATCGCGGCTGCCGAGGCGGCGGGCCTGACGCTCTACTTCACCGGGACCCGGCACTTCTTCCACTGAGCTGGCGCAGCCCCGCCCGGCGGGGCAGCGCCAGCTGGCGGGGCAGTGCCGGCTGGCGGAAGGCCGGCCGGGCGCCGGCCCGGGCTGCAGTGCCCGCTGGGCGGCTGCCCCTCCGGCTTGCTTTGTTCTGAGTCGCATGTGACTCAAAACAAAGCACCGCCCAAGGAACCCTGGGCACCGGGGCGTCGCCTCGAGCACAAGACTGAACACGTTCGGAAGGATCTTGACGCGGCGATCTACCTCGCGAGCGCGGTTTACGACGGGGCGACGATGCGGGCGATCGCCGACGCGGCGGGCGTTTCAGTGCGGAACGCGTGCTACCACTTCCAGTCCAAGGACCATCTGATCCAGGCCTACTACGTGCGATCGCACGAGCAGCTCGCCGAAGCTGCCGCGCCTGTCCTGGCCGCCGAGCGAACGTTGCGTAAACGGCTGCATGAAAGACTGAGCGCATGACCGCGCGGATACTTGAGGGCACTCCTGTCGCTGCAGCTGTCTTCGAGGACTTGCAGCCGCGCATCAAGGCGCTGGTCGAGGCAGGTCATCAGCCCGGGCTCGGCACGATCCTGGTCGGCGACGACTCCGCGAGCGCTGGCTACATCAAGATGAAGCAGGGGAAGGCGGCGGAGCTCGGCTTGAGCTCGCCGCATGTCCACCTGCCGCAGACGGCTACTCAGGCTGACCTCGTGGCCGCGATCCGCGACTTCAACGACGACAATGGCGTCGACGCGATGCTCGTGCAGCATCCGACTCCGCCGCAGATCGACTTCGACGCCGCGCTGATGGAGATGGACCCCGACAAGGACGTCGACGGACTGCACCCGACGAACATGGGCCGGCTCGCGCTCGGTATGAAGGGCCCGGTGCCGTGCACGCCGGCCGGCATCGAGGCGCTGCTCGCGTATCACGAGATTCCGGTGTCGGGCCGCGAGGTGTGCATCTTGGGTCGCGGCACCACGCTAGGGCGCCCGCTTGCGATGTTGCTGAGCCAGAAGCGGCCGACCGCCAACGCCGCGGTCACCGTCGTGCACACCGGCGTCCCCGACTGGCCCGAGTACACCCGGCGCGCCGAGATCGTCGTCGCCGCCGCCGGAGTGCCCGGCATCTTGCGAGCGGAGCACGTGCGGCCCGGCGCGGTCGTCGTCGGCGGCGGCGTCCGCTACGAGGGGCGACGGCTGCTGCCGGACGTCGACGAGGGCGTCGCTGCGGTCGCGGGCGCCGTCACACCGCGCATCGGCGGCGTCGGGCCGACGACGGTGGCGATGCTGTTCCGCAACTGCATCGAGGCCGCCGAGCGCGGCTAGCCGGCGCGCCGGATCGATCCGCCGTCCTTGGGTGGGACGCGGCTGCTCTCGGGCAAGGGACGCACCACACCCGAGCTGATCACCTCGTTCGCCAACCGGGCCCGACGACCAACGCCTTCGGGTATTCGGAATTTCGAGTAGAGCCTCAGCAGGTGCTGCTTGACCGCCGCCTCGGTGACCACGAGCTCGTCGGCGATTTCGCGTGCGGTCGCCGGCGCCACGAACGCCGCTTGGGAGAGCGCGGGCCGGCACAGCGCCGTCAGCACCTCCTGCTCGCGGCGCGTGAGGTCGGGAGCGTTGCCACGGCGCAACTCGGTCGGCGGCTCGTCGATCTCCTTCAGGTCGAGGCCGCCAACCCGGCAGCGCGCCGCGCCGAACGCGATCACGTCGCCGTCCGCGAGCAGCCGGCGTCCGACCGGCCTTCCGTTCACCCGGGTGCCGTTCGTCGACAACCCGAGGTCGCTCACATACAGATAGGGCCCACGCCGGACGAGTTCGGCGTGCAGCCGCGAGACCGTGGGATCGGTCAGCGCGATGTCGATGCCGTCACCCCTGCCGACCGTCGTGCACTCCGCATCGAGAGCAAAGATCTCGCCGGTGTCCTCGACGCTTAGGTAAGGCGCGTCCACAACTGTGCCTCCACAGTGGGCTGGCGGTATGTCTGTTGCGGCTCTACCCGTTGGGAAACATCACACACGCGGTTATGGCTGCCGCCATTACCTCGCGGGTAGTTTGGAGCGGTGCGATCCGACCCGCTCCCCGCAGGCGCCGACCTGACGGTCATCGAGAGCGCGAACGACGCGGAGGCGGCGACTCCTGAGCACCAGCCTGACGCGCCGCGGATCGCGGTCGCGACCCAGGCGCCCAGCCCGCACCGGGCCGCCGGGTTCTTCGGCGAGATTCCCTTGGCGCTGGTGATCTGCGGCGTGGGCGTAGGCCTCCTGGTGATCGCTTTGCATCACTTCCGGTGGGGCAACCTGGCGATCTCGATCTCCGTGCTGGCCGGCGCGCTGTTCCGCCTGGTCCTGCCCGCGCGCAAGGCGGGCTTGCTCGTGGTGCGCACCAGGTTCACCGACGTGGTCACGATGGGCATCATCGGCGGGGCGCTGATGGTGCTCGCGGCCGTCACCAGCACCTGACCCCGCGTCGGGGCCGGCCGACCGGCGCGAATAGCATGACGGCCGTACTGTGTGGCGATTCGTCTTTCGTGGGAGCCTGCGACATGAGCGGTGAGAGCAAAGCGCGTAAAGGTACCGTCGCGGTCGTCGGAGCCGGTTTTTACGGTTCGACCACCGCGCTGCGGCTCGCGGAGTACGACATCTTCGAGAAGGTCGTGCTCACCGACATCGTCGAGGGCAAGCCCGAGGGCCTGGCGCTCGACATGAACGAGTCGCGCCCGATCGAGGGTTTCGAGACGCTTGTCGTCGGCCAGACCACGGGCGCGAACGGCGAGGGTTACGAGGCCATCGCCGGCACCGACATCGTCATCATTACGGCCGGCCTGCCGCGCAAGCCCGGCATGAGCCGCATGGATCTCATCGAGACGAACGCCAAGATCGTGCGCGGCGTCGCCGAGAACGTCGCGAAGCACGCGCCGAACGCCGTCGTCATCGTCGTGAGCAACCCGCTCGACGAGATGACCGCGCTCACCCAAATCGCCACCGGCTTCCCGAAGAACCGGGTTCTCGGCCAGGCCGGAATGCTCGACACCGCGAGGTTTTCCTACTTCGTCGCCGAGAAGCTCAACGTGCCGGTCGGCGCGGTGCGCACCCTCACGCTCGGCTCGCACGGCGACACGATGGTGCCGGTGCCGTCGCAATGCACCGTCGATGTCGACGGCAAGAAGAAGCCACTCACCGACCTGCTCGACGCCGAGCAGATCGAGCAGTTGGTCACCCGCACCCGGGGCGGCGGCGGCGAGGTCGTCGCGCTGCTGAAGACCGGGTCGGCCTATTACGCGCCGTCGGCCGCGGCGGCGCGCATGGCCAAGGCCGTCGCCGAGGACGCCGGCACGGTGATGCCCGTGTGCGCTTGGGTCGACGGGCAGTACGGCATGAACGGCGTCTACCTCGGGGTCGAGGCGGAAATCGGCGCGGGTGGTGTGCGGCGGGTCGTTGAGACCGACCTCACGTCGTCCGAGCTTGAGGCGTTGAAGAAGGCGGCGGAGGCCGTGCGGGCGAAGCAGGCCGACGTCCGCGATCTTTAAGGATTTTCGTTACGGGACAGGAGAAACGCGCAACGATGGCGAAGATCAAGGTCGCGAACCCCGTCGTCGAGCTCGACGGCGACGAGATGACCCGCATCATCTGGCAGTTCATCAAAGAGCAGTTGATCCTGCCTTATCTCGACGTCGAGATTAAGTATTTCGACCTCGGTATCGAGCACCGAGACGCCACCGACGACCAAGTGACGATCGACGCGGCCAACGCCATCAAGCAGTACGGCGTTGGCGTGAAGTGCGCGACCATCACGCCCGACGAGGCGCGGGTAAAGGAGTTCGGCCTCAAGAAGATGTGGAAGTCGCCGAACGGCACGGTGCGCAACATCTTGGGCGGTGTGATTTTCCGCGAGCCCATCATCATCTCGAACATCCCGCGACTGGTGCCGAGCTGGACCAAGCCGATCGTGATCGGGCGTCACGCACACGCGGACCAGTACAAGGCGACCGACTTCGTCGTCCCCGGCCCCGGAACGGTGACCATCACCTACACCCCGGACGACGGCAGCGCCCCGATGGAGTTCGAGGTCGCGAAATTCCCCGGCGGGGGTGTCGCGATGGGCATGTACAACTACGACGACTCGATCCGCGACTTCGCCCGGGCGTCGTTCCGCTACGGGCTCGAGCGGCACTATCCGGTCTACCTGTCGACGAAGAACACGATTCTCAAGGCCTACGACGGCCGGTTCAAGGATCTGTTCGCCGAGGTCTTCGAGTCGGAATTCAAGGCCGAGTTCGAAAAAGCGGGCATCACCTACGAGCATCGGCTCATCGACGACATGGTCGCCTCCGCGCTGAAGTGGGAGGGCGGCTACGTCTGGGCGTGCAAGAACTACGACGGCGACGTGCAGTCCGACACCGTCGCGCAGGGCTTCGGCTCGCTCGGCCTGATGACCTCGGTGCTGATGACCCCGGACGGCAAGACCGTCGAGGCCGAGGCCGCCCACGGCACGGTCACCCGGCACTACCGCCAGCACCAGCAGGGCAAGCCGACATCCACCAACCCGATCGCGTCGATCTACGCCTGGACCCGCGGTTTGCAGCACCGCGGCAAGCTCGACGACACCCGGGACGTCGTGCGCTTCGCGGACAAGCTGGAGCAGGTCTGCGTCCAGACCGTCGAGAGCGGAAAGATGACGAAGGACCTCGCACTGCTCGTCGGGCCCGAAACACCGTGGTTGACCACGCAAGAGTTTCTCGCCGCGCTTGACGAAAACCTGCGCGCGAAAGTGAGCTGACCTTAACAGCTGGGGTCACCGAAAAAACCTTGGTGGCCGCTCTTGTGGAGCGGCCGCGCGCGAACGACGATGGGCGGATCTCGCCGCGCCCAAGGAGGTCGCGATGTCGGTGAACACAGAAGCTCTCAACAACGTCTACGAGATCTTCAGCAAAGGGAATCTGGACGAGTTCGACGTGTTCGTCACGGAGGATTTCGTCGAGCACGAAGACCTCATGGGGATGCCGATGAACCGCGACGGTGTGAAGCAGTTCTTCACGATGCTTCGCGCCGCGTTCCCCGATTACTCCATGCGCGCCACGCACATGGTTGAGGAGGGCGACCTCCTGGCGGCTCGCTTCGAGGCCCGCGGCACGCAGAACGGTGAGTTCGCGGGCGCGGCGCCGACCGGACGCAGCTTCACGGTGTACGGCTTCGACTTGCTCCGCGTGTCCAATGGACGGGCGCTCGAGCACTGGGGATCGTTCGACGCCGCCGGGATGTGCCAGCAGCTTGGGATCGATCCGTCGAAGCTCATGCACCACCCAGCTTGATCGCTGGCAGCTCACCGGCGCCGCGAGAGAGTCGGCCAACCGGATAATCTGGACCGCTATGGACGGGTGCCATAGATCGGGCCGGACTCGCGGCCGCTCGGAGTCGGCCACGTGAACGCCGGGCTGAACGTCCTCGTCGTCCTCGCGCTGATCTTCGTCGAGGCGCTGTTCGTCGCCTCGGAGATTGCGCTGGTCACGCTGCGCGAGAGCCAACTGGCCAGGTTGGCCGAGAAGGGCCGGCGTGGCGCCGCCGTGGCGAAGCTGGCCGCCGACCCGAACCGCTTCCTGGCCGCCGTGCAGATCGGGGTCACGCTGACCTCGTTGCTGTCGTCGGCCTACGGCGCGGTGACCTTGTCGCACCAGGCCGGCGACGGTCTCACGTCGCTCGGTCTCACCCGCGGCGCCGCCGACGTCATCGGCTTTCTCCTCGTCACCATCGTGATCTCGTTCGTCACGCTGGTGATCGGGGAGTTGGCGCCGAAGCGCCTCGCGCTGCAGCGCACCGAGGCCGCCGCCCAGCTGGTCGCGCCGCCGCTCAACCGGTTCGCGTCGCTGATGCGGCCGGTGATCTGGCTGCTGTCGGCCTCGACCAACCTGGTCGTCCGGTTGCTCGGCGGCGACCCGGACGCGACCCGCGAGTCGATCAGCGAGGAGGAGCTGCGCGGGCTGGTGAACTCCCACGAGGCCCTCGGCCGTGACGAGCGCCGGCTTATCGAGGAGGTGTTCAGCGCCAGCGACCGCCGGTTGCGGGAGGTCCTCGTGCCGCGCACCGAGGTGCAGTTCCTCGACGCCGCGACCACCGTCGCACAGGCGTGGAAGGCGGTACGGGGCGGTCCGCACTCCCGCTACCCCGTCGTCCGGGGCTCGCATGACGACGTCGTCGGCTTCGTGCACATCCGCGACTTGGTCGCGCCGAGCGTCGAAGGCGACGCGCGCTCGATCCGGGTCGGCGACCTCGCCCGCCCGGTCTTGATGCTGCCCGACGGCAAGAACGTGCTCGACGCGCTCGCCGACATGCGCCGCGAACGGCTGCACCTGGCCATCGTGGTCGACGAGTACGGCGGCACCGCCGGAATCGTCACGCTGGAGGACCTCGTCGAGGAGCTGGTGGGCGATATCCGCGACGAGTACGACATCGACACGAGCGCGGCGCAGCGGCTGCGCGGAGGCGACGTCGTCATGGACGGTCTGCTCAACACCGACGACTTCGCCGAGGAGTCGGGCGTCCGACTGCCCGAGGGACCCTACGAGACGGTCGCGGGTTACGTGATGGCCGAGCTCGGGCACCTGCCCCAAATCGGCGAGTCGGTCGACGTCGAGGGCTACCGGCTCACGGTCGCCGAGCTCGACGGACGACGGGTCGCGCGGGTGCGGGTCGGCCGCGTCCCGCCGATCATGCCGCTCGCGGGTCCGCCGGAGACGAGCGTGGGAGCGTGAGCGCCGCGTTTGAAACAATGACCGGCATGCCTCCTGCTCACCCTGCCCGACACCGCGTGCTGTCCGGGATCCAGCCGACCTCCGACTCGTTTCACCTCGGCAACTACCTCGGCGCGTTGCGGCACTGGGTGGCCCTGCAAGACGACTTCGACGCGTTCTACTGCGTCGTCGACCTGCACGCGATCACCGTCGACTGGGACCCCGCCCTGCTGCGCGAGCGCACCCGGGTGTCGGCGGCGCAGTTGCTCGCGGTCGGCCTCGACCCGGACAAGTGCGCGTTGTTCGTGCAAAGCCATGTGCGCGAGCACAGCGAGCTGGCGTGGATCTTCTGCTGCCTCACCGGGTTCGGCGAGGCGAGCCGCATGACGCAGTTCAAGGACAAGTCGGCGCGCTCCCAAAACGTGGGAGTGGGTCTGTTCACCTACCCGATCTTGCAGGTCGCCGACATCACCCTCTACCAGGCGGACCGGGTACCGGTCGGCGAGGACCAGCGCCAGCACGTCGAACTCACCCGCGACCTCGCCCAGCGGTTCAACGCTCGGTTCGGCGAGACGTTCGTCGTGCCGGAGCCGCACATCGTCAAGGAGGCCGCGAAGATCTGCGACCTTCAACTGCCGACCGCGAAGATGAGCAAGTCGCTGCCCGACGCCGGCACGATCAACCTGCTCGACGACCCGAAGAAGTTGGCCAAGAAGATCCGCTCCGCGGTCACCGACAGCGGAAGCGACGTCCGCTTCGACGAGGTCGACAAGCCGGGGGTCAGCAACTTGCTCACGATCTACTCGGCGCTGTCGGGCCGCTCGATCGCCGACCTCGAGAACGCGTACACGGGCAAGGGTTACGGTGACTTCAAGAAGGACGTCGCCGATGTTGTCGTCGAATTCGTGACGCCGGTCCAGCAGAAGGTGCAGTCTTATCTCGACGATCCGGCCGCGCTCGACGAGATCTTGCGCGCAGGCGCGGAGCGAGCCCGCGGAGTGGCCGCGGCGACCATGGAGTTGGTCAGGGACCGCGTCGGCTTCCTGCCCGGAAAGGCCTGACTGCTTGAGCAGCGGACTCACGATCGGGGTGGCCGTCGGCATTCCTGAGCCCTACGCCACGGAATTGCGGGAGTGGCGGCACAAGTTCGGCGACCCGATGGCCTCCGCGATTCCGCCGCACGTCACCTTGCTGCCGCCAACCGAGGTCGAGGTCGCCGACCGCCCCTTGATCGAGAAGCATCTTCAGGCGGTGGCCGAGCGGCAGTGGCCTTTCGACCTGCAGCTTCGCGGCACCGGGAGCTTCCGGCCGGTCTCGCCCGTGGTGTTTGTCGCCCTCGCCACCGGCATCAGCGGCTGCGAGCGGTTGGAGAACGCGGTGCGCACCGGGCCGCTGGATCGCCCGCGCCGGTTCAACTACCACCCGCATGTCACGGTGGCGCACGACCTGCCCGAACCGATGCTCGACCGCGCGTTCAGCGAGTTGGTCGACTACCAGGCTCGCTTTGAGGTGACGTCGTTCGGCTTGTTCGAACGCGCTGAGGACGGCGTGTGGCACGCCGAACGCGCGTTTCCGCTGCTCGGGGGCTAGCGGCTCGCATGCGGGCGGCTAGCTGCTGGCCAACAGCGGGCGAACCGCCTCGGCCTGCGGACCCTTTTGACCCTGCGTGACTTCGAACTCCACCCGCTGATCCTGATCTAGCGACTTGTAGCCGTCCATCTGGATCGCGGAGTAGTGGACAAACACGTCCGGACCGCCGTCGACTGCGATAAAGCCGAAACCCTTCTCGGCGTTGAACCACTTGACCGTGCCTTGCGCCACTGCGACTCCTGACTTTCGACGGATCTGCGGCGACGGCTCCGGCGACGGTTGTCCTGCCGCCCCGCGCCGACGATGTTGCTAGCCCGAACGGCCCGAAAGGTACACGCCGTGATCGCCGAGCGGAAGGCGCTGGCGGAAGATATGTCGAAGTTCGTGCTGGCCGAGGCGGCTAGGGCCGGTCGGAAACGTGGCCTAATGACGATAAGCGTGACAAACCGGCGAGGTAGCGCTGGTCGCGCCGCAACCGGCGCCGCCGACGCAGCATCAGCTGGCCCAGCGCCGCCAAGAAGAACAGGGCGCCGAAGCCGACCGCGCCCCACATCGCGATCCGGCCGAACGCGAACCCGCCGTCGGACGGTGACGCCGCGGACAGCGCCACGCCGGCCACCCCTGCCGCCGCGCGGCCGCCGCCGGTCACGCCACCGCTGGAATCCGACCCGGCCGCGGCCGCGGTGGAGTCGGGACTGGTCGAGGGCGGAGCCGGGCGCCCGGCCGGGCCAGCCGGAACGAGCCCGCCGACGGGGTGCCCAGGCTGGACCGCCTCGGCGGCGAACCCCCAGTCGAGCAACCCCTGGACCTCCGACCAGAAGCTCGGCTGGTCGCGCATCACGGCGACGATGATCGTGTGGCCCTCGCGGGTAGCCGCGCCCACATAACTCGCCTGCGCGGCGACCGTGTAGCCGTTCTTGCCGCCGACCATGCCCGGGTAGCTGTTGAGCAGCCGGTCGTGGGTCTGGATCTGGAAGCTCGCGCCGCCCGGGGCGGGGAACGCGGCGCGTCGCAGCGCTAGGTACTGCCGGAACTGAGCGTCGCGCAGCCCGGCCCGGAAGATCAACGCGAGGTCATACGCGGACGACGACTGCCCCGGCGCGTCGAGCCCGTTCGGCGTCCGCGCCACAGTGTCGCCCGCGTTGAGATAGGCCGCCTCGGCGTTCATCGCAGCCAACGTCGGGTCGAGGCCGCCGTACGCGTCGGCCAGCGCGACCGCCGCGTCGTTCGCCGACATCATCAGCATCGCGGTGAACAGGTCGCTCACCTTGTACGTCGTGCCGGCCACGATGCCGGCCTTCGTGCCATCGACGTTCGGCGCGTCGCGCTGCGCGGTGACCGGCTGCGCCGGCTTCAGCCGTGGGATCAAGGTGAGAGCGGTCAACGTCTTCAGCGTGCTGGCGGGCGCCAGCCGCTGGTGCGCGTTCAGCGCGGCCAGCACGTCTCCGGTGTCGGCGTCGGCCACGATGAAGGACGTCGCCGTCGTCGCGGGCAGCGGTGGCAATCCGGGTTCGACCACAACGCCGGCCTCGGCCAGCCGGGGCCCGCCAATGACGGCCGAGTCGCTGGTTGAGTTGCTGGTTGAGCTGCTGGTTGAGCTGGTCGCTGGGCTGGCGAGCGCCACCCCGGACGTCGCCGGCGCGATCGCGCCAGCCGCGACACCGGCCGTCGCAAGGCCGAGCGCCAGCGCGACGCCGGCGAGCCGACGCGGGCAGGAGGGATGGGCCAGCATGTCCGGCACAGAGTAGCGGACCACGTGGGCCGGTCCCAGCGGGCTCGCGGCGGGCTATGGTCGGGAGACATGGAGGCGCGCAGCGAGTCCGGACTGCCGGTCGAGGCGGTCTACGACGCGTCCTCGCTGGCAGGATTCGACCCAGCGAGCGCGCTGGGCTCGCCTGGTGAGTTCCCCTTCACCCGCGGCGCGTACCCCGACATGTATCGCGGTCGGCTGTGGACCATGCGGCAGTACGCCGGGTTCGGCACGGCGGCCGCGTCGAACCGTCGCTACCACCAACTTCTCGATGCGGGCACCACCGGGCTTTCGGTGGCCTTCGACCTGCCGACCCAGATGGGGTACGACTCCGACCACCCGATCGCGCGTGGCGAGGTCGGCAAGGTCGGCGTGGCGATCGACTCCGTCGACGATATGGAGACGCTGTTCGACGGCATTCCGCTCGACAAAGTCTCGACGTCGATGACGATAAACGCGCCGGCCGCGATTTTGCTGTTGATGTATCAGTTGGTGGCGGAGAAACATGGCGTCGCGCCTGCGCAGTTGCGCGGCACGGTGCAAAACGACGTCTTGAAGGAGTACGTCTCGCGCGGCACGTACATCTTCCCGCCGCGCGCTTCGCTTCGCTTCACGACCGATCTTTTTGGGTACTGTAAAGAGGTATTGCCGCAGTGGAACACTATCTCGATATCGGGATACCACATGGCGGAGGCTGGCGCGACGCCGGTGCAAGAGGTCGCGTTCACGCTCGCGCACGGCCTTGAATACGTGCGTGCGGCGCAGCGCGCCGGATTGGCGGTCGACGAATTCGCGCCGCGTTTGTCGTTTTTCTTCGTCGCGCGCACCACGCTGCTTGAGGAGGTCGCGAAGTTTCGCGCCGCCCGGCGAATTTGGGCGCACGTCATGAAAGAGGAGTTCGGCGCGACCGACCCGCGCTCGCTCGCGCTCCGCTTCCACACCCACACGGCCGGGGTGCAGCTCACCGCCCAGCAGCCGGAGCTCAACCTCGTGCGCGTCGCCGTCCAAGCGTTGGGCGCGGTGCTCGGCGGCACGCAGTCGTTGCACACCAACGGCTACGACGAGGCAATCGCGCTGCCGACCGAGAAGGCTGCCCGGCTCGCCCTGCGCACGCAACAGGTGCTCGCCCACGAGACGGACGTCGCGAAGACCGTCGACCCGTTCGCCGGCTCATACGCGGTCGAGTCGATGACCGACGGCATCGAGGCCGCGGCGCGCGAGTTGATGGCGAAAGTCGACGAGATGGGTGGGGCGGTCGCCGCCATCGAGAAGGGCTTCCAGCGCGGGTGCATCGAGGCGGCCGCGTACGACGTCGCGCGCGGCATCGACTCGGGCGAACGCGTGGTGGTCGGCGTCAACCGATTCACCGACGGACCGGCCGAGTCGTACCAGCCGCTCCGGGTCGACCCCGTGCTCGAGGCCGAGCAGGTCGAGCGGGTGCGCGCCGTCCGATCGAGCCGTGACGCCCCGGCGGTGAGCGCGACGCTCGACGACGTCCGGGTGGCCGCCGCCGGCGAGCGCAATGTGCTGCCACCGATCAAATCCGCGCTTGCCGCTCATGCGACGGTGGGCGAGATTTGTGCGGCGCTGCGTGAGGTGTGGGGGAGCTATGAGCCAGCCGACTGAGCCGGAAGGAGTCTCGCGCAAGCCTGCTGGGTAGCAGGAGCCGGAGCGCGCACGCGCGCAAGAAGGAAAGGACCCACCCGCCATGACCCTCGTCATCGTCATCGCCGCGATCGGAGCGGTCGTTCTCCTCGTGTCGATCCTGGCCCTGAGCCGCTCGAGGTTCGCTGACGAGAGCGAGCGATTTCGCTATGTGTCGGATCTCACTTCGACGTGGAGTCGGCAGCAGCAGACGCAGACCGCCGCTCCCGTCGAGAGCGAGGCGCCCCTCGAGAAGAAGATCGATTTGCGCGACGCGGAGCACGGCGCAAGGCGCGGGTGACACTCGGGTCGGCACCCGGGTCGGCACTCGGGTCATCACTCGGATCGCCGTCCAGATCACGGCGCCATAACGCTTTGCGCGGTCCTTGGCTAGAAGGTCAGTCAAGCGCATAATCTCCGGGTGACGACAGCGGGAGCCGCCTCGCAGGCAGGCGGCCGCGCGACGGCGTCCGGGGATCGAGAGGCGGGTACTACGCCACCGGTTCGCTGGTTCCAATTGTTCAGGGATAGGTCCATCTGCGGAACGACACCGGAGGCGTCGTGAAGAAGACCGTGCAGGGCATCGCGGCCATAGGAATCGTGGCGCTGGCGATGACGGCGTGCAGCAGCAAACCGAAGAGCTCAGCCAGCCCGACGAGCACCACCCCGTCGACGTCGACGGCGGCGTCCACCCCCCCAAGCACCGCGCCGTCGAGCGCTAGCGCGCCGTCGGGCGCTCCGAGCGCCGCGTCGACCGGGTCGGCGAAGCTGTGCATGGTGCTCGACACCGGTGGCGTCGACGACCGCTCCTTCAACCAGTCGTCGTGGCAGGGCTTGCAAGACGCCAACAAGGCCAACCCGAACATTCAGATCTCGTACGTCGCGTCCAACTCGCAGAACGACTACACGCCCACCCTCACCGCCGAGGTCTCCAAGGGCTGTGACTCGGTCATCGCGGTCGGCGGCCTGATGGCCGACGCGGTGAAGGCGGCGGCGGCGGCCAACCCGAATCAGCAGTTCGCTGAGATCGACTCTCCGTCGGCGGGGCCAAATGACTACGGCATCCAGTTCAACACCGCGCAGGGCGGCTTCCTCGGTGGCTACCTGGCGGCGGCGATGACGAAGACCGGCAAGGTGGCGACCTACGGCGGTTTGAACATCCCGCCGGTGACCATCTACATGGATGGCTTCTGGGAGGGCGTGCAGTACTACAACCAGCAAAAGGGCAAGACCGTGCAGGTGCTCGGCTGGGATGAGAAGAACCAGAAGGGCGGCACGTTCGCGCAGAGCTTCACCGACCAGAACAAGGGCCGCTCGATCACTCAGTCGTTCATCTCCCAGGGCGCCGACATCGTCTTCCCGGTCGCCGGCGGCACCGGCCTCGGTTCCGGTGCGGCCGCCCAGGCGTCGGGTGGCAAGGTCAGCGTCATCTGGGTCGACACCGACGGGTGCGAGAGCGCCCAGCAGTACTGCTCGGTGTTCTTGAGCAGCGTGGTCAAGGGCCTTGCGACTGCTGTCACTTCCTATGCGAATGACGTTGCCTCTGGCAAGAAGCTCGGCGGCCAGAGCTACATCGGAACGCT
>JAICLV010000194.1 GCA_025925185.1 Acidothermaceae bacterium
CGCCAGTGGTTGAGCATCTTGCCGCCGCGCATCGTGTCGCGGAAGTGCACCTGCCAGTTGTCCTCGGGCCACACGTTGCCCATGGAGGCCGCGATGCCGCCCTCGGCCATGACGGTGTGCGCCTTGCCCAACAACGACTTGCAGACGACGGCGGTGCGCGCCCCGGCCTCGTGCGCGCCGATGGCCGCGCGCAAGCCTGCGCCGCCCGCGCCGATGACGACGACGTCGTAGGAATGCCGCTCGATGTCTGTCATGAGCCGACCTCCGAGGTGAGCATCGAAGCGCAGCGAGGCGCGGAACCGAGGGGGTCGGCGGGTTGATGAGTCATCAGCTCCTGCTCTCTAGACCCAGCCGCCGTGGATGGTGCCCGAAGCCGCGAGTCGCACGTACACGTCGGAAAGTGCGACCCAGATCAAGGAAACCCACGCGAATTGCATGTGGTAGCGGTTGAACCAGGTGACCTTGCCCCACAGCCGGTAGCGGATCGGGTGCTTGGAGAAGTGGTTGAGCCGCCCGGCGATGATGTTGCGGCAGGAGTGGCAGCCGAGACTGTAGCCCCACAAGAAGATGGCGTTCAGCAACAGCACGAAGGTGCCGAGCCCGACATGCCCCCATTCGCCGTCATGGTTACGGAAGGCGATGACGGCGTCGTAGGTGAGGATGCAGTTGAGGACCAGGCCGAGGTAGAAGAAGTACCGGTGGATGTTCTGCAGGATCAGGGGGAACTTCGTCTCACCGCTGTACTTCGCGTGCGGCTCGCCGACGGCGCAGGCCGGCGGTGACAGCCAAAAGGCGCGGTAGTAGGCCTTGCGGTAGTAGTAGCAGGTGAGTCGGAAGCCGAGCGGCACGATCAAGATGATGATCGCCGGCGAGATCACCCACCACGGGCCGAAGATGCCGAGTTCCGGTACGCCCTGCGAGCCGTGCGTCGTGCCGCAGCCGGCGGCGAGGCACGGTGAGTAGAACGGCGAGAGGTACGGCTCGTAGAAGTAGTCCTCGTTGACGAACGCGGCCCACGTCGAATAGACGACGAACGAGAACAGCACGGCGAAGGTGACGGCGGGTTGCAGCCACCAGCGGTCGGAGCGCAGGGTGCGCTTCCCGATGGCGGCTCGACGGCCGACTCGCCGGTCGGCAGGCGTTCCGTCTGACGTCGGCGCGTGGCTCTGAACGGTCATCGGCGATTCGCTCCTGCGAGTGCGGTGATGGTGGGCACGAGCGACCACAACCTACGCCCGAGCGCGGCGGAGATCGAAGCCGAGACCGGTGTGCAATCGGTCACGGCGGTTCTGAACTGGACCCTTGACAGCAGTGGCTAAGTACATTAGCTTCTGAGGCAATGTAGTTAGCCAGCGTCGGAAAGGCCGTCATGATGAACGCAGCAGCCGCCGCCCCGCAGGGCGTCGTCCGGTATGTCGACCGCGGCAAGGGTCGCATCGCTTACGAGGTGCACGGGCCGACCGGCGCCCCCCTCGTGGTTTGCGCTCCCGGCATGGGCGACCTTCGGCAGGTCTTTCGGTTCAACGTCGAGTCGCTGCTCGCCGCCGGGTATCGCGTCGCGACGGTCGACCTGCGCGGGCACGGCGACAGCGACACCACCTTCGACCGATTTGAGGACTTCGCCACCGCCAGCGACCTGATCGCCCTGGTCGAAAGCCTCGGAGGGCCGGCGTTGCTCTACGCGAACTCGATGTCGTCGGCGGCGTCCGTGGTGGCGGCCGCGCAGCGGCCCGACCTCGTCGCCGGGCTCGCCCTCACCGGCGCGTTCATCCGCGACCAGCCGACGAGCAAGGCGATGGAGTCGCTGATGCGCCTGGCGTTGCTGCGGCCCTGGGGCCCGGCCGCCTGGATTTCCTACTACGCCAGCCTTTACAAGACGCGCAAGCCGGCGGACTTCGCCGACTACAAGCGCACGTTGCGCGCCAGCATGAAGCGTCCAGGCCGTTGGAAGGCCTTCCAGACGCTGATCGGCCAACTCACCCACGCCGAGGTCGAGCCATACGCCGAGCAGGTGAAGGCGCCGACGCTTGTGGTGATGGGCAGCAAGGACCCTGACTTCAAAGACCCGGCCGGCGAGGCGGACTTCGTCGCGAAGCGGCTGCGCGGCGATGTGCTGCTGGTCGACGGAGCCGGCCACTACCCGATGACGGAGTTCCCCGAGGTCGTCAACCCGAAGGTGGTCGCGTTCGCGGCGACGGTGTTCGGTGCCTAGGGCGGGATTGTCGCCCTCGGTCGTCGTCGCCCAGGCCAAGGAATTGGCCGACCAGACAGGCTTTTCCGAGCTCACACTCGCCGCGGTCGCGCAACGTCTCGGTGTCGCGCTCCCCAGTTTGTACAAGCACGTTCGCGGGCTTGACGACCTGCAGCGCCAGATCGCCGCGCATTCGTTGCGCGAGCTGACCGACGCCGTCACCCGCGCGACGGCGGGCAGATCTCGGACGACGGCGCTGCGCGCGCTCGCCGACGCTTACTGGAACTACGCGCACGCCCATCCGGGCAGCTACGCCGCGACGCTGCGGGCTCCGTCGTCGGACGACGAGGAAAGCGCTTTGGCCGCACGGCAGTTGCTCGACGTCGTGTACGCGGTGCTGGAGGGCTACGGCATCCATGGCGAAGACGCGGTCGACGCCACGCGTACGTTGCGGGCGTTGTTGCACGGCTACGTCGCCCTTGAGGCGGCAGGCGGGTTCGGCATGGCGCGCGACGTCCGGCAAAGCTTCGATCGGGCGATCGAGGCGTTCGACACCACTTTGACCACGTGGCGATGAGCGCCCTACGCCGGGACGTTCGTGCGGCGGGCGAGATACAAGTCGCAGTGCCGGGCGATCTCGACGGCGCCGCCCTCGCGCTCGAGTGTTCGGCGCAAGTCGGCCAGCAACGCCGCATTGCGGGCAGCGTCGAGAATCAGATGCTCGGAGGTCGAAGCCGCGTAGTCGCACCACTCTTCGGCCGAGTACATCGCCGTCGACCGGTAGGTGCGCACCTCGACGTCGGCGAAGGTCTGCAGCGTTTGCAGCTCGTCGAGCGGCCACTGATTGGGATCCTGCGACGGCTTCGGGCGGTCGTCGCGCAGCAGGCCATGACGGCGGTACACGTTGTCGATGACCTCGGCGAGCGGCGTTCGGTCCCAGTCGGTGCCGTTCCAGAACAACGCGAGAAGACCGCCCTCGCGCAATGCTCTGGCCGCGTTGCGATAACGGCGCTCCGGCGTGGTCCAATGCCACGATTGTGCCGCGTAGAGGCCGTCATAATGGCGCGTCGGCCGCCACTCCTCGAAGGACGAGACGACGATCTCGATGTTCGGCGAGGACGCGAGATTCTCGGCCAGAACGGCGGCCATCCCGTCGTCCGGCTCGATGCAGGTGATGTGCAAACCGCGTGCGGCGAGCAGGGCCGTCGCCTTGCCGGTGCCGGCGCCGACCTCCACGACGTCGCGCCCTGGCAGCTCGGCGGCCACGTCGTCCGCCAACTCGTCGGGGTAGGTGGGCCTTACCCGGTCGTACTCGCGCGCCACCGCGCCGAAGCTGCGCGCCCGCGTCGCCCACTCCGACTTCTTGCCCACCATGTGAGAGCACCGTCTCATTTACCGAGAGAACGCGGGTTCGCGTCCGGCTCGTGGCCGACGTTCGGCAATCGCGTCGGATTCTAGCTGCGGCGGTCGTCGGGCCGTCGCGGTCGCGGTGACCGCGGTCGGACGCCGTACCATGGGTTGATCCCACCTCAACTTGGAGCGCCCTCTCATGCCCACCGCAACCCGCGATGACCTCGACCGCGCCCGCGCGCGCAGGGACGACTTGCGCAACGTCGCGATCATCGCGCACGTCGACCACGGCAAGACCACGCTGGTCGACGCGATGCTCTGGCAGTCGGGCGCGTTCTCGCAGCACCAAGCAGAGACCGACGCCGTGCGCGAGCGGGTCATGGATTCGATGGATCTCGAGCGTGAGAAGGGCATCACGATCCTCGCCAAGAACACCGCGATCCGGCACGGCGGCGCGACGATCAACATCATCGACACGCCAGGCCACGCTGACTTCGGCGGTGAGGTCGAGCGCGGCCTGGAGATGGTCGACGGCGTGCTGCTGCTGGTCGACGCGTCAGAAGGCCCGCTGCCACAGACCCGCTTCGTGCTGCGCAAGGCGCTGCAGAAGAAGCTGCCGGTTGTGTTGGTGGTCAACAA
>JAICLV010000159.1 GCA_025925185.1 Acidothermaceae bacterium
CGAGCGCGTCGAGCGCCCCGGCAAGCTTCACCGAGCCGCGCGAGACGTAGCCGTCGCCGGCCTCGGCAACCGTGACGGAGGCGTCAGAGCCGACGCCCGTGGCGGGCTTCGTCGCAACGATTCCGCCGATCCGTACTTGGCCGGCATCCACCAGTTCGCGCGCGTGCTCACGGGAGCGGGCCAGGCCGCGTCGGACGAGTTCTGCATCCAGGCGCGTCTTCGTCGCCATCGTCACCGCTCGGCTCTGTCGCGCCTCGTCACGGTCGGCCCTCGTCCAGCTCGGCCAGACCTTCCTGGAGGTGGCGGTGCACGTCCTCGTAGATCTCGACATGCTCGTCCAGCGGAGCGTCGTCGATCGCCTGAAGCCGCTCCGCCGCCTGGTCTGCCGCGGGCGCGGAGGTCGAAGGCTCAGCTTGCGGCACCTCGTCCGCGGGGGGCTCACTCACCGCTGGTCTTTCGGGCGCGGCTCGTCGACGACGAACGGGCCGGCTTGGCCTGTTGCTGCTTTGTTTCCCGGGCCGCCCGCTCGAGCTCGCGCACGCGACGGGTCAGGTCTTCGACGTCGTGCGAGGCGGCGAGGCCGAGCCGGCGCACGGCCTGCTCCACCTCGTGCCGAACCAGCACGGCGATCGACTCGCGGTTGCGGCGACTCGTTGCGAGGAGGTCCTCGGCAAGCGCCGTCACCTGCTCGGCGGTCGCCTCGCCCTGATCGACAAGGGCCTTCGCCGCGGCGCGTGCCCGCATGGCGGTGACCTCGGTCAGGCCGCTCGCCAGCGCCAGGTAGCCACGTAGTGCTTCGCGAACCATGTGCTCCTCCTGCTCGGCCAGAACGGTATCCGACCTGCGCCGACGTATGCGCTAGCGTCGCGGCGCGATGGCCACGGTCCCGCAGTGCAGAAAAGCCGTGGACCAGCTCGTCGCGATGCTGTCATCGGTGTCACCTGAGCTGCGCGCAAGACACGTCCCGGAGCGCACCATCGCCTGCCGCCTGTCCGACCTGGACCGGTGGTTCGTCGGCGAGCTGGATCCCGACGGTGTCCACAACGTCGTCGAGACGAAGGCCGACGGTCCCGAGGCCGAAGAGCCCGAGGCCGACGTGCGCGTGGTCATGACCAGTGACGAACTCGTCGCCTTGGCCAACGGTGATGACGATTTTCTCTACGCCTGGCTGCGCGGCCGGGTGCAGGTGTCGGCAAGCATGCGCGACCTGCTGCGGCTCCGGTCACTGTTCGGACTGTGAGGCAAGCGGTCGGTCTCGAGATTCAATCGAGACCGAGCTTCTGCACTGCGTCGGCGTACGCGTCCGGACTCAGTCGCCCGGACCAGGCGTCACGCACGGTCTGACGAAGAGGGTCGATCGAGTCGTCGGCCGACTCGTTGCCGTCCAGCGCAACCGCGGGTCCCAGAGCCGCCGACAGATCCTTGCCGAGATAGGTAGGGCGCTCTTCGGCGGGAGCGGCGAGCAGGTCCAACGCCGTGCTGACGCCGGTGAGCACGAGCAGGCTCGGCAACCCGGCGCGGTTGGCACCGGCGATGTCGGTGTCCAGGCGATCACCTACGACCAAGGGGCTATTCGCTTTCGCCAGCGCCGTCGCGGATCGGAACAGGGCGGGCTCCGGTTTGCCGATGACGACCGGCTGCCGGCCGGTCGCGAGCGCGACCGCGCCGATCATCGCTCCGTTGCCGGGCAGCGGCCCGCGCGGTGAGGGAAGAGTGGCGTCGCGGTTGGTCGCGATCCAGCGAGCACCGCGGCGGACGGCGACCGCCGCCTCGGCGAGGAGAGCCCAGCTGAGGTCGGGCGACCAGCCCTGGACGACCGCGGCCGGGTCGTCGTCGGCGCTCGCGGTCGGCTGCAGCCCCACCGCTGCCACCGGCTCGCGCAACCCGTCGCCGCCGACAATGAGCACGGTCGCGCCCGCCGGCAACATCCGGGCTAGCTCGTCGGCCGCCGCCATCGACGAGGTCAGCACCTCGCCGGACTCGGCGTGCACACCCATCGCTTGCAGCGATTGGGCGACCTGGCCGGCGGTCCGGGACGCGTTGTTGGTGACGAAAACGACGCGGCGTCCGACGTCGCGCACCGCGTCGAGCGCCGGGCCGGCCGCGGGTATCGGCTGGTCGCCGAGGTGCACGACGCCGTCGAGGTCGACCAGCAATGCGTCGTATCGGTCGACGAGGCGCGGAGCCGTCACCCGCGTTCGCGCGCGGCGCGGGCACTGCGCAGCGCCGTGCCGTAGTGGTGGTTGTCAGGACGCAGCGCTACCGCGATCGCAAGGTGTTCGACGGCTTCGTCGAGCTCCCCCATCCGCACGTGTGACAGCCCGAGCCCGAAGTGCGCGTAATCGTCGGCGGGGCTCTCTTCGACATTGGCAGCGAACGCCGCGCATGCGCGCTCGTAACGACCCGAGTCGAAAAGTGCGCGAGCCAGACCTTCGCGCACACTGCGTGCCTCGGGCTCGGCACGCGCGGCGTGTTCGAGCAGCTGTGCGGCTGCGGCCGCGTCGCCCGCCTTCAGCAGCTGCATACCGCGGCGGTACCAGTCGTAGACGTCGCCCGCCGGCCGCGCGACATCTGCTGCTTCACTCATGGCACGCCTCCTCGGGGTCGAAGTCCGCCCACACCACCTTCGATGCACTTCAGAGTGCCGCAGTCGGGCCCCGCTCATGCGGCGGCGCGCCCCAGACCGAGCACAACTAGCATCGCCGGCATGCACAACACGACCGGCGCCGCCGGGATTCCACGCCCGGATGGACTGGTTCTCGCCCCCTTCAGAGCGCTTCGCTATGACCCCGCTCGCGTTGCCCTTGCGTCGGTCTTGGCCCCGCCGTACGACGTCATCGACGACGCCGAGCGCGAAGAGTTGGCGGAGCGCGATCCGCACAATGTGGTGCGTCTGACGCTCCCCCGAGCCGACGACGGGTCGCCGTACGACGCGGCCCGACGCCTTCTCGCCGAGTGGCGGAGTGCCGGCGTCTTGCGACCCGATGAGTCGCCGGCGCTTTACGTCTATGAGGAGCGCAGCAACGGTCACGTGCAGCGCGGGCTTGTGGGAGCGCTCGGCCTCACTCCGGCCGAGGACGGCATCGTGTTGCCGCACGAGAACACCATGGCCGGTCCGGTTGCCGACCGGTTGGCATTGATGGAGGCCGTCGAAGGCGACCTTGAACCGATCTTCCTCGTCTGCGACGGCGGCGGCGCCGCGTCACGGCTCGTTGCCGAAGTCGACGCGCGTCAGCCGGTGGTCGAGGTGACCACGTCTGACGGCATTGCGCACCGGTTGTGGGCGGTCACGGACGCGGCTGTGCTGGCTGATGTCGCCGCCGACCTGGTCGGGCGTCGAGCGGTGATCGCTGATGGGCACCACCGCTACGCCACGTTCCAGCGCTACCAAGCCGACCGACATGCGGCCGGCTCTGGTGCAGGCGCCTGGGATCTGGGCTTGGCGATCCTCGTCGATGGGTCGGCCTTCGGACCCCAGGTGCATGCGATCCATCGCGTCATCCCCGGGCTGTCGGCAGCCGACGCCGCGGCGCGCGCCGAGGGCGCCTTCACGGTGCGACCGCTCAGCGGATCGGTTGACGAAGCGCTCGATGCACTAGCCAAGGCCGGTGTCGACGGAACCGCGTTCGTCGTGACTGACGGATCGGCATCGTGGCTGCTGTCAGAGCCGAACCCGGCCAAACTCGACGCGGCCTTGCCCGGCGATCGGTCCGCCGCTTGGCGAAGCCTCGACGTGACCGTCGCGCACCTCTTCCTGATCAAGGACGTCTGGCAGCTCGAGGACCGAGAAGACATCGTCGACTATCGACACGACGTGCCGGCCGCGGTGGCCGCCGCGCGAGAGAGCGGTGGTTGCGCACTGCTGCTGAACCCGACTCCGGTCACGGAGGTCGCCGCCGTGGCGGCCGCGGGCGACCGGATGCCGCGCAAGTCGACGTTGTTCGTGCCGAAGCCGGCGACCGGCCTGCTCATTCGGGCTTTCGCGGACTCGTGATCGCAGCGGCAAGCCGTTTGGCCTTCCGGACCTCGACGTCGCAGGCACTGCCGAGTGCGCCGGTCGGCGCGCGCCAATAGCGGCTGCGCAGTGCACCGGCGACCTCGACCACGTCACCCCTGGCCCAGCTCTCGACCGTCTTTTGCAGTCGCGCTGTCCACGCGGTGCAGCTGACGACGTCGAAGCCGTCCTCGTCCGCGCGGTCGACCGTGACGCGGACGGTCTGGATCACGTCGCCGCTCGGCAGTTCACGTTGCGTCGCCGTCGACGTCACACGGCCGACGACCAGGATCTCGTTGCGATGAGCAGTGTCAGGCATGCGTCCACGCTGGGCCATCGGGCGCAGCTGTCGGTCGTCGTACGCGCAAAGTGTGGACGCCGGCCGGGATGGCTCGGTTGTGGATGCTCAGGTGCCGCCCAGGGCGGCGGCGCGGTCGGCCGCGTCGGTCTGCTCGTCCTCGTCGATGGCCGCGACGGACTCGAACCACCGGATTGCCTCGTCGGTGCGGCCGGCGTCCTGGAGGGCAGCGGCGTAGGCGTACCAGAGCCGGGTGGTCCAGGGTTGCAACTTGTCACTGTCGAGGGCAGGGCCCTGCAGTGCGACCACCGCCGCATCATGCTCGCCCCGGTCACGACGCGCCCCGGAGACGACGATGCCGAGCTCCACCTTGGCGGCCGCGTCCAGCTTCTTGACGTCAGGGTCGCGCGCGAGGGCGAGGGCCCGTTCGGGTCGGCCGAGGCCACGCTCGCAGTCAGCCATGATCGGCAGGCCGCTGGGGTCGCCGGTCATCCGGCGTACGGCGCGGAGCTCCGCGAGCGCGGCCGCATAGTCACCATTGGCGTAGGCGGTGACGCCCGCCGCCTCGCGCACGACCGCGAGCCGCGGCGCGAGCTTCCGCGCGAACCACGCGTGCTCGCGGGCGCGCGGCGGATCCTCGTCGATCAGCCGTCCGGCGACGACCAGGTGTCGGGCCACCTTCTCGGCGAGTGACTCCGGTAGCGAACGCAGCCCGGCCCGGGCGTCGCGATCCAGATCGCGCGGTTGAGCGTCGTCGGGCAGCTCCGGTTCTCGCACCCGCGGGACATGCGGCCGCGGCGCGGCGGCGGCTGGTGGCCGCGGCGTGCGTGCGGTGTCCCGACCGCGCTGCGGTCGGGGGTCGCGGCCGCGCGGCGGTGGTGGCACGACGATCCTTTCGGTGAAACGCGAAAGGCCTCCCGAGAAATCGGAAGGCCTTTGCACGAAAGATGTCCGGCGGCGTCCTACTCTCCCACCCCGTCACCAGGGCAGTACCATCGGCGCTGAAGGGCTTAGCTTCCGGGTTCGGAATGGGACCGGGCGTTTCCCCTTCGCTATTGTGCCGCCG
>JAICLV010000150.1 GCA_025925185.1 Acidothermaceae bacterium
CTCGGCGCGGGCGAAGACGTACTCCTGCGGACCGGTCGACTCGAGGCAGAGCGTTGCGAGGAGCGCCCCGACCTGCACCGATCGCTCCCAGCCGAGTCCCCACGAGCGGGCCGACAGCAGACCGCCGCGGAAGGCGTCGCCGACGCCGGTCGGGTCGGCGATCGCGCGCGGCGGCACGACGTCCACCTTCAGCTCGGGCTCGCCCGCGACGGCGACGGTGACCCCGTCCGCGCCGTGCGTGGTGACCCGCACCCGGACGCGCTCCGCGACGTCGGCCTGCGTCCAGCCGGTCTTGTGCTCGACCATGGCCGACTCGTAGGCGTTGGTGATCAGGATGTCCGCGCCGTCGACCAGCGCCCGCACCTGGTCGCCGTCGAGCGAGGACAGCTGCTGCGACGGGTCGGCGACGAAGGCGATGCCCCGTGCTCGGCACTCCTCGGTGTGCCGCATCATCGCGCCCGGGTCGTTCGGGCTGACCACGACCAGGTCGAGCGGGCCCAAGGCGGCGAGCTCGATCTCGGCCGCCTCCGACATCGCGCCCGGGTAGAACGACGCGATCTGGTTGAGGTCGGCGTCAGTCGTGCAGACGAAGCGGGCGGTGTGCCGCAGGTCCGACACGCGCACGCCGGCGACGTCGACGCCGTGGCGTTCGAGCCAGGCCCGGTAGTCGCCGAAGTCCGGCCCCACCGCACCGACGAGCAGCGGGCGCTGGCCCAGCACGCCCATCCCGAAGGCGATGTTGGCGGCGACACCGCCCCGGCGTACCTCGAGGTCAGTGACCAGGAACGAGACGGAGAGGTGGGCGAGCTGGTCCGGCAGCAGCTGCTCGGCGAAGCGGCCGGGAAAGGTCATCAGGTGGTCGGTCGCGATGGACCCGGTAACGGCGATGCGCACGGCGGGCCACGCTAGCGAAACGACGGAAAGACGGGGCCGGCGAACCTACTCCCGGGTAAGCCTTGGCTACCCGCGAGTACATCCCTAGCGTCGCTGTCGTGATCGAGACCGACGGCCTGCAGGAGCTCATCGACGCCGCGCGCCAGGTGCCCGTCGTGCCTGTCCCGAAGCCCGAGCCGCGTGTCGTGATCGACCTGACGCTGCCGACTCCGCGTCGCGAGATCCACATTCCGGACGCGCTCGTCACGCAGCTCGAGGACTACGAGCTGTACGTCGGCTAGCCCTGCTAGGCCGGCAGATCGAGCGCCCCGACCGGTTGCCGGCGCACCTCGGCGCAGCGGCCCGAGCCGTGACAGCGCGCGCAACGCGTCGGCTTCGCGTCAAGCACCGCCAGCGAGCCGGTTCCGAGGCACACCCAGCAGTTGCCCGTGCCCAGGCAGCCCGGGCACGTCGGCGCATGCCAGACGGCCACGGTTATCTGGGTCACATAGTGATTGTCCGGAATCTGGCCCGAAGTCCCAATCGCCCACTAGGACGATTTCGGACTAAGCCGAACGAATGATGCCCGGCTGATCAAAACGTGCTGACTAGGTCAGTGGAATGAGTCTCCGCACGCGCAGGACCCCGTCGCGTTGGGGTTGTCGATCGTGAAGCCCTGCTTCTCGATCGTGTCGACGAAGTCGATCACCGCGCCGCCGAGGTAGGGGGCGCTCATGCGGTCGACGACGACCTTGACGCCGCTGAAGTCAACGAGCGTGTCGCCGTCGAGCGAGCGCTCGTCGAAGAACAGCTGGTAGCGCAGACCGGAGCAGCCACCGGGCTGCACGGCGATCCGCAGCGCCAGATCGTCGCGGCCCTCCTGGTCGAGCAGGTGCTTGACCTTCGAAGCCGCGCCGTCGGTGAGGATGACGCCGGTCGCGGTCTCGCCTGTGGTCGTGTCCTGGACGGTCATTGAAGGGTCACTCCAGTGATAGACGGTGTTCATCGGTCGCAACCAGGCCGCGGCCCGGTCTGTTCCAGGGTAGGCCTACCCGGCCCCGCCGCTCCACATCCGCGCCACATTGGCGGCGGTTCGGCGCACTCCGGCGGCTCCCGCCGCAAGGGCCGCGTCGAGGCTGCCAAGGGTCTCCGCGACCGAGTGGACCTCCTCGATGCCGGCCGCGGCGGCGTCGCGGCGGCCCACCTCGGCCTGCCCGGCGAGCACGATGCAGGGCACGCCGTGCGCCTGGGCCAGGCGCGCGACGCCGGTCGGCACCTTGCCGCGCAACGACTGGGCGTCGAACGACCCTTCGCCGGTAACGACGAGATCGGCCGTCGCGATGCGGGCCTCCAGCTGCACCGCCTCGGCGATCACGCCGAAGCCGGACGCGCGGGTCGCGCCGAGTGCCAACAGTGCGAACCCGAGGCCGCCGGCGGCACCCGCACCCGGCTCGTCCCGCAGCCCGGGCCTGCCGACCGCCGTCTCGATCTCGTTCGCCCACCGGCGCAAGGCGTCGTCGAGGTCCAGCACCATCGCGCGGTCGGCACCTTTCTGCGGCCCGTAGACCGCGCTCGCGCCGTTGGGCCCAAGCAGTGGGTTGTCGACGTCGGTCGCCGCGACGATCGCTGCATCGGGCGCAACGCCGCCGAGCGCATCCCACGCTCCCCTGCCGCCGTCGTTGGTGCCGGACCCGCCGAGCCCGACCACGACGGTTTCGACGGGTGCGCTGCCCACGGCCAGCAGCAGCTGGCCGACACCGCGCGTCGTCGCATTCCTGAGGTCGCGCTCGTCCGGTCGCATCAGGTGCAGGCCGCAGGCCTGTGCCGACTCGACGTACGCCGTCTGCCCGTTGACGAGGAACCGCGCGCGCACCGGGCGGCCAAGCGGATCGCTCACGTCGACCTCGACGAGTCGGCCGCCGATCGAGGCGTGCAGCACGTCAACGAACCCGGGTCCTCCGTCGGACAACGGCACCGAGTCGAGGTCATCGGCGCCCGCAACCTCGCGCCAACCGTCGACGATCGCGGTGGCGGCCTCAACCGCGGTCAGCGTGCCGCCGAACGAATCCGGCGCCACGACAACCCGCATGACAGGCATCCTCCCGTGGGGTTCAGTAACCTTTGATGCCGGAAGCAGCCCGGCCTGCCGTTTGTTGGGATTGACGTGACGACTCCACTCGATGTCGAGCCGACGCCGCTCGCGCTCCTGTTGCTGGGCCGCCAGAGCGACCCTGCGTCGGAGCGCGGCACCATATGTCCCGGCGACCTGCCGGCGCCGTCGGATCCGACGCTCGTCGCGCGCGCTCGCGCCGCCAAGGCCGCGCTGGGCGAGTCGGTGTTCGTGCTCGGGCATCACTACCAACGTGACGAGGTCATCCAGTTCGCCGATGTCACCGGCGACTCGTTCAAGCTCGCACGCGAGGCCGCCGCTCGCCCGCAGGCGTCGTACGTCGTCTTCTGCGGCGTGCACTTCATGGCCGAATCGGCCGACATTCTGACCAGCGACGAGCAGCAGGTCGTGCTGCCGGATCTCGGCGCCGGTTGCTCGATGGCCGACATGGCGAGCGCTGAGCAAGTCGCCGAGGCGTGGGACGTGCTCACCGACGCGGGCGTCGCGGACCTAACGGTGCCGGTGAGCTACATGAACTCGAGCGCTGCGATCAAGGCATTCACGGGGCGGCACGGTGGCACGATTTGCACGTCGTCCAACGCCGAGGTCGCAGTGCGTTGGGCCTTGTCGCGCGGCGAGAAGGTGCTCTTCCTGCCGGACCAGCATCTGGGCCGCAACACTGCGGTGTCAAAGCTTGGGTTATCGCTCGACGACTGTGTCGTCTACGACCCGCGTAAACCCGATGGCGGTTTGACCGCGCAGCAGCTGCGCGACGCGACGATGGTTCTTTGGAAGGGCCATTGTTCGGTGCACGGGCGGTTCAGCCGCGAGTGTGTCGACGACGTGCGCGCAGGCATTCCCGGCGTCAACGTGCTGGTGCATCCAGAGTGCAAGCATGATGTCGTCACGGCCGCCGACCTGGTCGGCTCGACGGAGTTCATCATCCGCACGATCGAGGCGGCGCCAACTGGATCGGCGTGGGCGATCGGCACCGAGCTCAACCTCGTCTCGCGGCTTGCGAAGGCGCACCCGGACAAGACGATCGTCTTCCTCGACAAGACGGTGTGCTTCTGCTCGACGATGAACCGCATCGACCTGCCGCACCTGGTCTGGGCGCTGGAGTCACTCGTCGACGGTCAGGTGGTCAACCGCATCACCGTCGACCCGCAGACCGCGCACGACGCGAAGCTCGCGCTGGACCAGATGCTCGCACTCCCCGGCGCTTAACCCCACGACTTCGGTATCGCACCGACCACGACACGCGGCAAATCGGGCGCGATTTTGGTCGGTGCGATACCGAAGTGGGGTGAGGATCAGGCGGCGGCGTTGCGCTTTTGCTTGCGGCGCTGATAGAGGTGCCTTGCGATCAGCAGCACGATGACGACGCCGATGGCTATCGCGACGTAGCCGAAGTACTGGACCACGGTCTCGACGTGGTTGCCGGCGACGTAGCCAAGCGTGGTCCACACGCCGACCCATAGCGCGGCGCCGAGCGCGTTGAAGAGCACGAAACGCAGCCAGTGCATGTCGGCGATGCCGGCGATGATGCCGTTGAGCTGTCGCAGCCCTTCGATGAAGCGCGCGATCGTGACGACCTTGCCGCCGTGCCGGGAGAAGAATGCCTCGGCGCGGTCGAGTCGGGACCCGGTGAGTAAGACGTATTTGCCGAACCGCTCGACGAGCTCGCGTCCGCCGAAGCGGCCGATCGCGTAGCCGACGTTGTCGCCGAGCACTGCTGCGCAGAACGCGATGATCGCGACGAGGTAGACGTTGAGGTGCCCGGTGCCGGCGTACAAAGCGGCGGCGATCAGCATCGTCTCGCCCGGAAGTGGCACACCGAAGTCCTCGAAGAAGATGAACGCGGCGACGCCGAGATAGCCCCAGTGCGCGAGCGTTCCTTCGAGGTGGTTGAACGGGCTCGGCAGCGGCTTCGTCGCAGCCGCCACCAGCAGACGCAGGATCAAAGCGCGTCAGATGTCATAGCCCGGGTGCGCCCCAGACCGGGAACCACCGGGACAGGTCCGGCTCGATCTTGAGGTCGTCACCAAGGGCAGCGCGTACGGCGAGCTCCCGCGAGTTGTCGCGCTGGTCGGCGCCCGTGGGCGCAAACGGATACCAGGTGCCGCGCTTGTAGAGATAGACGAGGCCGATCGGCGGCGCCGACGCGTCGCGGAACACCACCATCGTGCAGAGCAGCGCCGGTCCGAAGCCGGCATCCGCGAGTGACGAGTTGACCGCGTGCAGATCGGTGACGAGGTCGGACAGGTCGTCGCCCGAGCCGCTGCGCGTGATCCAGGAGAAGCCGAACGAGTCCTTGGTCTCGTCGTACTTGTCGTTGTCGGCGGCGAGCAGCTGGTCGATCTGCTCGCGGAGCCCGGCGAACCCGCCACCCTCGGCCGGCTTGACGCAGACCGATCCGACGCCGGTCGGTTTCAGGCCCAGCGATGCGTCAAGCGTCACCGCCGCAGACGGCAAGGCAAACAGCGCATCGAGGTCCGGCTTGACCGGCTTGGTGCGACCCAGAATCGTGTCCAGCAGCCCCATGAGCTTTCAGGCTACGGGCTGGCCGAGTTCCACCGAGATCTTGGCGAGCTGGGCAAGCCGCTTCTCCAGCGACGGGTGCGTGGAGAACAGCGACGAGATGCTGAAGCCCTGGGCCAGCGCAGGCGTGAAGAAGAACGCGTTGAACGGCTCGGCTGCGCGCAGGTCGCGGGTCGGGATCCGGGCCATGTCAC
>JAICLV010000087.1 GCA_025925185.1 Acidothermaceae bacterium
GTACCCGGGGGGGTTCGAGGCGCAACACTTCCGTGACCAACCAGACGCAACCGCGGGGCTGGCGGCTGCGTCCAACCGGCATGAAGCGACAGATCGTCGTGGCCGCGGCAGCGTTCGCCGCGGTGATCACCTGCGCGGGTTGCGCGTCCGTCTCTCGGGTGGGCACTGGGTCCGGCGCCGC
Source organism: Acidothermaceae bacterium (assembly GCA_025925185.1). The sequence continues at coordinate 182 of JAICLV010000087.1, forward strand.
CAGCGACCGGCCGGTCGGTGTCGCGCCAACAGGGCCCGCGTCCGCGGCTTCGTCGTCGCCCGACACGTCGGTGAGCGGGCCGGCGATCTTCGTCCCGCCGTCCGGTCCAGCAGCCACGGCGGCGCGCGACACGCCACCCCCCGCGGGGAAGCAGGCGGTCGCGAAGGTCGGCACGGTGTCGATCAGTTGCCCGGACGACGCCTACGTGAGCGGCGGCGCGCCGGGTCGCGCGGCGTTGCCCGCCGACACGACGATCAAGATGGTCGTGCGCTGCGAGACGGTGCTGCGGGCCTATCCGGGCCTCGGTGAGTGGAGCGTGCAACTCGCCGAGGTGGCCGACTCCGCGCCCGGTCTGAGCCAGCTGGCGGACGAGCTGCGCAAGCCATCGGAGCCGACGCCTCCGAACATCGCTTGTGCGGCCTATCTCGCGATCACGCCGTGGTTCGCGGTGATCGACGATCACGGTCGGGTGTTGGAGCCGTCGTTGCCGACCGACGAGTGCGGCCAGTACCTGCCGAGCGTGGGCAAGGCGCTGGCGGCCCTCGAGTACCGCGCGGTTGACGCGGTGCGGGTGGCCCAGACCCGCGCGCCCGAGTCGCTCGAGACGGGTTGTGATCAACACTGGAAGGACATGGTGGCCGTGGAGGGCGCCCGCCACCCAGAGGGCCTGAAGGGTGCTGACCACTCCAGCATCGCCGACCCGGCGCCCCCCTCGCCGTCCGTGCTGGTTTGTCTGTACGACGTCGGCTCGATGGACGGCGACATCGGCGTGGGCCAGCTGGTGAAGGGCGCGACGGTCACCGGCAACGCGGCGGCGACGCTGGTCAGCGAGGCGGCGCGCGCCGAACCGCTGCCGGCGGGTTGCCCGCAGGCGGAGAAGTTCGCGGTGATCGCCGGTGGCGCGTACCTCGAGCTGGGCGGCTGCGACCGGGTGCTGACAAGTGACGGGCGGCTCGGCTCGGCGTCCCCTGAGCTGGTTGCGCAGGTGCAGGCGGCGCTCGGGTCGTCCTGACGGCGTGTCGTGACGGCGCGTCGCGACGGCGTGTCGTGAAGGGCTTGTCCGCAAAGGCGGCGCGCCCCGGCGCCGGGTGGCGGCTCGCTTGGGTAGCCTGCAGGCGGCACCCGAGAGAGAAAGCACGAGGTCCGTGACCGCCCAACCCAGCGTCGACCCGACCGCCGCGATCTTCAGCGGCGACGACCGCTCCGACTACACCGCACGGCACCTGCTGGTGCTCGAGGGTCTGGAGGCGGTGCGCAAGCGGCCCGGCATGTACATCGGCTCGACCGACGGCCGCGGCCTGATGCACTGCGTGTGGGAGATCATCGACAACTCGGTCGACGAGGCGCTGGTCGGATGTTGCACGGCGATCGACGTCGAACTGCGCGACGACGGCTCGGTCGAGGTGCGCGACAACGGGCGTGGCATCCCCGTCGACATCGAGCCGAAAACGAAACTCTCGGGCGTCGAGGTCGTGATGACCCGGTTGCACGCCGGCGGCAAGTTCGGCGGCGGTTCGTACACGGCGACGGGCGGCCTGCACGGCGTCGGCGCGTCCGTCGTCAACGCGCTGTCGTCGAGATTGGACGTCGAGGTCGACCGTGACGGTGGCACCTACGCGATGAGTTTTCGTCGCGGCAAGCCGGGCGAGTTCGGAGGCGCTGGGCCGGATTCCAAGTTCGCGGAGAAGTCCGGGCTGACCAAGGTGAAGCGGGTGGCGAAGAAAGTCACCGGCACGCGGGTGCGGTTCTGGCCCGACAAGCAGATCTTCACCAAGGACGCCGTCATCGACTTGGCGAGTCTGGTTGAGCGCGCCCGGCAGACCGCATTTTTGGTGCCGGGCCTGGCGATTTCGATCGTTGACGCCCGCTCCGACAAGGCGCGCGGCACCGACGCCGAGCTGCCGCGTGAGCAGAGTTTTTCCTACGCGGGAGGCATTGGCGACTTCGTCGACTACCTCTCGTCCGACCCGGGCATCACCGACACGCTCCGGTTGCGGGGCTCTGGGTCGTTCGAAGAGACCGTGCCGATGCTCGACGATCTCGGCCACATGACACCGACCGACGTCCGGCGCGACCTCGACGTCGACGTCGCGTTGCGTTGGGGCACCGGCTACGACACGACTGTTCGTTCGTTCGTGAACATCATCACGACGCCCAAGGGCGGCACGCACGTCGTCGGTTTCGAGCGCGCGTTGGTGAAGGTGCTGAACGACCAGTTGCGTTCGGTGAAGCTGCTGAAGGTGAACGACGACCCCGTCATCAAGGACGACGCGCTGGAGGGCTTGACCGCCGTTGTCACGGTGCGGTTGGCCGAGCCGCAGTTCGAGGGCCAGACCAAGGAAGTGCTCGGCACACCCGCCGCCTCGAAAATCGTGTACGACGTGATTTCGCGAACACTCAAGGATTTCCTGACCAGCTCCAAGCGCGGTGAGAAGCAGCAGGCGCGCGCGGTGCTGGAAAAGATCGCGGCGGCGTCAAAGACCCGGTTGGCTGCGCGTGCGCACAAAGAGGCGCAGCGGCGCAAGAACGCGTTGGAGTCGTCGTCGCTGCCGGCGAAGCTCGCCGACTGCCGTAGCGAAGACGTCGACCGCACCGAGCTCTTCATCGTCGAGGGCGATTCCGCCTTAGGCACCGCGAAATTGGCGCGTAAGTCGGAGTTCCAGGCGCTGCTGCCCATCCGCGGCAAGATCCTGAACGTGCAGAAGGCCGGCGTCGGCGACATGCTCAACAACGCCGAGTGCGCCTCGATCATCCAGGTGATCGGCGCCGGCTCCGGTCGCACGTTCGACGTCGAGTCCGCCCGTTACGGCAAGGTCATCATCATGACCGACGCCGACGTCGACGGCGCGCACATCCGCTGTCTCCTGCTCACGCTCTTCTTCCGGTACATGAAGCCGTTGCTCGACGCCGGACGTGTTTTCGCCGCGGTGCCGCCGTTGCACCGCATCGAGATCTCGGGGCAGAAGGAACCGGTCTATACGTACACCGACGCCGAGATGCGCCGCCTCTTGCTCGACCTCGAGAAGAAGGGCAAGAAGTACAAGACCCCGCAGCGCTACAAGGGACTTGGCGAGATGGACGCCGACCAACTCGCCGAGACCACGATGGACCCCGCGCACCGCGTGCTGCGGCGAATTCGCTTGGACGACGCGGCTGCCGCCGAGTCGGCGTTCGAGCTACTGATGGGCAACGACGTCGCGCCGCGCAAGGAGTTCATCGTCGACTCCGCTGTGCTGCTCGACCGCGCGCGCATCGACGTCTAAGGGTTACGACAGCTGCTCGCCGAGGAAGGCAAGTTGCTCGGCGGCTAGTGAGCGCCAATAACCCTCGGTGTGGCAGCCCTTGCTGATCTCGCCTCGTGGCGTCGGAGTCACGTTGGCGCGGTACGTCTTCGTGGCGTCGGTGAACGCGTCGTCCTTGCCACACGAGACGTACAGCGGTGTGGCGCCGACGTCGGGTTGGTTGGTCAGGTCGCCGTAACGCGCGAAGTCGCCGGCGTCGTCAAACGCGCCGTGTGCGCTTGACTTGTAGCTGGTGAACAGCGCCGGGCTGCCGGCCGCAGCAGCGGCGACGTCCGTGTTTTTAAGGTTCTTCCGATGCGACTCGCGGGCGAGCAGCAGCGCCCCGTAGCCGCCCATCGACCATCCGAGCACGCCGATGCGGCTGGCGTTGAAACCACGTTGTTTGAGTAGTGGGAGGAATTCGTCGGTGATCATCGAGGTCGGATCGTCGCCGCGGCCGCGCGGATGCCAGTAGGTGTTGTCGCCGCCGTCAACGCTGGCCAGGGCGAAGGGCGTGCCGCCACTCTTGGTGTGGGCGGCGAGAAAATCATGCAGCCTGAGGTCTTTGAATGCCGTTTCATGGTTTCCGCCGCGGCCATGCAACACCAGAACGACGGGCAGGTTGTCGCCCGGTGTGTTGGGAGGAACCGCCAGCGACCAGCCCACCGTCGTCTTTCTCGCGGACGACGCGAAGCTGCCCGATTCGACCGGCGCGCCGGCCGCTGGGGGAGTTGCGTCGACGTCGCACTGCCTCGTGAGTTCGGCGAGCCTGATGCGGCCGGGAAGAACGCCTTCTTCGACGCCCGCATATCCGCCCACAATCGCTAGGGCGGCTGCGCCGAGGCCGCCGAGCAGGAAGGTCCGCCTGGTCGGCATCGAGCTCCTCCGTTGTCTGTGACTTGCTTTCATGACGCGCGAGCCGCCGAAAAGGATGACACGCGCCTGTCGGACGTCGCTGGTCTGTGTGCGTTGAGTCGCAATCCGACTCAGGGCCGGTGGTTGTCCACAGCCATTCTTTCCTTAATTCACAGGTATTCCTAGCCCACTGGGTCGCCGTGGTTTTGTCGGTGGGCTGGCCTAGCGTGGCCCGCATGTCAGGGAGTGGTGTCACGTTCGACCACCCGGCGGCCGAGGCGGTCGCCGGGATGGTGGCATGCCTTGACGCGCTCGCCGCGGCCAACGCGTGGTCGCTGCCGGCCGGCGAGCTGGCCCGGCTGCTGGTCGACGTCGAGGTGGTGGCGCGGCGGCTGGACGCCGCCCGGGTCGATTTGGCGGCGCAGGCGGAAAGCTCGGGGGTGGCCGAGCACGAGGGCGCCACCTCGCTGCCAGCGTTGTTGCGGGCGCGCGCCGATGTCGCGCCACGGGCGACCAAGGAGCGGCTGTGGCTGCACGCGGCCCTCGGCGGATTGCCGGTCGCGCGTGAGGCGTTCGCAGCGGGGGAGATCAGCCAGTCCGGCGCTGCGGCGGTGTGCACGGCGATGGCGTCGCTGCCGCCCCAGCTGCCGGCTCGGCTCACCTCGCCGGTGGAGCAACTGCTGGTGGATGTCGCGGCCGAGGAGGGAACCGCGGCGGTGTCTCGGCGGGCGATGGAGATCACCCACCGGTTCGCGCCCGACGAGCTGGCCCGCCGGGAGGCGCGCGCCGCCGAGCGCGACCGGTTCCGGCTGGTGTTACGCCACGACGGCGGGATCAGCTTCACCGGCAGCTACGGGGTCGAGGCGGCGGCGCGCATCCTGCCGGTGCTCGACGCGTACGCCGCGCCCCGGCCTGCGGCCGACGGCGTCCCTGATATGCGCGCCGCCGAGACGCGTTATGCCGAGGCGTTCGTGCAGGTGTGCCAGGCGGCGGGCGCCCACCCGAACGCGCCGTGGCGCAGCGGCGAGCCGCCGCACGTCAACGTCACGATCAGCCTCGAGGCGCTGCGCGGCGAGCTCGGCCAATTGCCGGGGGTGCTCGACCACGGCGCGGTGCTGTCAGCCGAGGCCACCCGGCGCTTGGCGTGCGACGCGAAGGTAATCCCGGTCGTGCTCGGCTCGGCCGGGGAGCCACTCGACGTCGGCCGGGCCACCCGATGCTGGCCGATAGCGATCCGCCGGGCGGTCGAAGCCCGAGACCAAGGCTGCGCGATGCCCGGCTGCGAACGCCCGCCCGCCTGGTGCGACGTTCATCACCGCAAACACTGGGCCGACGGCGGCCACACGTGCGCCGACAACGGAGTTTTGCTGTGCGGCCGTCATCACGCCATCGTCCATCGCGATGGCTGGCTCATCGAGCTTCTCGACGGTAAGCCCTGGTTCACCCCACCCACCTGGATCGACGCCCGCCGCACGCCACGACTGCACAGCAGGTTCAAGACCAGACAGCTCGACGACCCGTAGCCGGCGGGGAGCTCGATCGTCGGTGGTCGCCAGCAGACTGAGTCACATGGCGACGTGGAGTGAAGTTCGAAATGATGCGCCGGAGTTCGCGGCGCGGGTACGGGCGCTGTTCGACGCGCGCAAGCACAAAACGATGGCGACGATTCGGCGCGACGGATCGCCGCGCATCAGCGGCATCGAAATGCAGTTCGACGACGAGCGCGTCACGCTCGGCATGATGGACGGCTCGATGAAAGCGCTCGACCTGCGGCGCGACCCTCGGGTCGCGTTCCACAGCCCGAGCGTCGACCCGCCTGAGGGCGACAACAGCGCCTGGGCCGGCGAGGCGAAGCTGAGCGGGCGGGCGATCGCGCGGTCCGACGATGACGGCGGGGGATTCGAGGTCGACATCGCGGAGGTCGCGCTGACCTACCTCGGCGACGGCCAGCTTGTCATCGAGTCGTGGCACCCGGGCGTCGGGCATCGACGGCGCACCAGGACCTAAGCGGCGGGTACGGCAGACTGGCGCGCATGGAACTGGGTGACGGCACTCGCGCGATCCACGCTGGCATGCCCGACGGACCCGACGGCACGCCGCTGGTCAGCAGCCCGGTCCTCGCGTCGACCTACCGCCTCGCCGGCGAGCCGGCCGGCCTGTACCAATACGGTCGGCTCACCAACCCGACGTGGACGGCGTGGGAGGCTGCTCTCGGCGAGCTCGAAGGCGGGGAGGCTGTCGCGTTCGCCTCCGGAATCGCGGCGGTGTCGGCGGTTTTGCTCACGGCGCTGCGTGCCGGTGACACGCTGGTCATGGCCGACGACTGCTATTACGCCACCCGTCGGCTCGCCGAAGGGTTGCTGACCGACATCGGCGTGAAAGCCCGGTTGGTGCCGCTGCACCAGCTCGCTGAGAACGTTGAGGGCGCCGCGTTGGTGTGGCTCGAAAGCCCAAGCAACCCCAAGCTCGATGTGTGCGACATCGCGGCGGTCGCCGACCGCGCGCACCAGCATGGCGCGCGCGTCGCCGTCGACAACACCACCGCGACGCCGCTCGGCCAGCAACCGCTCGAGCTCGGCGCCGACTACTCCGTCGCGAGCGACACGAAGGCGCTCACCGGCCACAGCGACCTCATCCTCGGCCACGTCGCCTGCCGCGATCCCGAGGTGGCCGCCACCATCCGCACCTGGCGGTCGAGCACCGGTGCGATTCCGGGCGTGTTCGAGACCTGGCTAGCGCATCGGTCGTTGATGACGCTCGACCTCCGGCTGCAGCGCCAAGCGACGAACGCGCTCGCGCTCGCCGAGATGCTCAGCGCCCACCCTGCGGTGAGCGACGTCCGGTATCCGTGGCTCCCCGCCCACCCCGCACATCAGATCGCGCTACGACAGATGCGTCGTCCGCCGGGGTTGGTCTCTTTCACCTTGGCCGACGCGGCTGCCGCCGACGGGTTTCTCGCCGCGCTCAGCATTGTCGCCACCGCCACCAGCTTCGGCGGCCTGCACAGCACCGCCGAACGGCGGGCACGCTGGGGCGGCGACGACGTCGCACCCGGATTCATCAGATTCAGCTGCGGCTGCGAAGACACCGAAGACCTCATCGCGGACGTCGCCCAGGCGCTGGATGCGCGAAGCGGCGGCTAGGCAGCCCGCCGGCGCGTGGCGTAGGCCCGCAGCGCGCGCAGGAAGTCAATCTTGCGAAAGCCCGGCCAGTAGACGTCGCAGAAATGTAGTTCGGCCTCGACTCCCTGCCAGAGCATGAAATCGGACAGGCGCAGTTCGCCGCTGGTGCGGATGATGAGGTCGGGCTCGGGCAGCGTGGGGTTGTAGAGGTGGGCGGAGATGGCGTCGATCGTCAACGAGTCGGCGATCTCGTCGATCGACGCGCCCTCGCGATGCGCGGCCTCGAGGAGAATCGACCGAACGGCATCGAGGATCTCGCCCCTACCGTCATAGCCGATCGCCACCGTCAGATGCCCGACCACTGGCTTGTCGAGAGTGGCTGTGGCGGCTTCCTTCAGGGCCTTAGCGGTCGAACCCGGTAGCAGGTCGAGATTGCCGGCGAGATGAAGCTGCCACCGGCTCGTTCGCCGAGACACCCGCGCCGCGATGACATCCTCGGCGACCTCCATGAGGAACGCCACCTCGTCGGCCGGGCGCTTCGCGAGATTGTCGGCAGACGCGACCCAAACCGTGACATGGTCGATGCCGAGATCCGCGCACCACTCGAGAACGTCGTCGACGTGCTCGGCTCCGTAGCGATGGCCAACGCTTGGGTTCGCATGCCCGTTTTCGCGCGCCCAGCGACGGTTTCCGTCCATGATGAGGGCGACGTGACGCGGCAGCGGCCCGCCAAGCACGGTGCGCCTGAGCACCCGCGCGTACAGCGAGATCGCCGCGCTTCTAAAAGACATGCCTCAGCTCCCGATCGCCGCCACCGGTGCCGAGAGCGGTGCTCCCGAGCCGTCGCGCTTCCCGGTCGCGGCGGGCAGGTCGACTGCCACACCGGACGCCGCGCACGCCTTCGCCGGTCGCGCACCTGCCCAGGCGAGCAGCAGGGTGTCCTCGCCGCGCAGGAACCGGTGGCAGCGCACCCCACCGGTCGCCCGCCCCTTAGCCGGGTATTCGGAGTAGGGTGCGACTTTCACCGTGCCGGCGTCTGTGCCGGGCAAGGCGGACGACGATCCGGCGATGGTCACGACCACGTTGTCGCTGAAGGCGTTGACCGCGCCGAACGAGACCACCTGCGCGTCGGGAGCCAGCCGGACACCCGCCATGCCGCCTGCCGCGCGGCCCTGCGGCCGCACCGACGCGGCGTCGAACCGTAGCAGCTGCGCGTCGGACGTGATGAACACCAGGTCTTCGTCACCGGTCGCCAACTCGGCGGCGCCGACCACGACGTCGCCGCCCTTCAAGCCGATGAGCTCGAAGGCGTCCTTGTTCGACGGGTAGTCGGGCACCACCCGTTTCACCACTCCTGACGACGTGCCCAGCGCGACACCGACCGACGACTCGGACAGTGTCGACAGCGCAAGCACTCTCTCATTCTTCTCAAGGTCGAGGAACTCCGAAACGGGCGCGCCGCCGGCCAGCGACATTGTGCCGGCCGTCGATGGCAGCGCGGGTAGCTCGAGCACGGAGAGCCGCAGCATCCGCCCGTGCGACGTCACCACTCCCACGACTCCGCGCGCCGTTGACACGACGGACGACGCGATCACGTCGTGCCGCGCCCGCTCGCCGCCGACCGGCAACGGGTCGGACGACGTGGTCCGTGCGAGCAGGCCGGTCGCCGACAACACAACCAGGCACGGGTCGTCGGTGACCTCCAATGGCACGGCCGCCGCAGGAACGCCGGCCGACTCAAGCAAAACGGTGCGCCGCGGCGTGCCGTACTTCTTCGCCACCTCGGCCAACTCGTCCGAGACGACGCCGCGCAGCCGCTCGTCCGACTCCAAAATCTCGGTCAGCTCGGCGATTTCGCGGGTGAGCTCGTCGCGCTCCTTCTCCAACTCGATGCGCGAGAACTTCGTCAACCGCCGAAGCGGCAGGTCGAGGATGTCATTCGCCTGGATCTCGCTCAGGTCGAACACCTCCATCAACCGCGCCCGCGCCGACGCGGTGTCGTCGCTGGAGCGGATGACCGCGATCACCTCGTCGATGTCGAGGATCGCGATGAGTCGGCCCTCGACCAGGTGCAACTGGTCCTGACGCCGACGGCGACGGAACAGCGAGCGCCGGCGCACCACCTCGAACCGGTGGTCGACGTAGACCTCGAGCAATTCCTTGAGGCCCAACGTCAATGGCTGGCCGTCGACCAACGCGACGTTGTTGATGCCGAAGCTGTCTTCCATCGGCGTGAGCTTGTAGAGCTGATCGAGGATCGCCTCGGCGTTGAAGCCGTTCTTCACCTCGATCACGAGTTGCAGCCCATGCTCTCGGTCGGTGAGGTCGCGGACGTCGGAGATGCCCTGCAGCTTCTTGCCCTGCACGAGGTCTTTGATCTTGCCGATGACTTTCTCCGGCCCCACCCCGTAAGGCAATTCAGTGACGACGATGCCGCGCCGGCGCGCCTTCACGTCGGTGACCTTCGCGGTCGCCCGAATGCGGAAGGTGCCCCGGCCGGTCTCGTACGCGTCGCGAACGCCGTCCAAGCCGACGATTTTGCCGCCGGTGGGGAGGTCGGGGCCGGGCACGAACCTCATCAGGTCGTCGAGCGTGGCATCCGGCTTCTTGATGAGGTGCCGCACCGCAGAGGTGACCTCGACCAGGTTGTGCGGCGCCATGTTGGTCGCCATGCCGACCGCGATGCCCGACGTGCCGTTGACTAGCAGGTTGGGAAACGCCGACGGCAAGACCGACGGCTCGTTCTCCTGGCCGTCGTAGTTGGGCTGGAAGTCGACGACGTCCTCGTTCAACCCGTCGGTCATCAGCTCGGCCACCGACTCGGGGCGGCACTCGGTGTAGCGCATCGCCGCCGGCGGGTCGTCGCCCCCGAGCGACCCGAAGTTGCCGTGCCCGTCGACGAGCGGCA
>JAICLV010000061.1 GCA_025925185.1 Acidothermaceae bacterium
AGCTGGGTGTCCGACACGTGTTAGCCGTGACCGCCGGTCCACAAGCAATCTCGGCGGCGGTCACCGCATCGGTCGCCGACGGGCTTGTCGCGGACATCGACTCGCTGCATCTCGGTTATGCCGACCCGCGCGCCGCGCTGCCGCGGCTGACGGCCACCGAGGACGCCGCGGCCGCCGCGGCCGCCGAGGACGCCAAGGACGCCGAGGAGCTGTCCGCGGAATCGCCCTGTGAGGGCCGGCTTGTCGCCGTGTGGGGACCGACCGGCGCGCCGGGGCGCACCACGCTCGCGGTCACCCTCGCGACCGAGGCCGCGCGACTTGGCGTCAACACCTTGTTGGCCGACGCCGATGTTTACGGCGCCGTCATCGCTCAGGCGCTCGGGTTGCTCGACGAGTCGCCGGGACTCGCGGCTGCGGTGCGGCAGGCCAACGCGGGCAACCTCGACGTCATCGCGTTGGCCAAATTGGCGCGCGTGGTTTCCCCTCAACTTCGGGTCCTGACCGGCATCGCGCGTGCCGACCGGTGGCCAGAGTTGCGCCCGTCGGGGCTGTCCGCCGTCTACGCGTTGGCCCGCCGACTCGCGGCGCTCACCGTCGTCGATTGTGGATTTTGTCTGGAACAAGACGAGGAGTTGAGCTACGACACCGCGGCTCCCCGTCGCAACGGCGCGACGCTCGCCACACTCGCCGAAGCCGATCACGTCGTCGCGGTAGGCACCGCCGATCCGGTCGGGCTGCAGCGCTTGGTGCGCGGGCTCACCGAATTGGCCGAGGTACTGCCCGACTGCCGCCCGCACGTCGTTGTCAACCGGGTGCGCAAAGGTCCGATCAACGGGGAGCCGAAGGAGCAGATCGCCCAAGCGTTATCGCGCTACGCGGGCGTCGAGAACGTCACCTTCGTTCCATACGACCAGGCCGGGTTCGACCGCGCGATCGCCGGCGGCCGGTCGATCGCGGAGGTCGCGTCGGATTCCCCTGCGCGGCTCGCGATGCTGCCGCTCGTCGCGCAGGTGGCCGGTCTCGGTTCAACCTCGGTCGGACGGCGGCGCAAGTCGCGGCAGTTGCTCCGCCACGCGCGGTGAGGGTCGTCGCGACTAGAACTTGAAGCGGGCGACGACCTGCTGAAGCTGGCCCGACATCCGGGCGAGTTCCTCGGCGGCGTGTCGGGCGCTGCCGACCGTGCCGGCGGTTTGCTGTGTGGCGCGGGCGACCTGCGTGATGCGGCCCGCGATCTCGTGTGCGCCGCTCGCGGCTTCGTCAATGCTGCGGTTCATCTCGTTCGTGGTCGCCGTCTGCTCTTCGACGGCCGACGCGATGACGGTCTGGATCTCGTTGATGCGCTCGATGATCGAGCTGATCTCGCTGATCGCCGCGACGGCCGCTGCGGTGTCGCCCTGAATCGCGTCGACCCGATGCGCGATGTCCTCGGTGGCTTTCGCGGTCTCTTGCGCGAGGTCCTTCACCTCACCGGCGACGACCGCGAAGCCTTTGCCCGCCTCACCGGCGCGCGCGGCCTCGATCGTCGCGTTCAACGCCAGCAGGTTGGTCTGCTGGGCGATCGAGGTGATGACCTTCACGACCTGGCCGATCTGCGACGACGACTCACCGAGCCGGGTCACCATGTCGTTGGTCGACGCGGCGACGGTGACGGCCTGCGCGGCGACCCGGGTGGCCTCGCTCGCGTTCACGCTTATCTCGCGGATCGAGCTGCCCATCTCCTGGCCGCCGGTCGCCACCGCCTGCACGTGCGAGGTGACGGCGGTCGCGGTGTCGGCTGACGCGTTCGCCTCGCTGGAGGCGGCCTCGGCGGAGTTCGCCAGCGCGCTCGCCGCGTTGGTGAGTTCGACGGACGCCGACGCGAGCGTGGCGGCGTTGGTGTTGACCGATGAGAAGTCTTGTCGCAACTGGGCCGAGGCGCGGTCGAGCGCGCTGGCCAACCGGCCGATCTCGTCGACGCTGTCGATCCGCGCGCTGCGGGTCAGATCACCGCTCGCCAAGCCCTCGGCCACATTGACGACCTTGTTGACGTCGGTGCGCACGCTGCGCGCGACCCGCCAGCCGATGAACAGCGCGATGGCGATTCCGATGAACAGGATCAGGAGAACGTTGCGGGTGGCGACGCTCTGCTCGTGCAGCACGGCCGACATGTCGGAGTGCGCGGTCGACGAGACGCCGGTCTCGCGAGCGGCTTTGGCGTGGTCGGCCATCGAGCCGATCGAGCTCAGCGCCACACCCGCGATCGCGCCAGCCGTCGCGACGGCGACCAGCACCGCGGCGTTGATCTTGAAGGCCAACGACCGGTCGCGCCAGGGACGCGCCGTCGCGGTCGATGAGGGCCGCACCGCAGTGACACCTGACATGTTCGCTCCGTCGAATCGCCTAGTCCGGCGCGGCCACTGCGCCGCGCGGCGCCGCTCAGGGCAACCGGGCGCCATTAGGTGCTTCGGCTCATTTCACGTGGGCCTGAGCCTCTGATCGCAGTTTTCGATTCGCGCGCCCCGCAGCGTTCGATTCGCGCGCCTAGAGCGTGGGAGCATGTGCCACGTGCGCGTGTACCTCCCGACCACGATGCCCGATTTGTCGGGCCGGGTGCGGGTCGACGCCGCAGGCCGGCCCGCCGACATCCGGGTGCCGGTGGCCGACGCGGGCAGTGTCGGCTTCGCCGTGACCGCCGGCCTGCGCGAGTGGTATCGCGAAGGCGACCTCGAAGAGCTCGAGTACGTCGCGCTCACTCATGCGGCGCGCGCCTCGCTTCGCGTTATTGCGTCGTCCGGACTGGTCGGCGCGCAGCGCCGCGTCGTCCTCGCTGTTGATATCTCGGACGCCGATGTCGTCGCGGCGCCGCACATCGACGTCGCCGCAGTGCGCGTCGGGGCTGCTGTCTTGCTGGAGGCGGTCGCGGCCGTGCAGGTCGATGATCCGTCGGCCGCCACGGACGTCGAGGCCGCGGCCCGGCTGGTCGAGGCCGCCGACGCCGGCGACGACGACGCCCGGTTCACCGTCGACGGCTTGGACGACCACGAGCTGCAGTGGTACGCGACGCAGGAAATCGGAGCGCTAATCGTCTGACGATGCGCTCGACCCGGTGTTCGGTATTAGGTGCGGAAGCCAAAAAACGAGGTATTCCCAACGGCGGCGTTCGCGTATAAGTTGATCGCCGTTCACGGCTGCGAAAGCCGTGCGAGCGTGGGGGTGGTCGGGAATGGCTCGATTTCGGTATGCGCTGCCGGCGAAAGCCAGCCGCATCGCTGTCATGGCCGCCGGCCTGGCCGTTGTCGCATCGGGAGCCGCCGTCGCGCCGGCCTTCTCGCCACCCGCCCACGCCGCGACGACGTACGCGGTGTCGGCGACCGTGCCGGTCGGTGCGGAGGGCAGCGGCGGAGGCATCGCGGTCGACGCGCGAACACATCGCGCGTATGTTCCAAGCTCGATCGAGGGCCGGGTCTACGTGGTCGACACGAGCGCGAACTCCGTGGTCGGGTCGATCGCGGTCGGGTCGCAGCCGACGAGTGTCGCTATCGACACCGTGCCGACGGCTCCTGTGAAGCAGGCGGCTGCGGCTACGCCAGCAATCGTGCCGACGCCCGTTCTGCAGCCGCCGCCGACGGTTTTTGTGGGAAATCGCGGTAACGGCACGATTTCGGTGATCAACAGCGCGACCAACACCGTGACGTCGACGATCACGCTGCAAGGCCAATACGTCGACGCGCTGGGCGTCGATCCAGCGGCCCATTTACTCTATGCGGCCGGCACAGACAAACCGGTGCCGGCCAACATTGACATTGGCGTGATCGACGAACAACAGCAGAAACTCATCGCAGGGGGCGGCGGCGGGCCGACGTCGGAGGTCTTCCGCCAGGTCGCGGTTGACAGCGGCACGCACGAGGCGTTCGCGGCCGCCTGTTGCTCCGACCTGATGCGCACCGAGACCTTCACCGCGCCGTCGTCGTTCAGTGGAAGCTTCTTCGCGGCTCCCGGCAATGGCGGTGTCGCGGTGAACTCTACGACGCACAAGGCGTACATCTCGAACGCCAGCAAGACCGTGGGTGCGGTCTCCGTATACGACGAGTCGGCCAAGATTGTGACGGCCGGCGTGCGGGTCGGCGCCAACCCGACCGGCGTCGCGGTCGACTCCAACACCAACGTCGTCTACGTCGCGAACACCGACTCAAACAGCGTCTCGGTCATCGACGGCGTCACGAACAACGTCGTCGCGACGGTGCCGGTCGGAGTTAACCCGGACGACATCGCGGTCGACGCGTCGACGCACACCGCCTACGTCGTCAACCGCGGTGACAGCACCGTGTCGGTCATCACCCGGGCGCTGACCAAGTCGGTGACCAGGCTCGCCGGGACCGATCGCTTCGGCACCGCGGTCGCCGTGTCGAAGGCGGAGTTCCCGACCGGCGCCGCCGGCGCCGTCGTCCTCGCGCGTGGCGACGACTACCCGGACGCCCTGGTCGGCGCCCCGCTAGCCGCGGCGAAGAACGCGCCGTTGCTGTTGACCGCGGGCGCATTACTGCCCACGGCCACCCTCGCCGAAATCCAGCGTGTCTTAGCGCCGGGAGGGACCGTCTACGTGCTCGGCGGAACCACCGCCGTCCCCGCGAGCGTCGCGTCCCAGTTGACCGGCCTCAACTACACCGTCACCAGATACAGCGGCGCAAGCCGCTTCGACACAGCGGTCAAGGTGGCCGACGCCCTCGGAGACCCTGGCACCGTGCTGCTCGCGACCGGAACCAACTTCCCCGACGCGCTGTCGGCCGGCGTCGCCGCGGCCAAGTCAGGCGGGGTGGTGTTGCTGACGAACGGGCCGACGATGCCGCCCGCGACGTCGGCTTACCTCAGCGCGCATCCCGGAACGGTCTACGCGGTCGGCGGTCCCGCCGCACAGGCCGACCCGTCGGCGACCGCGATCGTCGGCGCCGACCGCTTCCAAACCGCGGTCGACGTTGCGACGAGGTTCTTCAGCTCGCCTGCCTCGGTCGGGTTCGCGACCGGCCGGTCGTTCCCCGACGCGCGTTCGGGAGGCGGGTTGCTCGGGCATCTCGGGGCGCCGCTCCTGCTGGTCGACACGTCGAGCGTGCCGACGACGGTGATCACCTATGTCAGCGGCGCGCAGGCGACGCTCACCAAGGGGTCGCTGTTCGGCGGCGTGAACACGATCGGATCGTCTGTGGAGGACGCGCTCGACGCGATCGTCGGCGGCTAGCCGCGTCGGCGGGAGGGGTCGGCCAGGCGACCCGCCGGCGGATCTTGCTCAGCTGCGCGCGCGTCGCGGCGATAGGCATGCCAGGATGGGATACGAGCCGCCTCACCGGGCGGGTCAACAATCGCCTGCAGCAAGTCGCCCACGCAAGCAGAGATCCCGCAAGCGAGCCGACGCCAGGAGCACCACGCATGGACGCCGTCACCACGGTTCCGAGCCCGACGAACGAGCCGGCCCTGGGGTACGCCCCGGGCAGCGCTGAGCGCTCGAGACTGGAAAGCCGCCTCAAAGAACTCGCCTCCGAGCGCATCGACCTCACCCTCGCCCTCGGGCAGCGTCGGCGCATGGGCGGCGGTGAGCGGGTCGACGTCGTCCAACCGCACCGTCGAACCGCCGTGCTCGGCACGCTGGCCGAGTCGACACGCGACGACGTGAGCGAGGCGATCGAGACCTCGCTCGCGGCCGCGCCGGGGTGGCGCGACCTGTCCTTCGACGATCGCGCGGCGATTTTCTTGAAGGCAGCCGACCTGCTCACCGGCCCATGGCGCGACACCGTCAACGCGGCGACGATGCTCGGCCAGAGCAAGACCTGCTACCAAGCGGAGATTGACGCGGCGTGCGAGCTGGCCGACTTCTGGCGGTTCAACGTCCACTTCGCCCGGCGGATCCTCGCCGAGCAGCCGATCTCGTCGCTCGGCACCTGGAACCGGCTCGACCACCGGCCCCTGGAGGGCTTCGTCCTCGCGATCACGCCGTTCAACTTCACCTCGATCGCCGGAAACCTGCCGACCGCCCCCGCGCTCATGGGGAACGTCTGCGTGTGGAAGCCGTCGCCGACCCAGCAGTACTCCGCGCACTTCTTGATGGAGCTGCTGACCGCGGCCGGGTTGCCGCCCGGCGTCATCACGATGGTCACCGGCGGCGGTGCGGCGGTGTCCGAGGTCGCGTTGCCGCATCGCGGGCTCGCGGGAATCCACTTCACCGGGTCGACCGCGACCTTCCAGCGGCTGTGGCGAGGCGTCGGGGAGAATGTGTCGCGCTATAGCGGTTACCCGCGCGTCGTCGGCGAGACCGGCGGCAAGGATTTCGTGATCGCCCACATGTCGGCGGACGTCGACGTGCTGCGCACGGCGTTGATCCGCGGCGCCTTCGAATACCAGGGGCAGAAATGCTCGGCGGCTTCGCGCGCCTACGTCCCCCGCTCGGTGTGGCGGCGGTTGGAGCCCGACTTCGTCGCGCAGGTCGACGCGCTGCCGATGGGCGACGTCACGGACTTCTCCAATTTCCTGGGCGCGGTCATCGACGGTCGTTCGTTCGGCCGGTTGCGCGACGCGATCGAGCGGGCGAAATCGTTATCCGGCATGACGCTGGTGGCGGGCGGCCAGCTCGACGACAGCGAGGGCTGGTTCGTCCGCCCGACCGTGTTTCTCGCCGACGACCCGGACGACGAGGTGTTCACCCGCGAGTACTTCGGGCCGATCCTCGCCGTGCACGTCTTCGACGACGACCGTTACGACCAGGTGGTCGCGCAGGCCGCGGACGTCGCGCCGTACGCGCTCACCGGCGCCGTCGTCGCGCAAGATCGTGCCGCGATCGCCGACGCCACCGCGGCCCTGCGTTTCTCCGCGGGCAACTTTTACATCAATGACAAGCCGACCGGCGCCGTCGTGGGGCAACAACCCTTCGGAGGCGCACGGGCGAGCGGCACCAACGACAAGGCCGGCTCAATGCAAAACCTGCTGCGCTGGACAAGCACCCGCGCCATCAAGGAGAACTTCGCGCCGCCAACGGGAGTCCACTACCCGCATATGGGGCTGTCGGACGACGGGAGCGCGCGATGAGCGAGGCGTTCGAGCGGTACGACGAGGACGTCGAGCGGGAGAAGGCGCGGCTGATCGCGGCGGCGTCGAGCGGCCGCGACGACAGCGACGACGTGGCGTCCTTCCTGAGCCGGTACTTCCTGCACGTGGCGGCGGAGGATGTGCTGGACTGGCCAGCCGTCGAGTTGTACGAGGTCGCCTGGGGCCATCGCGAATTCGCGGCCACGCGTCCCCCCGGCTCGTCGAAGGTGCGCGTGCTCACCTTCGACTCCGACCAGTTGGCCGGCCGGGCCAGGCACACCCTCGTCGAGATCGTCACCGACGACATGCCGTTCCTCGTCGACTCCGTCACCCAGGAGCTGTCGCGCCACGACATCGCGATCAAGCTCGTGGTGCACCCGCAACTCGTCGTGCGGCGCGACCTGGAAGGTCGGCTGCTCGAGGTGCTGGGGACGCTGGACGCGCACGAGGCGCCGCCCGACACGATCGTCGAGTCGTGGATGCACTTCGAGGTCGCCCCGCAGCCAGGCCCCGACGCGGAGCGGGCCCTGCACGACGACGTGTTGCGTGTGCTGCGCGACGTGCGTGACGTCGTCGAGGATTGGCAGCGGATGCGTTCGATCGCGCAACAGGTCGCGGAACGACTCGCGACCGCGCCGCCGACGTGGAGCATGGCCGAGCCGGCAGAGGTGGCGGAGACGGCGGAGTTCTTGCGGTGGCTGGCCGACGACCACTTCACGTTCCTCGGATACCGCGAGTACCGGCTGCTCGACGACCCCAACACGGGGGAGCCGGCCCTGGGGCAGGTGCCCGGCACCGGGCTCGGCATCTTGCGGGCCGACAAGCCGAAGCCGCGACTGCTCTCCACCATGCCGTCGGAGGTGCGGGAGAAGGTTCGCGACCCGCAACTTCTGCTTGTCACCAAAGCGAATTCCAGGGCAACCGTGCACCGGCCCGTCTACCTCGACTACATCGGTGTCAAAGTCTTCGACGGCGATGGCACGGTCATCGGGGAGCGGCGCTTCCTCGGCCTGTTCACGTCGAGCGCTTACGTGAGCAGCGTGTTGTCGATTCCGCTGTTGCGCCGGAAGGCGAGCGCGGTCATCGACCGGTCCGGCTTCGCGCCGCAAAGCCACAGCGGCAAGGATCTGCTGCAGATATTGGAAGACCTGCCGCGCGACGAGATGTTCCAGACCTCGCTGCCGGAACTGTATGAGACCGCGATCGGGGTGCTGCATCTGCAGGAGCGGCGGCGGCTCCGCCTCTTCATGCGCAAAGACGTCTACGGCCGGTTCGTCTCATGTCTCGTCTACTTGCCCCGCGAGCGTTACAGCACCCAGGTGCGGCTTCGCATGCAAGCCATCTTGCTCGACGCGCTTGGCGGCACGAGCGTCGACGACGCGCTGCGCGTGGCGGACTCAGTCCTGGCGCGGGTGCACTTCGTCGTGCGAGTCGACGCCGACGCCGTCACCGACGTCGACCGCGCCGCTCTTGAGGAGCGGTTGGTGGCGGCCACCCGCACGTGGGACGACGACTTCTCCGACGCGGTGCAGGAACGGCTCGGCGGCGCCGACCGCGCCGTGGCTGACCGCTACGCGGGCGCCTTTCCCGAGGCGTACAAGGAAGATTTCCCAGCGGCTGTGGCGATTGACGACCTGCAGCGAGTCGAGGCCGTGGGTCCTGACGGGTTCGCGTTGCAGTTGTACGAACCCGACGACGCGGCGCCCGACGAGGTGCGGCTCAAGGTCTACCGGCTCGGCGCGCCCGTCTCCCTGTCGCGCGTCCTGCCCTTGCTGCAAAGCATGGGCGTCGAGGTCACCGACGAGCGACCGTACGGAATAGAGCGGCGCGGCGCCGACCCCGCTTGGATCTACGACCTCGGCTTGCGCCACGGCGTCGTCGCGGAGTCGGACGATCGCGAGTCGCGGCACCGCCGGTTCCAAGACGCGCTCGCGGCCGCCTGGCGCGGCGACGCCGAGGCCGACGGCTTTCAAGCGCTGGTGCTGCGCGCCGGGCTCGACTGGCGTCAGGTCGTCGTGCTGCGGGCATACGCTAAGTACCTGCGGCAGGCCGGCTCCCGGTTCAGCCAGGAGTATGTCGAGTCGGCCTTGGTTTCGAACGCCGCCATCGCGCGGTTGCTTGTCGAGTTGTTCGAGGCGCGGCTCGACCCCGCGTTCGACGGTGACCGCGACGCCGCTGAGGCGGAACTGGCGGGTCGGATCGAGAAATCTCTCGATGACGTCAGCAGCCTCGACGAAGACCGAATCCTGCGCAGCTACCTGGCTTTCGTGAACGCGACGTTGCGCACGAACCATTGGCAGCGCGTCGACGGCGCGCCGAAGCCGTACCTGTCCTTGAAGTTCGCGTCCGAGGAGATCCCCGACCTGCCTCGGCCCCGGCCGAAGTTCGAGATTTTCGTTTACTCGCCGCGGGTCGAGGGCGTGCACCTCCGGTTCGGCGCCGTCGCGCGTGGAGGCATCCGCTACTCCGACCGCCGCGAGGACTTCCGCACCGAGGTGCTCGGACTGGCGAAGACGCAGACGGTGAAGAACGCCGTCATCGTGCCGATCGGCTCCAAGGGTGGCTTCGTAGTGAAGCGGCCGCCCGCCGACGCCGCCGACCGCGAGGCGCAGCAGGCGGAGGTGGTGTATTGCTACAGCACGCTCATTCGAGGCCTGCTCGACCTCACCGACAACCTGCTGACGACGCCGGCAGGGCGGCAGACAGTGCCGCCGGCCGACACCGTGCGGCACGACCCTGACGACAGCTATCTCGTCGTCGCGGCCGACAAGGGCACCGCGACTTTCTCCGACCTCGCCAACGGAATCTCGGCGGAGTACGGGTTCTGGCTTGGCGACGCGTTCGCGTCCGGTGGTTCGGCCGGTTACGACCACAAGGCGATGGGCATCACCGCGCGGGGCGCGTGGGAGTCGGTGAAGCGGCATTTCCGCGACATCGGCGTGAACTGCCAGACCACCGACTTCACCTGCGTCGGCATCGGCGACATGTCGGGCGACGTATTTGGCAACGGCATGT
Source organism: Acidothermaceae bacterium (assembly GCA_025925185.1). The sequence continues at coordinate 10,066 of JAICLV010000061.1, forward strand.
TGCTCTCGCGACACATCAGGTTGGTGGCCGCTTTCGACCACCGGCACATCTTCATCGACCCCGATCCCGACGCCGCCGCCTCGTTCGAGGAGCGCAAGCGGCTGTTCGCGTTGCCGCGCAGCTCGTGGGCTGACTACAACGCCGACCTCATCTCGAAGGGCGGCGGCGTGTGGCCGCGCACCGCGAAGGCGGTGCCGGTCTCACCGGAAATGGCCGCCGCGCTCGGAATTCCGGAGACCCCGCTCGCGCCGTCCGATCTCATGCGCGCGGTGCTGCGCGCGCCCGTCGACCTGCTGTGGAACGGCGGGATCGGCACCTACGTCAAGGCGCACGCCGAGACGCACGCCGACGTCGGTGACCGCGCGAACGACGCGATCCGTGTCGACGGCCGTGACCTACGCTGCACAATTGTCGGCGAGGGTGGAAATCTGGGCTTCACTCAGCTCGGCCGCATCGAGTTCGCGTTGGCCGGCGGGCGCATCAACACAGACGCCATCGACAACTCCGCCGGCGTCGACACCTCCGACCACGAGGTGAATATCAAGATTCTGCTGGACGTCGCGGCTCGCTCGGGGCGGCTTGACAGCGCGGAGCGCGGACCCTTGCTGGCCGGGATGACCGACGAGATCGCCACCCTCGTGCTGCGCGACAACTACTCGCAAAACCTCGCGCTCGCGTGTTCGCAGGCGCAAGCGCCGGCGACGCTGCATGTGCACGCGGCGTACATCGATTGGCTCGAGAAGAACGGCCATTTGTCGCGTGCACTTGAGAACCTGCCCGACGCCGAGACGATCGCGGAACGGCGGGTCGCCGGTCTCGGGCTGATGCGGCCGGAGCTCGCGGTGCTCCTCGCGTACGGGAAAATCACGACGGCGCACGAAATCGCGTCCTCCGACCTGTCTGACGACATCTTCGCGCAGCAAGCGCTGGTCGAGTACTTCCCGTCGGGGTTGCGGGAACGCTTCGCGGCGGCGATGGCCGAACACCCGCTGCTGCGCGAGATCATCGCGACACAACTCGCGAACCAGTTGGTGAACTACTCCGGCGCGACGTTCGCGGCCCGGTTGGCGGCGGAGACCACCGCTTCAACCGCCGAGATCGTGCGTGCGCACACCGCCGCCCGCCAGGTGTTCGGCACCGACGCGGTGTGGGCCGACATCGAGGCGCTCGACGACGTGGTGAGCAGCGAGGTGCAGACGTCGCTGCTCATCGTCGTCCGGCAACTGCTTGATCGCGGCGCGCGCTGGTTTCTCGCCAACCGTCGGCCGCCGATGGACGTGCCCGAGACCGTGGCTCGGCTGGAGCCGGGGGTGCGTGCCGTCCTCGCCGGGTTGGGCGAGTCGCTGCGCGGCGAGCAGGCCGAGCGGTACGAAGCCGAGCAGCGGCGACTCCTCGAAGCGGGTGTGGCGCCGGAACTGGCCAAGTGGGCGATCGCGCTCGGCGAGGGCTTGAACGCGCTGTCGGTGGTCGAGATCGCGATTCGCTCGCAGGTGGACGTCGGCGAGGTCGCGCGGCTGCATTTCGAGCTCGCCGAGACACTGGGCATCTCGCGGCTGAGCGCGATGATCGCGGCGCTTCCACGCGACACCCGCTGGCACACGCTCGCCCGCGCCGCCGCGCGGGACGACCTCGTCGCCGCGCACGCCGAGCTCACCGCCGACGTCCTCGCCTCGACGCCGGCTGGTGGCGGCGTCGACGAACGCATCGGGGTGTGGCGCCAGGCCAACGCCGCCGCGCTGACTCGCGCGGGCGCCGTCGTGGACGACATCCTCGGCGGCGACAGCGCCGATCTCGCGACGTTGTCGGTGGGGCTGCGGGAGGTCCGCGCGCTCGTCCGGGCCGCCGCGCTGCCGGGCCGGTGACCGCTTAACCCGCGTTTGACCTTGGCCTGATCGGCCGCGGTTACGGTGAACCGGTGACCACAAACCGCACGTCTGGCCCCGCGCCGCGCCGCCGCTTGACGTTGAGCTGCCTCACGGCGACCGTCGTCGTGGCCGCGCTGGCGCTCGCCGGGTGCTCCTCGGGGAAGCACAAGGCCGCCACGTCGCCAGGGTCGTCAGGGTCGTCAGCGCCCTCGTCGTCCACGATCTCGGGCCCGGCGTCTGGACCGCCGTCCGGGCCCACGTCCGGATCGCCCCTGCCGACGGTGTCGGGCGACGGCATCCTGCCGTCGCACCAGGCAAGCGCCGGCCCCGGTGTGGCGGCGAACCTTCCGCAGGCGCAGATCCAGGCGACGGTCTCGAAGCGGGGGCTTTCGGTGCGCCTGCACGTCGGCCAGGTGATCGAGGCGATCGTGCCACCGCCGGCGCAGCAGTCCGGGTCGAACACCAAGTACGAGCTGCAGCCCGCCGGGACGAAGGCGCTCACGCCGATCGCCGACGCGCCAGGCTTCTACACGGGTGCGGTCCCCGGGACCGTCAAGATCGTCGTCACCCAGACGCCGAACTGCCCGGCTGGCAGCGACTGCCCGGCGCACGTCGTCGACGTCGGGAGTCTGAGCGTCACCGTCTGGAAGTGACCGGAGCGGCGGTCGGCGCCGCCACCTGTAGCGGCGTGATCGCGCCGTGCTCGATCAGCAAGCCGCGGCCGGGCGGCACCCGCCCACCGGCCTCGCGCGGCAGCCGGATGCCGAACACCTCGCCGTCGAGCGGACCGCGAGGGGCGAGCAGCATGCCGCAGCGCGAGCGGCGGGCCTCCACCACGAAGCCGCGGAACCCGATCGCCAGGTCGTCCGTGGTGCCCGCCACCACGAGCAGGTGACCGCTGTCGCGG
>JAICLV010000047.1 GCA_025925185.1 Acidothermaceae bacterium
AGGGGCTTAAGAGATGAGCGATCCAATGACCACGGACGACCCCAGAATCAAGCTGCGGCGAGAGCGCTTGGAGTTCGTCCAGGTCGACGGCGAGGTGGTCGTGCTCGACAGCCGCGACTCGCTGTATTACTCCGTGAACGGGTCCGGCGGCGAGCTCTGGAGCGCGTTGCGGGCAGGCACGACCGAGTCCGACCTCGCGCAACTCCTCATCGACCGCCACGGCATCGAGGCGACCCGGGCGCGCGCCGACGTCACGGCGTTCGTCACTCAGCTGACGGAGGCTGGCCTGCTCGAACGCAGCGCGTGAGCGGCGAGTTTCGGCTGCGGCCAACGCCGCTGGAAATCGCCGCCGGCGTCATGTTCGGCGTGGACGACGAGGTGCCGCCGTTACCAGCCGACGTCGCGGTCAGCCCGCACGAGGCGCTGCGCCGAGCGATCCGCGCCGGCTTGGCGCGACCGCCCTGCGTCGTCGCGTTCTCCGGCGGCCGCGACTCGTCCGCCATGCTCGCGCTCGCCTGCGACGTCGCGCGCAAAGACGGCTTTCCGCTTCCCATCCCTGTCACCATGCGGTTTCCGGGTGTCGTTGAGGCGGATGAGACCCACTGGCAGGAGATGGTCATCCGCCACCTGCGGCTCGCCGACTGGGTGCGGCTGGACTTCGCGGACGAACTGGACTACGTCGGGCCGTGGGCGCAACGCGTGCTGCGCAAACACGGCGTGCTCTGGCCGGCGAACGACTACATCGACCTGCCGCTGCTGGAGCAGGCGGGCACCGGGTCGTTCGTCGACGGCGTCGACGGCGACAGCGTGTTCAGCTCGAGCTATCTCCAGCTCATGCGGACGATACGCGGCCGCCGTCGGCCCGGCCGGCGCGCGTTGCGTGACGCGTTGTTCTTGCTGAAATCGCGGACGGCGCGAGAACGGTCGGCGTACCGCGGCGCGCTTCGGTTGCCGTGGCTCACGCCGGCCGCTCAAGACGACATGCGCCGCCGGCTCGCTGTCGAGTTCGCCGCAGAGCCGTTCTCGTACGCCGAGCGCGTGCGCTGGTATCACCGCTCGCGATATCTCGGCGCGCTGCGATCGACAACCGAGCTGTTCGCGGCCGACTACGGGGTCACCGTGGTCCGGCCCTTGGTCGATCCGACGTTCCTCTCCTCGCTCGCGAGATCGATCGGCGCCGTTTCGTTCAACGGGCGCGGCGCGACGATGGCCTGGCTGTTCGGCGACCTGCTGCCGGCCGAGGTCATCAACCGCGAAACCAAGGCGAGCTTTCCCCACTACTGGGGCGAGGCCAGCAGAAACCTCGCCGCCGAGTGGGACGGGGACGGTGTCGACAACCGCCTCGTCGACCGCGACGCGCTGCGCCGCGTGTGGCGGGCCGAGCGGGTCGATCATCGAAGCGCGCTGCTGATTCAGGCGGTCTGGCTGGCCCGAGACGGGGGCTAGTCGACCTCGGCCCGATCGATGTACGCCGCGGCCTGCAGGCTGAACAGGTCTGCGTACAGCCCGCCCGAGCGCATGAGCTCGGCGTGCGAGCCGTCCTCCACGACACGGCCGGCGCGCAACACGTAGATGTGGTCCGCGTAGCGGACGCTTGAGAATCGATGCGAGATCAGCAGCACGGTGCGGCCGCGCAGCAGGGTCTGCATCTTCTCGAACAGGTCGGCTTCCGCGCGCGGGTCGAGCGACGCCGACGGCTCGTCGAGGATGATGAACGGCGCGTCGCGGTAAAACGCGCGGGCCAACGCGATGCGCTGCCATTGGCCGAGCGATAGATCCTCGCCGCCCTTGAATTGCTTGCTGAGAATGGTGTCGTAGCCTGCCGGCAACGCCGAGATGATGTCGCGCGCGCCCGCGCCTGCGACCGCCCCGTCGAGCGCCGCGGCGTCGAGCCGGTCGGGGCGTCCCAGCGTGACGTTCTCGCGCGCGGTGAGTTGATAACGCACGAAGTCTTGGAAAATCACCGCGATCGAGTCGTGCATGCTGGCCGGTTCGAACTCCTCGACGTCGACGCCGTCCCAGGTGATCGCGCCGGCGTCCGGCTCGTAAAGACCGGCCAGCAGTTTGGCGAGTGTCGTCTTTCCGGAGCCGTTCTCGCCGACGAGCGCGACGACCTGTCCTTGCCGAAGGGTCATGGACACTTCGTCGAGCGCCTCTCGACCGCTGCCGGGGTACGCGAACGACACCCGGTCGACCTGAAGGGTTGCGAAGCCGTGCGGCGCCGGACGTTGCGGCACGCGAGCCGCGGGCAGCGCGTGGCGACCGCGCGTGACGGCCCGCCGGACCGGCTTTTCGGTCAAGAACTCGTCGAGGTCTTGAAGGAACAGGCTGGACTCGAAGATCTGCTGCGCGCCGACCATCAGCGCGTTGATCTGGCCGGAGAGCATCCGGATGCCCACCACGGCGCCCGCCACCTCCGACAAGGTCACGTGGTGGTGCTGGACGAGCCAAATCAGCACCACGAAGGTGATGATCAGCAAGCTCCCGGAGCTGGCGGCTCCGACCACGCCTAGGCGCTGCTTGGCGCGCACGTGGACGCGAAGGGCGGCGACGAAAGTGTCGTAAACCTCGTCGTACCGGCGGCGCAGCGTCGGAACGGCGCCGAAGGCGCGCAACTCCTTCGCTTCACTGCGGCCGGTCAGCGTGGTGTCGAGGTAGTCGCGCATGCGTTGCGTGGGTGTTTGCGCGACCGCGAACTCGAACTCCCGCCTGCTCACGCGTCGGCCGGTCAACCACAGCGGCACCCCGGCGAGCACGATCAGCGGAAGCAACAACGGTTGGATGACCACGACCGCGATCGCGAGACTGATGGCGCCCGCGCCGCCACCGACGAACGTGATCAGGCCGGTCGTCAGAAAGTACGGACGGGTCGCGGCGCTGGTCTCGACGCGCCGCAGCCGGTCGTAGAAGTCGGAGGTCTCGTAGGCCCAAAGATCGACCGCGCCCGCGACGTCCAAGATGCGGGCCTTGGTCAGGCGTTCGGCGAGTTCGGCGAGCAGCCGCTGCTGCTGGCGCACGATGATGTCGGCGATGCCGCCGTACGTGATCAAGGCCGCGAGCGCGACGATCGGCGCGATCGCGTCCGTCACGGGCGCGCCGGTCTGCGATCGAAGCAGGGCGGCGACGACCTTGGTCACGAAATAGACCTGGACGGCGGTGACGAGTCCGCTCACCAGCTGCAGCGACCAGCTCAAGATGAACGCGCGCCGGTCGGCCTGCCACACCAACGAGATCGCGCTGCGCAACAAGCGCGGCAACGATCGAACCGACTTGCGGCGGCGGCGCGCCTGCGCCTCGATCTCGATCGGGTCGGTGGTCGCCGCGTCGGTCTCGCCTTCGCTCACGCCCACCCCGCTCGGCCCGCTCGTTCGGTCACGTCACTGATTGTCGCGGGCGGGGCCGCGCGGCGTCAGCGGGTTGACCCGATTTCACCTCCGTGCCCGGCTTCGGCTGTCTCGGCCAGCAGGACACGTGATCGGTAGCGCCGAGCGGCCGCGCGCAGCGCGGTCTCGGCATCGACCCCGCCGGACCGGGCGAGCGCGACAACGGCGAGCAACAACTCGCCGATGCTCTCGTCGTCCACGGTCGTTGGCACTTCGACGGACGACGTGACCGGCACGTCCACGCCCGCCTTCGCGGTGCGGCCGAGCAAGGCGGAGGCGAGCGCTAGCGCCGGCTGGCCCATCGGGACGCCGTCGACCGCGGACGTGCGGCCCTTCTCGACGGCCTTCAACTGCTCCCAGTTCGCCTCGACGTCACTGGCGGTGGCGGCCGACGCGGACCCGAACACGTGCGGGTGTCGGCGGACGAGCTTGTCGACGATGTCACCAGCGACGTCGTCGATCGTCCAGCCGCCACCGTCGGAGCTCGGCCGCTCGGCGGCGATGCGCGAGTGGAAGACGACCTGCAACAAGACGTCGCCGAGCTCCTCGCGCAGGGCCTCGTCGTCGCCGTCCTCGATCGCGTCGGCGGTCTCGTAGGCCTCTTCGAGCAGGTATTTCACCAGCGAGGCGTGCGTCTGCTCGGCGTCCCACGGGCAGCCGCCCGGCGAGCGCAGCCGGTCCATCACCTCGACAAGGTCGAGGAACCGGCTGCCCGGTCGGTCGTTCGACGCGGCCACAGACAACGTCAGCCCAACGGCGACGATGAGGCGGCCGACGACGGCGCCGCTGACGACAGCTTGCCGTTCGCCGCGACGACTCCGCCCTGGTCGGAGTCCCAGGTGCCGTAGCGCGGGTTGACGGTGATGCCGCCGGCTTTCTTCGCCACGCTGTCGAGGTACCGAGCGAACACCGCGGCCTCGATTTGTTGGCCCTGCTGGTTTCCGGACTGCTGGTTGGCGGCGTCGATCTCCTCGAGCGTCTCGCTCGTGCGCGAGATCAGATGGACGACGTGCCAGCCGAACTGCGTCTGGACGACGAAGTAACTGCCCACCTTCGCGGTGTCGACCGCGTCGGCGAACTTCGTGACGAACTGCGCGGACGGCGCGGTGCCGAGGTCACCGCCGTTCGCGGCGCTCGCGGTGTCGGTCGACTGCGACTTGGCGAGGTCGGCGAACGAGCTCGGGTCGGCCTTCACCTGAGCGAGGAGCTTGTCGGCGGTGTTCTCGTCTTTCACCAAGATGTGCGCGACGTGGACAACGGGGGTCTCGATCTTCGGCGCGAGCTTGGTTTGCAGCGTCGCGTAATAGAAGTAGTCGTGGACGTCGTCGGGGGCGATGCCGTGCGCCGCGGCGTCCTTGTCGAGCGCCTCCTGGCTGCCCTCCTGCTTGAGCACGGAGGAGATCGTGTTGCCGACCTCCCCCTCGCTGACGGTGACCCCTGTGTCGCGGGCCGCGATGTCGAGGAGGTGGTGGCTGATCAGGTTGGTCAGTTCCTGCCGCTGCACGGCGGCGGTGTCGGAGCCGCTGCTCGCCGCGAAGGTCGGGTCGGCCAGCGTCCGGTTGGTCAGGGCTTGCAGCTCGGCGACCGTGATGCGGTCGTCGCCGACGGTGGCCGCCGCGCCAGGGTGCGCTGCTCCGCACGCGCTGAGCGTGAGCCCGCCGACCGCGACGAGCGCGGCGAACCCCATGGTCGCCGAGCGAGCATGAAACACGGCTGTCCCTCCGGTTGGTGAGTTGCGAATCGCCGAGCGGACCTGGCGGAGTGGACCTCGCAGGGTGACGCGGCGGAAGCGCAAACGCCGACCAGGCTACCTGCTGCGGCTGAGCCAGGCCCCGCCGCCTTCACCGCAAGCCAAGGTGCAAGGATACTGGCGCTATTACCAGAATCATCGCGGCACCGCTCGCGTTCAAATCGCCGTCGCATTGCGGCGCGACGCTGATCGGCGACGCCGAACGCGTCCGGGCGCTGCGAGCGGCTCGCGCACTAGATGATTGATTCCAAGGCTGACCAGCCATAGAAACGAGCGCCTGTTTTGCGGCAAGGCAGATCAGCGCGGAAACTCTTGGTCGCTATGGGGCCCCGCGATCAGGGGATTGTCGCAACACCCTGACGGCCAGGAGGCCGATGATGGGTGGTTGGAACCGTTTGACTGTGGCCGCTGAGCGGCAGGTGTTGGACCTGCTGGCGAGCGGTGTTCATGGCCTGCAGGTCGCGGCGTTGACGGGCGTGTCGAAGTCGAAGGTGTACGCGCTGCGGCAGCAGGCTGGCGGGGTGTTCCGACCTGCGAATGCCAGCTATGACAAGCGTTATCTCTGCCGCGAGAATCGGTATGAGATCGCCCGGTTACGCGATCAGCAGTTGTCGGTGCGGCAAATCGCGACCCGGATCGGGCGGGCCGCCTCGACGGTCAGCCGCGAGTTGCGCCGCAACGCCCGCGCCAGCACCGGCAACTATGAGCCCGAGCATGCCGACCGGCTGGCGTGGGAGCGGCAACGCCGGCCCAAGCCGTCGAAGCTGTCGCGGCATCCGGTGTTGCGCGAGAAGGTGCAAGAGTTGCTGGACAAACGCTATTCGCCGGATCAGGTGAGCGGACGGTTGAAGCTGTTGCACCCGAACGACCCGCTGATGCGCGTCAGCCACGAGACGATCTATCAAAGCCTGTACGTCTACCCGCGTGGTGAGCTCAAACGCGAACTGAAAGCCCATCTACGCCGGGGCCGGGCGTTGCGGCAACGCCGCGGGGGAACCGAGCGGCGTGGGCAGATCCGCGACGCGGTGTCCATCCATGACCGGCCCGAAGAAATCGAGTCCCGGCTGGTGCCCGGCCACCACGAAGGCGACCTGATCATGGGGTCGTCGGCGTCGAACTCTGCGGTTGGCACCATCGTCGAACGCACCACCGGCCGGGTCGTCTTGGTGCCCCTACCCGAGGGGCACACCGCGGACAAGGTCGCCGATGCGGTCATCGCCCAGATGAGCGCGCTGCCGCCCTGGTTCGCCAAAACGCTGACCTGGGATCGCGGCCACGAGATGGCCGGGCACGCCAAGGTCACGGCAGCCACGAACATCGCCGTGTATTTCGCCGATCCGTACTGCCCCTACCAGCGCGGCAGCAACGAAAACACCAATGGGCTGCTGCGCGAATACCTACCCAAAGGCAGCGACCTATCGGCCCACACCGCCGCCGAGCTGCGAGCCATCGCCGACGAACTCAACGACCGGCCACGCAAACGCCTCGGCTACCACACACCCAATGAAGCCTTCGCTAACCTGCTAGCTCAAGAACAAGCCCGTGTTGCGACGACCACATGATTTCACCGGCTGGAAGTTTCCAAGTTGACCAACGAAGACGTTGACTTGGCGAGTGTGCGACGACGACGCGGTCGGGCGAGACGGAGACGGCCCGGCCTCCGGCAACGCCCCTTGGAATCAATCATCTAGATGACCTCTCCATCTAACGGCGGTAATGATTGGTGTTTTCAGCGCCGATAGACAAAGCATGTACACGATCAAGCCACTGGCCAACGTGGAGTATCCGGCGACAGCAGTGCAGTTCGCAGCGTGGTTCCCCGATGACGAAGCGTGCCTGGACTACCTTGCGTGGCTACGTTGGGGCGACGGCGAGTTCGTCTGTCACCTGTGCGGGAGCGACGGGCAGGGTTGGCAGCGCTCAGATCGGATGAGCTGGGACTGCGGCGCGTGCGGGCGGCGTTCGACGCCGACCTCGGGCACGATCTTCCACCGGACCCGCACCCCGTTGACGGTATGGTTTCGCGCCGGTTGGGAGCTGACGACCCGAGCCAACGGCGTCTCCGCGCGCGGCGTTCAGCGCACCCTCGGCCTTGGGTCTTACCAGACGGCATGGACGATGCTGCATCGCTACCGAAGGGCCATGGTCGATCCGCTGCGGTCCAAACTCGTCGGCACCGTCGAGGTCGACGAGATGTTCATTAGCGGCAGGTACAAGGCTGGCAAGCCAGGCCGGTCCTATGCGCCCAACAAGACGACCGTGCTTGCGGCCGCCGAGGTGCTGCCCAAGGGGATCGGGCGCTGTCGGCTGGTCGTGATGGCGGACCAGACGGCCGAGTCGATGCGCGCAGCGATCCGCAGCAGCATCGAACTCGGCTCCACCTTGCGCACGGACGCATTCGGTGCGCTGGCCAAAGCGGCAGAGGGCTATGTGCACCAGCGCGTCACGGTGTCGCGGTCTGGGGTCCCTGCGCACCTCCATTTTCCCGCTGTCTCCCGGGTGCAGGCTCAGTCGCAGCGGTGGCTGCTTGGCACACTGCAGGGTGCGGTCGAACCCGGGCATTTGCAGGGGTACCTGGGTGAGTTCGAGTTTCGGTTCAACCGCAGGCATGCTCGTAAACCCGGGCTGCTGTTCTACCGGCTGCTGGAACAAGCCGTCGCGACCGGGCCGGTCGGGTACCGCGACATTGCCATCGGCGGCACGCGCCCGCGCGATGAAGAGAAGATGCCGACCGCGCCCGCAGGGGTCCGCGGGCTACCGGCGAGCCTGGCGCAGCCCGACGCAGGCAGGCCGTGGCGACTGGTGTCCCGCTGACTTCGAGACGCCAGCCGGTCGAACTGGCATCCTTGGCCCCATGACCTGGCCACCCGCAGTCGCTGAACGCCTAGCCGTCGACTACCCAGGCGGCGAACAGGACGCGGGCGAGATCTTGCTGCGCAGCCTCGGAGACCGCCCACCGAGCGCGTCCGACGAACGGGTGCTCCTAGCCGTGCTCCAACTCGCCGACCGCGACCTCACTCGCCTCGACCACTACGCACGAGCCGCGTACGCCGACTTCCGCGACGTCATCTTCTGGGCCTTCACACCGCGAGAACCAGACGAACCCACGACCTACGACGAACTCAGGCGTCGTATAGGGCTGCCACCCGACGAGTACTCTGAAAGGCCGCCGACAGGACCCTGAAAACCTCTTGATTTACCGCCGTTAGATGGAGAGGTCATTCATCTAGAGACACAGGCGAGGAACCGAACCAGCTAACGCGCGACACGCCTATGCTACGGGCGCGGCGACGCATCGAGCACTTCTCGCGCCAGCACGGCGACCCAACGAAGCAGCGCGACGTCGCGCAACGGCTGACCACCGAACCGCCCGGGCGGCGCGTCGGTCGGCCGAGGCACCAGGATCGTGCGCACCGGGGCCTTGACGACGCTCTTGGGGTACAGCCGCTGCAATCGCAACGTCTGCGACTCCCGCAAGACAACGGGCGCGAACCGGATCTGGTTCCCCTGCGACACGACCTCGGTGATCCCGTAGGGCCGCAGCTCCACGCGAAGCTTCGCGACCGCCAGCAGGTTGGCCACCGGTTCCGGCAGCGGGCCGTACCGGTCGGTCAGCTCCTCGCGCACCGCCTCGACGTCCGCCTCACTCGCCGCCTCGGCCATCGCCCGGTAGGCCGCGAGGCGCAACCGCTCGCCGTCGATGTAGTCGTGCGGGATGTGGGCGTCGACCGGCAGGTCGATCTTCACCTCGGCCAGCTCTTGGGTGTGGTCGCCCTTGAAGTCGGCCACCGCCTCGCCGACCAGCCGCACGTACAGGTCGAAGCCGACCGCCGCGATGTGGCCCGACTGCTCGCCGCCGAGCAGGTTGCCGGCGCCGCGGATCTCCAGGTCCTTCATCGCGACGGCCATGCCCGCGCCGAGATCCGAGTTCTGCGCGATCGTGGCGAGCCGGTCATGCGCGGTCTCGGTGAGCGGCCGCTCCTCGGGATAGAGGAAGTACGCGTATGCCCGCTCGCGACCACGCCCGACGCGCCCTCGTAGTTGGTGCAGTTGCGAAAGGCCGAGCATGTCGGCGCGCTCGAGGATCAGCGTGTTGGCGTTGGGGATGTCGAGGCCGGACTCAACGATCGTCGTGCAAACCAGGACGTCGTAGGTGCGCTCCCAGAAGCCGACCATCACCTGCTCGAGGGCGTCCTCGTTCATCTGGCCGTGCGCGACCGCGACCCGAGCCTCGGGCACCAGCTCGCGCAACCGCGCCGCCGCGCGCTCGATCGACTCGACCCGGTTGTGGATGTAGAAGACCTGTCCCTCGCGCAGCAGCTCGCGCCGAATGGCAGCGCTCACCTGGCGATCGTCGTAGATACCGACGAACGTCAAGACCGGATGACGCTCCTCCGGAGGGGTCTGAATCACCGACATCTCGCGAATGCCGGTGATCGCCATCTCGAGCGTGCGCGGGATCGGCGTGGCCGACATCGCGAGCACGTCGACGTTGGTGCGCAGCTGCTTCAACCGCTCCTTGTGTTCGACGCCGAATCGCTGCTCCTCGTCGATGACGACGAGCCCAAGGTCTTTGAACGACGCGCTGCCGCTGATCAGCCGATGCGTGCCGATGACGACGTCGACGCTGCCGTCGGCGACGCCGGCCATGATCTCGGCCTCTTCCTTCTCGGTGTTGAAGCGGCTGACCGGCTGCACGTTGACCGGGAAGCCGCCGAAGCGCTCGGAGAAGGTCGCAAAGTGCTGCTGCACAAGCAAAGTCGTGGGGCACAGCACCGCCACCTGCTTGCCGTCTTGCACCGCCTTGAACACCGCGCGCACCGCGATCTCGGTCTTGCCGTAACCGACGTCGCCGCAGATCAGCCGGTCCATCGGCACCGGCTGCTCCATGTCGGACTTCACTTCGTCGATCGTGCGGAGCTGGTCGGGCGTCTCGACGTACGGGAACGCCTCTTCGAGCTCGCGCTGCCAGGGAGTGTCGGGCGCGAACGCGTATCCCGGCGCCGCGGTTCGCGCGCTGTACAAGCGGATCAGCTCGGCGGCGATCTCCTTGACCGCCTTGCGCGCGCGGCCCTTGCGCTTGGCCCAATCGGCGCCGCCAAGCCGGTCAAGGCTCGGGTTTTCCCCGCCCACATAACGGGTTACCTGGTCAAGCGCGTCGGTGGGCGCGTACAGACGGTCGCCGGGTTGCCCGCGTTTCGACGACGCGTACTCGATGACGAGGTACTCGCGGGTGGCACCGGCAACCGTGCGCTGCACCATCTCGACGAACCGCCCGACGCCGTGCTGCTCGTGCACCACGTAGTCGCCCGGCCGCAGCTGCATCGGATCGATCGACTTCTTGCGCCGGCTCGGCAACTTGGCCATGTCTTTGGTCGAGGCACGTTGCCCGAAGACGTCGCTCTCGGTCAGAACAACGAGCTTGGACGACGGAAAAGCGAACCCGGCTTCGAGGCCGCCGCAGGTGACGACGACCGCGCCCGGCTCGGGCGCGGATTGCAGCTGCAGCTCAAGCCTTGCGGCGACTCCCTCGCCGCGCAGCACCTCGGCGATGCGCTGTGCGGGGCCCTGGCCGGCGGTGACGAACAGCACGCCGAACTCGTCGGAGACGAAGCCCTTCACGTCCGCGACGACGGCCTGGGTGTCACCGCGATACGCGTCGACGGCGTGCGCGTCGAGGACCAGCACGTCCGACTCGGCGACCTCCGCCGCGGCCAGCGGCGAGATCGACCACCACGCGAGCCCGAGCTCGAACGCGCGATCCCGGACGTCGACCAGCGGCCGCAACGCCGCCGCCGACAGGTCGATCGGCGCCTTGCCGCCCGACGCGGCACCGGCCCAGGCCGCCTGCAAGAACTCCTCGCCGGTGCGGACGACGTCCGCCGCTCGAGTGCGCACGCGCTCGGGATCGCACAGCAACACGATCGCGTCGGACGGGAGCTCGTCGATCAGCAGGTCCATCTGGTCGACGAGCACCGGGGCGAGCGACTCCATACCCTCGACCGCCACGCCGTTCGCGACCTTGCCCAAGATGTCGGCCAGTTGCGGGTGCTCGTCGGCGAGCCGCGCCGCCCGCTGCAACACCTCGGGGGTGAGCAACAGCTCGCGGCAAGGCGGCGCCCACAACCCGTGTCGAGCCGGATAGTCGTCGCCGAGGCTGCGCTGGTCGGCGGCTTTGAAATAACGGATCTCATCGACCTCGTCGCCGAAGAACTCGACTCGCAGCGGATGGTCCTCGGTAGGCGGGAACACGTCGAGAATGCCACCCCGGACCGCGATCTCGCCGCGGCGTTCGACCAGGTCGGCCCGGCTGTACCCGGCGGCGACCAGCCGCTCCACGACGTCGTCGAGCGAGGCCTCGTCGCCCGGACGCAGCGCGACCGGCTCGAGGTCTCCGAGCCCGGCGACCTGCGGCTGCAGCAGCGCGCGCACCGGCGCGACAACGACGTCGAGCCGACCTTCCTCGGGGTGGCGCAACCTTCGGCGGACGGCGAGCCGGCGGCCGACCGTGTCGGACCTCGGTGACAACCGCTCATGCGGCAGCGTCTCCCATGCGGGGTATTCCGCGACGGACTCGGGCGAGAGCAGCGACTGCAACGACGCGACCAGATCGCCGGCCTCTCGGTCGGTGGCGGTGACGGCGAGCACCGGCCGACCGGCGCCGTCGGGTCTCGCGGCGGCAAGCGTTGCCGCCACCGCCGAGCGCACGGCGGCCGGCCCGCCGAGCTCGAGGGTGGCGCGTTCGCCGTCGTTCGCGTACGCGAGAGCGCGCGACAGCGCGGGGTCGTCGCGCAGCGCGGAAAGCAGCGGGCGCAGGTGCATGAACTGATTCCTGATCACAACGAAACACCCGGGCCGCGAAGGGCCCGGGTGTTCGAGACTACGTGACCGCGTGCGCTACGCGCTCGGCGGCTGCGCGTCGTCGGCGGACACGTCGGTCGCCACGGCGCCCGCTTGCTGGCGACGGCGCGTCGCGGCCACCGCCGCAACTCCGGTGGCGACCAAGCCGGCGCCGAGGGCAACCGTGCCGGTGACCGGGACCGCCGCGCCGGTGAAGGGCAGCGTCGCCGTCGGGGCGACCGCGGGCGGCGGCTGCTCGAAGCTGATGCCCTGGACCGTGGGAGTCGGCACCTGTGACAACTCCGTCGGCAACACGTTGGCGGGCGTCGTGCCCGTCGGCGTAGTGGGAGCCGGGGCGGGGCCGCCTGTGCCGGTGGCGGTGGGAGTCGGGTGAGAGGTCGGCGTGCCGCCCCCACCGCTCGCCGCCTCCGCATGCGATGCCGTCATACCGATCACTTGCACGACCGGCACGGCCCACAAGACCGCGCCGCCAGCGACGGCACCGCGCTTGAGAACATCGCGGCGAGTGATGCCGCTGTTGCTTTCCATTGCCCCCACCCAAGGTGACAGAAGTCGGCCGATGCGGCCGACCGCGAACCAATGTAGAAACGGTAAGGCCACTTTACCCTGGAATCGATCAGCCTAACGGGCGATCCTGTGGATCAGTCAGCGTGTCGATATCACCGCCTGGGTGGCATCCTGACCCCGTGGCCGACACTCCATCGGGTTCAGCCCCCGCCCAAGCGACCATCGGGCCGCCGGCGCGCGGACTCACGGTTGTCGAAGTCGACGACTGCTTTCACATCTTCAACCCGGTCACGCACCGCGCGGTCGCGCTCAATGAGACGGCCAGCCAGATTTGGCGCCTTTGCACCGGCGAACTCAACGAGGAGCAAATTGCGCGCATGCTGGCGGAGCACTACGACGTCGACCTCACCGCTATCGAGCCCGACGTGCAGCGCGTTGTCCGTGACTTGACCCACGAGGGTTTGCTCGCACCCGCGGCCGTGCGTTGACCGAGCGCACGGAAGAGTCGGTCGCGGTACGGCTGCTCGGCTCCCACTTCATCGCGACCTCCGCGTCGCCCACGGCGATCGACCACATTCGTCGGTTGTGGTGCCCTTTTGTCTTGGACGACGGGGGCGCGGACGACGGCGAGGTCGTCGCACTCGACAGCGGCCCCGACGTCAGCGACTCCGAGCGGCTGGCGATGTTCGCGGTGTCCGTTAACGCGACCGCGCTCGACCGCGCGCCGGATTTCGCGGTGCACTCGGCGGTCGTGGCAGACGGCGACACCGTAATCGCCATGCCCGGCACCTCCGGGGTCGGCAAGAGCACGCTCACCGCGGCCTGCCTCCGGGTCGGATTCAGCTACGTCTCGGACGAGGCGCTTTGCCTGCGCGAGCCAGCCGGACGCGTCGTGCCGTATCCGCGCCCGGTCGCGCTCTCCGCATGGAGCGCGCGCGCGGTTGCGGCGCCGACACGGGGCGTCGAGGCCGGCGACGAGCTGCTGTTCACCGCGACCGATCTGGGTTCGCGGGTGGCGACACCCGAGCTGCGGCTTGGTCACGTCGTGTTCCTCGATCGGCGCCCTGCAGGCGGCCCGACTATTCGCCAGGCTCCGCGACCTCTTGCCGTCACGCGGCTGCTGGAGCTGTCGTTCAATCACTACCGACGCCCGGCGAGCGCCGTCCAACTCGCCGCAGCTGTGATCAGCGAGGCGGAGGTCTGGACGCTGGCCTACAGCGACCCGCTAGCGGCCGCGCGCCTGCTCTGGTCGACGTTGGGTGCTGCGGCGCCCGGCGCGTGACGCCGCTGTCGGGCTGCCCAACCCGCTAGCTTTCGTCGTCCGAGACTTTTCTGGTGCGGACGTAACGTTCGACGGCGTCAGGCTTGCGCAGGTCGACAAGCGGGTGCCCGAATCGGTCACGCAGTTCGCCGGAGTCGCGCTTGCGGCGATCGACGTGCGGCCACCGTCGCTCGGCTGATCGATCCACGCCTGTTCCACGCAGCAACCGGTCGTAGACGCGCACGTACGCGGCCCGTTGCGGCTCCCAATCGAGCACCGCCGCGGCACGCTGCCGCCCTGCGACGGCCATCTCGGCGCGTTGGTCGTCGTCATCGAGCAGGTTGGCGATCGCCTTCGCGTAGCCCGCGACGTCGCCCGGTTCGACGTAGACCGCGGCGTCGCCGGCGGAGACGCGCGTCTCGCGCAGGTCGAAGGCGACGACGGGCAGCGCGAACGCCATGTACTCCATCGTCTTGTTCATCGTCGAGACGTCGTTGAGGGGATTCAAAGGGTCTGGTGAGATCCCGATGTCGGCGGTCGACAGGTACTCGGTGATCATGCGCGCGTCGGCCCGGCCGGTGAACGTGACGTGGTCGTCGAGCCGCAGCCGCGTGGCCAGTTCTTGCAAGTCCTCCAGGCAGTCACCGAATCCGAGCAACGCGAGGTGCAGGTCGTCGCGCCCGAGGTCGTGGACGTACGCGTCGAGCGCGCGAAGCGCGACGTCGACACCGTCTTGCGGACCCATGATGCCGAGGTAGACCGCGAGGTAGCGACGGCCCTTGCGCAGGTGCGCCAGCCCGTCGACCGGCCGCATCAACGACGTGTCGGGCCCGCTGCGGACGACGGTGACGTCGTCTGGACGGCGCCCGCCCCGGTCGAGCGCGATCTGCCGGTACGACTCATTGGTCGAGATCACCCGGTCGGCAAGCCGGTAGGTCATGCGCTCGAGCCAGAGCAGCGTCTTGTACTGCAACCGGCCGGCCAGACCGAGCCGTGAGCCGAACCGGGAGAGGAACACCTCGGGGTTGAGGTCGTGCTGGTCGTACACGAACCGCTTGCCGAACGGCCGGTACAGCGCGGCGAGCGCCCAGTAGGTGTCGGGCGGGTTGCACGCCTGGATGACGTCGAAGCCGTGCCGTCGGGCGACCCGCAGCGACAGCAGCGCGGTCATGAACCAGGAGTAGGCGAACTCCCACGCGTACCCGAGGGCGCCGCGCGCGGGCGGCGCCGGCCGGTACCGATAAATGTGGACGCCGTCGAGGTGGTCGTAGGCGGAGTCTTCGCGCCCCCTGATGCTGATGACAGCGACCTGGTAACCAGCTGCGGTCAGGGCTTGGCATTCGAGCCACACCCGGCGGTCGAGCGGGACCGGGAGGTTCTGCACGATGATGAGCACCCGTGGCAGTGATCGCCCGGGGCGTCGGGACCGCCCGCCGGGTTTATTCGCGCGTGGCCGAGCCATGTTCCCCCTGGGAGCGGACGTCCGTGCGGAACTGTGGGTGACAACGATAGCGCTTCGACCCGCGCCCGACCGTGACCCTGTGTAACTGCTGAGAGTGGAGTCGAAACCGCCCGGCGGTTGAATGCGCCGATGAAAGTAGCTTTGGGCTGTGCGCTTCGCCACTCAGCGTATACGATGCGTAGGCAAGTATCGGCCCGGGCACAAGGCGAGTGACCTTCGGCCGACTCGAATCGCGAAGCGGTTCAATCAAGCCCTATTTGGGGGGGCAAAGTGGACGTTTGGGGAGCCATTCTGGTTCTCATCCGCCGGTTCTACCTGACTGTGCCGATCGCGGCGCTCACGATGTTCGGCGGGTACTCGTACGCACATGGCGTCGCTCCTGAGTACCACGCGACCTCGTCGATCGTGATCCTCGGCCCGACCGCCGGAGCCAGCACTGCCAAGGACGCGCCGCCGGCGCCAGCCAATCCGTACGCGACGATGAGCCTGACCACGCTGCTCACCGCATTGCAGATCGACGTGACTAACGCGCAGTCAATGGCCGCGATCACGGCGGCTGGCGGCACCGGCGACTTCAGCATGAACGTCGTCAACCGGTCCTCAATCGTCCTGATCACGGCGACATCAGAGAATGCGAGGCAAGCGGTCAACACCGCGGGCGAGGTCGTCAACCTCGTTAAGGCCGACCTCGCGAACCGCCAAAAGCCTTACACGACGCAGCAGCAGTACCAGGTCACCGCGCAGGTGATCGGCGTCCCCGCGCTGCAACCGGTCGACACGAAGGCGCGCACTCGAGCTGAGGCCATCGCTCTCGGCGCCGCCATCGTGGTCACCATCGTGCTGGTGCTCGTCATCGACTCTCTGCTGTCCAACCGGGCCCGCCGCCGGCGGCGACGCCCAGCGCTGAGCCAAGACGCGCTTTTCGACGATGACAGCCCGTCGCACACCACGGTTGTTCGCTCCTAGCGTGGAGCGACGCTTCCACCGATGACTCACCTCGACGAAATCCGAGTCGTTAGGCGCGGCACGTTCGACGCGAGGCCGGCCGACGTCGCCAATGGCCGGCCGCCATTCCGGGGGATCCTCGCATGGCGGCCGGACGCCGTCTCTTTGCTCTCACTGGTCGTGTTCTGCACCTTCGTCATCCCGGCTCGCTACATCATCCACGGGCTCGGCGCCGTCGGCACGCCGACCAATCTGCTCGGTATCTGCGCGTTCTTTCTCTGGTTGTTTGCCCGCCTTCGCGGATCGAAGCCGCAACTCTCGATGCAGCCAGTGCGGTACTTGGTCGGCATATACCTCTTGCTGATGGTCGTGACCTACGCCGGAGGTTTCGCGCGCGGAATGTTCCCCGACGAGAAGAGCAACGCGACGAGATTCATCATCGCGACCATTGCCTTG
>JAICLV010000096.1 GCA_025925185.1 Acidothermaceae bacterium
AGGCCGAGCGGCTCGCCGCCGAAGAAGCCGCCCGCGCCGAATCAGAGCGCCTGGAAGCCGAACGCCTCGAAGCCGAACGCCTCGAAGCCGAACGGTTGGCCGCGGAACGGTTGGCCGCGGAACGGGCCGAGGCGCAGCGCATCCTCGCAGCGGAACAACTCATGGCTGCCCAGGCGGCCGAAGCGGCTGCCGCGGAAGAGGCTGCCGCCGCTGAGGCGGCCGCGCGCGCCGCGGAGGAGCAGGCGGCGGCGGAGGAGGCCGCCCGACTCGCGGCCGTCGACCCCGGACACCTGGCCTCCGCGAACGCGATGTTGGCGGAGTTCAGTCGCACCGGTGCCACGACGCTGACGCAAGAGGAGGCAGACGCCGAAGCCGCGGAGGCCGAGGAGGAAGATCCTTACGACGCGCTTCCGCAGCCGATCGTTCAGCGTGACCTCACTGACACCGCCTCGCTGCTCCGCGAGTTGTCGAGCCTCGGATTCGAAGACGAGCCGTCGAGCCCGCCGATTCGTCCGCCGGTTAGCGCACGCCCAGTCACCGCGGCAGCGCCGAAGAAGAAGCGTGGCCTGTTCGGTCGCTGACGCCGTGCGACCATGAGCGCGTGCGAGCCGTCGTCCAACGCGTGAGCCAAGCGCAGGTCAGCGTCGATGGCGAGATTGTTGGCGAACTCGACCGACCGGGCCTCGTCGTGCTCGTCGGTGTCACGCACACCGACACCGCCCAGCAGTCGCTCGCTCTCGCGAAAAAGCTTTACACGCTGCGAATTCTCGACGGCGACAAATCCTGCGCCGACCTCGAGGCGCCGCTTCTCGTCGTCAGTCAGTTCACGCTGTACGCCGACATCAACAAGGGCCGACGCCCCTCTTGGCACGACGCAGCACCCGCCAACGTGGCCGAACCGTTGGTGCAAGCCGTCATCGACGAGCTGCGGAACCTTGGTGCCAGCGTTGCGACGGGCCGGTTCCAAGCGCACATGCGCGTGCAGTTGGTCAACGACGGCCCCGTGACAATCGTCCTCGACGTCTAAAGCAAGGACTTTCCGCGCAATCCAGCGCGCGCGGCTTGACCCGGGCGCTGCGTGGTGTCGCGCTCGACCACCGCTTCAATCGACGCCGCGATGCCCGTACCGTCAGCACCGACAACGACCGACGCGTCGTCGGGGGTCATGTACTTCACGACGGCGAGGGCGATCGGCCCGAGCTCGTGGTGATACGCGGACGTCGTCACAGTACCGACCCCCGCGCCATCAACGAAGACCTGCGTGCCGTGCGCCGGAAGGGTTTCTCGCACGCTCCCGTCAAGGTGCAACCGCACCAGCCGCCGTGGTGGTCGTCCAAGATTTGCCACGTGCGCAACGGTTTCTTGTCCTCGGTAGCAGCCCTTATCGAGGACGACGGCACCGCCGATCCAGCCGAGCTCGTGGGGAATTGTGCGATGGTCGGTTTCCAAGTCGAAGCGTGGCCGGCCCGCTTCGACACGCAACGCCTCAAGCGCGCTGACGCCAACCAAAGTGCCTACCGAGTCAGCGAATTCTGCCAGGCGCGCGCGTGGCACGAACACGTGTCGGCCCGCGACCGCGTCACGTTGTGGGTCGACACGAGTCAGGAACTCGCCGTGTGGCTCGTAAATCGGCTGCCAGACGATGGCCCAATCGCCACTCACCTCGTCGACCTCGACACGCAACATGAACCGCATGGAGTTCAAAAACTCAACGAGCGAAGCAGATTCGCCGGGTTCGACGTGAATCCACGTCGACTCACCGTCATCGACGAGCAGCAGGTGATGCTCGACGTGGCCTTGCGGGCTCAGCACCAACGCTTCAGCGCCGACCCCTGGAGCGAGCTTGTCGAGCCGCTGCGTCGTCAGGTTGTGCAACCACGACAGCCGATCCGGCCCGGCGATGCGCACGACGGCACGATGCGAAAGGTCGACCACTCCCTCGCCGGCGGCGAGCGAACGCTGCTCGCGGATCGGGTCGCCGTAGTGGGTCGCCACTCCAAGGTCGGGAGGGTCGGCCGGAACCGCGCCACGGTGATCGAGCAACGGGCTTCGATACGACATCACGACATGTCCCGGCACGCGGCGCAGCGCCCGAACACCGCGAAGTGGTGGACGTCGGCCTCGAAACCATGATCGGCGGCGAGCCGGTCGACAGTGGCCGCGACGACGTCCGGCGACACTTCGGAGATCGCGCCGCACGAACGGCACACCAGGTGCACGTGCTCCGCGTCGTTCGCCACGTGGTACGTCGGCGCGCCATGGCCGAGGTGGGTGTGCGTGACGAGGGCGAGCCCTTCGAGCAGGTCGAGCGTGCGGTAGACGGTCGAGATGTTGATGCCCCGCGCGGTCTCGCGCACCTGGGAGAGGATGTCGTCGGCGGTCGCGTGCCCAAGCGCCGCGATCGCTTCGAGCACCAGTTGCCGCTGCGGCGTGAGCCGATAGCCCTTGGCGCGCAGCTGGCCCTGCCAACCGCCGCTCTCGACTTCCTTCGCCGCGCTCACGCCAGCCAGTTTAGGCGCGCGTTGGTCTGCCGAGATCGCGCCGACCCGTCAAAGGCGGGTCAAGCGATCAGTTCTCGTGCCTGAGGAGATCCTCGCTGGCCGGGCCGTTCGGGTCGACGAGGTCCCAGAGCAACGACAAGGGAAGGCCCTCCGCCAACAGGCGCATGGGCGCTTCTTCGGTCAACTCCATCTGGGTACTCACGACTTGATGATCGGCAGAGCGATAAGTGCCACTGACCGGCCGATGGGGTGATTGATACCCGGGCCATCCGCACTATCAAGATTTCAAAAGTCTCGCAGGATTCAGCAGCCAGTGGTTGCACGGCCGTCATATTCTGACGGGCCTACGAGGCACAGCTGGAGGCGCTGTGGGCGTCGCGTTCTCGGTGCTCGGCCACGTGTCGGCGAACATCGACGGCGTCGAGGCCGACCTTGGCGCGCCGAAGATGCGGTCGGTCCTCGCGCTGCTCCTGATGCATCGCGGCGACGTGGTGTCGGCCGATCGGCTCGTCGACTCGCTTTGGCCGGGCGACGCGCCCGCGACCGCCTACGGGACGCTCCAGTCCTACCTGTCGAACCTGCGACGCCGGCTGGAACCCGACCGGAAGCCGGCGGCCGACAGCATCTTGCGCCACCGGACCGGCGGCTACCTGCTCGCCGCCACACCCGACCAGGTCGACGCGTCAAGGTTCGAGCGACTGCTACAGGGGGCGGCGCAGATCGGCGAGCCGACCCGTCGACGCGAGATGCTCGTCGACGCGCTCGCGTTGTGGAAAGGCCCGGCGTACGGCGACCAGCAAGCCCAGCCGTGGGCCGAGGCGGAGATCGCGCGGCTCGACGGGCTGCGGCAGGTAGCCCGCGAGCAGTTGCTCGATTCCAGGCTCGCCTGTGGGGAGTCGGCCGTGCTGGTGCCCGAGCTCGAGAATCTGGTCGCCGACCAGCCGCTCCGCGAAGAACGTTGGCGCCTGCTGGTGTTGGCCCTCTACCGGTCGGGGCGCCAGGGCGACGCGCTCGCTGCGCTACGCCGCGCGCGAGCGCTGCTCGCCGACGAACTGGGCCTCGATCCCGGCCCGGCCTTGCGCGCCCTCGAAGCCGAGGTGCTGTCACAGTCGCCCTCGCTCGACACCCCGGCGCCGATCGCCACCGTCGTCCAACCGGCACGCCGACCGCCGTCCGTCTCAGCGCCGCCCGCGCGCAGCGCGTCGTCCGAAGCCGACCTTCTCGTCGACCGCGACACCGAACTCACCCAACTGCGAGCCGCTTTCGACTCCGCCGTCGCCGGCGACTCCCGCGCCGTGCTGGTCGAAGGGCCCCCGGGCATCGGCAAGAGTCGGCTGCTCGCCGAATTGCGCGCGCTGGCCACTGCGTCAGGCACCACGGTCTGCTCAGCGCGGGGAAGCGAGATGGAACGCGAGTTCGGCTTCGGCGTCGTCCGGCAGTTGTTCGAACCACTCTTGCGCGACGCATCGCGACGGGCGCGACTCTTGGCCGGATCGGCGGCCTCGGCGGCGCTCGTCTTCGACGCGGCGGCGCACAGTTCAGCAGTCGCCGACGCCCTTGAAGCACCGCGCGGCGATGTTTCCTTCGCCGCGTTGCACGGGCTTTACTGGCTGACGTCCAATCTCGCAGAGGACGCGCCGCTCGTCCTCGCCATCGACGACCTGCACTGGTGCGACACCGCGTCGCTTCGGTTCCTCGCGTATTTGGCGCATCGGCTTGAAGGGCTACCGATACTGGTCGCGGCCACGCTGCGCACCGGCGAAACTCGTCCCGACGACGCGCTTCTCGCCGAACTCACGCACGATCCGAGCTTGCTCGTCGTCCGGCCGACGCTGTTGACGCTGGACGGCGTCACCGAACTCGTGCGCACGCGCCTCGGGAGCCCGACCGACCCGTCGTTCGTGACAGCGTGCCATCAGACGACGTCTGGAAACCCCTTGCTGTTAAGGCAATTGCTCCGCGCACTTGAAGCCGACGGCATCCGGCCCGACCGCACGCACGCCGACACCGTCACGGCCATCGGCTCTCGTGCGATCTCAAGCATGGTGTTGATGCGATTGCGAAAGCTCTCCACCGCCGCCGTGACCACAGCCCGCGCGGTCGCGGTGCTCGGCGACGGCGCGCAACTCCCCGTCGTAGCCGCGTTGGCCCAACTTTCCGAGGACGACGTGAACACCGCGATCGCGGCGCTCGTTCGAATCGAAGTCGTCCGCGCCGAATACCCCTTCGGATTTGTGCACCCGCTGGTGCGCGACGCGGTGTATCGAGACCTCACACCGGGCGAGCGCGAGTTGCAGCACGAACGCGCGGCACATGTGCTCTCGGAATCCGGCGCGTCCCCGGAACAGGTGGCCGCGCATCTGTTGCAGGTGCCGCGGCGGGCGTCGCAGTGGGTGGTCGACACCCTCGTCGAGGCGGCTCACCGCACGGCCGACCGAGGCGCGTTACCAAGCGCGGTCGCGTACCTCGCGCGGGCGCTCGAGGAGCCGCCGGCACCCACGCGGCGCGCCGACCTGTTGCTCGACCTCGGCTGGTATGAGTCTTTCGGCGACGGCCCGGCCGCGGTCGAGCATCTGCGAGCCGCGTACGTCGACCTCACCGAGCCGACCCGGCGGCAGACCGCCGCGACGACCCTCGCGCGGCTCCTCGTCTTCGCCGGCGCCCGCGGCGAAGCGGCCGACTTCGCACGTCGAGCGGCCGCCGAACTGCCGGCGGACGCGTCCGACGTCCGGCAGGGGCTGCTCGCACTCGAGCGCATCAGCCATTACATGCACGGCCTCGAGCGGCAAACCTGGAGCGACGAGCAGGAGCCCCCGATCAGCGGCGACGGGCCCGGTGCCCTGATGCTGGCAGCGCAGGTGGCTTGGGACATCACGATCGCGGGCGGACGCCGCGAGCGCGCCGCCGGGCTGGCCGCGTTTTCCTTGCAGGACGGCAAGCTTCAGCGCATCGACACCGGCCTGTTGCCGATCGTCGCGGCCGTCGTCCTGGAGTTGGCAGACGAGGATGTCGGCTCGTTTTGGGACGACGCGCTGGCCGACGCGCACGCGCGCGGCTCGATGTTCGCCGCACTCGCCGCACACCTGTGGCGCGGCTACCACCTCTGGCGCACCGGCGACCTGCGGGAGGCGCAGCAATCGTTGCTGACCTCGATCGAGCAAGCGGAGCAGTGGGGCAATCCGACGATCGGCGTTCCCTACGGCGAAGCGTTCACCGTCGAGGTGCTGCTCGACCGCGGCGACATCTCTGGTGCGCGCCAATTCGTCGACGACCGGCCGGCGCGCCTCCGCGTCGGCGACGGCTTGCGGCTGTTTCGGGAGTCGGTGGCGGCGCTCCTCCTCGCCGAAGGCCGCCCGTCAGAAGCGCTAGCCGAGCTCGACGCCATCCGGCAGTTGCAGCACGGCGTGGTCAACCCGGTCTGGCGGCCGTGGCGATCGCTGCGCGCGCGGGCATTGGCGGCCAGCGGCCGGTCGAGCGAGGCGGTCGAGCTGGTCCGCGCGGAACTCACGCTGGCCCGCGCGTGGGGAGCGCCGCGGTTGACCGGGCGCACGCTGTGGCTGCTCGGCGAGCTCCTCGACCGCGCCGGCCTCGACGGCCGCGCTGAAATCCAGGAGGCCGCAGGGCTGCTCGCCACCACGTCCGCCCGGGTCGACTACGCGAGGGCATTGCTGTCGTTGACGCGACTCACATCGGGTGCCGCGCGCGAGGCTCAGCTGTTCGAGGCGCTAGAACTCGCCGAGAAGTGCGGTGCCGACGGACTGCGAGCCGACGTCGCCGCCGCGCTTAGGGCTGACGGCCACGAGGTCGCCGAGCGGCCCAGCGGCGCCGTCACGCTGACGACGACCGAACGCCGCATCGCGGCGATGGTTGACAGCGGCGCCGACGTCCGGGAGATCGCGCAGGCGCTGTTCCTCACGCCGCGCACTGTCGAGATCACTCTCGAGTCGGTGCGCAGCAGAGTCGCCTCAAGCCTTGACTCAAGCGCTTAACAAGCTTTCCTCAAGCGGTATCACGCAGCCTCCTTCTCGACTCAAGAATCCCGAGGAGGACAACCAACATGACCGCAGAACTCACCCTGTCCCACGTCCACCAGCAAACGATCCGCAACCTGTGCGGCGGCGCCGTACACCTGCCCGGAGACCCGGGATACGACAACGCCCGGCTGCCGTGGGCGATGAGCGTCGACCAGCGACCGGCCGCCGTGATGTACCCGGCGAGCGCCGAGGAGGTCGCGGACGTCGTCCGCTTCGCGGCGGACGCAGGCTTGCGGGTGGCCCCACAAGGAACCGGCCACAACGCCGGCCCGCTCGGGCCCCTCGATGACGTCATCTTGTTGCGCACGTCGGCGATGACCAGCGTGACCATCGACCCGGTGGCCCGCATCGCGCGCGCCGAGGCTGGCGCGTTGTGGCTCGACGTCGTCGAGGCGGCCTCGAAGTACGGCTTCGACGGCCTGCACGGATCGTCGCCCGACGTCGGCGTCGTCGGCTACTCCCTCGGAGGCGGCATCGGCTGGTTCGCCCGGCAGTACGGCCTGCAGACGAACAGCATCACCGCCGTCGAGATCGTGCTTGCCGACGGCTCGCTGGTGCGGGCCGACGCGGCCCACCACACCGACCTGTTCTGGGCGCTGCGCGGCGGTGGCGGCAACTTCGGCGTGGTCACCGCATTGGAGTTCAAGCTCTACCCGATCGAGACCGCCTACGCCGGCATGCTGGTCTGGGACTGGTCGCACGCTCACGAGGTGCTGTCGCGCTGGGCCGCGTGGGCGGTGGACGCTCCCGACCTGATCACGACGTCCTTCCGGATCTTGCAGATACCGCCGCTGCCGTCGGTGCCCGAGCCGATGCGTGGCCGCAAGATCGTGATGATCAACGGCGCGGCGCTGTGTTACGACGAGGAGGCCGCGGCGATCCTGGCGCCACTGCGCGAGCTCGCGCCGGAGATCGACACCTTCAGCCGGGTGCCCGCCGTTTCGCTGTCGCGGTTGCACATGGACCCCGAAGGCCCGACGCCCGGCGTGTCCGACACCGCGATGCTGCGCGAGCTGCCTCCCGAGGCGATCGAGGCCTTCCTCGCGGTCGCCGGACCGGACTCCGACTCGTGCTTGGTGGCTGCGGAGTTGCGCCAACTTGGCGGGGCACTCGCGCGGGTGCCGCGTGGCGCCGGGGCATTGACCCACCTGGCGGGCCAGTTCCAGCTCTTCGGCGTCGCGATCGCGCCGACCCCGGAGATGGCGGCCGCCGGTCATGCGCACGCGAGCCGGTTGGTTTCGACCATGCGGCCGTGGCACGCCCGGCAGCAGTACCTGAACTTCGTCGAGAAGGCGGTCGACACCAGCACCGGCTACGACGAGTACAGCTGGTTGCGGCTGCGCGAGCTTCCCGCCCGCTTCGACCCCGACGGCCTTTTCGTCGCGAACCATCGGCTGGTGCGGAAATGATCAGCGGCGGTGACACCGTCACCTTGCTCGGATTCGGTCGGGCTACGACGCAACCTTCGAACATGTTTGCTGGCGGGCTTGACCGCCGTTACGGTGGTGGGACACGAGGAAGGAGGTGGTCCGAAGAATGTGTGATAAACGGACTCGTGAGGTGGCTGTCAGCTAGCCGCCGTCCGACCGGACGTGCTTCCATGCCGACGCCTGACGGCGCTGGCTAATCCACGACAGTCATCCGACCCCCGGGCGCCGGACTTCGTCCAGCCGGCCCGCTCGCACCGGCATCGGCGCGAGCGGAGCAGCCCGGGGGTCGCACCATGTCCGGGCGCCGAGACCCTCGCCAAGGCGGAACTTCCAGCGCCCGGACGACGAATTGTCTCCGCGCTAAGAGGGCTGCACCGGCGGAACCGGCTGCACCGGCGGAACCGGCTGCACGGGCCGCAACCGGGCCGACAGGTGCGACTGCAACGGCTGTCCCACCGCCGCCATGTCGTACGCGTACAGCAGGTCGCCCTCGACCAATCCGTAGAGCCGGCGCCCGCCGGTCACCTCTTTGGCGGACGCCGTGCGCGCCACGACGTCGCTGCTGAGTTCGATGCGCGTGCCCGTCACATCACCGACCCAGATCTCGGCGAACCCGGTCGCGTGCGCGAGCACGACCTCGAGCCCGTCGCCGGTCATTCGCCAAAACCCCGACTCGGCGGCGCCGGGGCGCACGACCGCGCCCTCGTCGTCCAAAATCCACGACCGGCTGGTGTAGCTCAACACCGGCTTTCCGGCGTGCCCGAACATAACCTCTTGGCCAAAGCGGAAAGACTCGATCGTCGGGTATCCGCCCACGCCAACCCCGCGCCACGTGCCGAGCAAGAACGCGATCGGCGCCAACGCCTCGTGCAGGGGCGGGGTGTCGCCGTCCGGCACAAAGGGGGTCTCGAAGTCGGCCGCGAGGTCGCCGGAACCCTCACTCACCGTTGTCGCGCTTTGCAAAGG
This sequence comes from Acidothermaceae bacterium, assembly GCA_025925185.1. The sequence goes on from JAICLV010000096.1 coordinate 8,932, forward strand.
CAAGGCGCCGGACGACGAGCGCCGCCGCCACCGCGATTCCGAGAGCCACCGCGACCGGCGGGCCGACGCTGATGAGTTCGGTCATGGCCGCGACGATACCGCCGGCGGGCGCGCATCCCTGCCGTCGCGGCCGGATTACCCGTTGCGCCCGGCAACGCAAGCGGTCCCCCGCGACAAACGCGCGAGGGACCGCTTGCACCCCCGGAACTAGTTGACCGAGACCTCGACCTCGGCGATCGAGCCCTTGGCGGCGCTCACCAACCGGTCAGCCGTGCCGCCGGGCACCAAAGCCCGCACGGTCCACGTACCGGGCGCGGCGAAGAACCGGAACTCACCGGTCGCCGACGTCGGGACCTCGGCCGTGAACTCGCCGCCGTCGTCCAGCAAACGCACGTAGCCGACCACCGGCTGGCCGCCCCTCTTCACGACTCCCTGAATGACGGCCTCCTTGCCGGCGTCGACGCCGAGGGGCAGGCCCCCCGCGACCGCTCCGCACATCAGGAACCGCTCCCGGTCTCGATCGGGACGCCGACCAGCGAGCCGTACTCGGTCCACGAGCCGTCGTAGTTCTTCACGTTCGCCTCGTCGAGGATCTCGTGCAGCACGAACCACGTGTGCGCCGAGCGCTCGCCGATGCGGCAGTAGGCGATGGTGTCCTTGCCGAAGTCGACGCCGGCGTCCTTGTACAGCGCCTTCAACTCGTCGTCCGACTTGAAGGTGCCGTCGTCGTTCGCGGCCTTGCTCCACGGGACGTTCTTCGCCGTCGGCACGTGGCCGCCGCGCTGCGACTGCTCCTGCGGCAGGTGCGCCGG
>JAICLV010000111.1 GCA_025925185.1 Acidothermaceae bacterium
CAGCTGCTCGGGCTGGTGCGACCCGTCGGCGTCCATCTCGACCAACGTGCCGTAGCCGCGCTCGATGCCCCAGCGAAAGCCGGCGATGTAGGCCGCGCCGAGGCCGGCCTTTCGCCCCCGGTGCAGCACGTGCACGTGGTCGTCTGCGCGCGCGATCTCGTCCGCCAGCGCACCGGTGCCGTCGGGGCTGTCGTCGTCGGCGACCAGGATGTGCGCGTCGGGGACGGATCGCCGCACCCGGCCGACGATCATCGGCAGGTTGGCCCGCTCCTGATAAGTCGGGACGATGACGAGCACAAGCCCGATGTCCTCGTCGTCCTGGTTGTGTTCGGCCGTGCTGGGCGCCGCGCGGTCGTCAGCGGTCATGTGCGGGCGAGTTCTCCTTCGTGCGTCGCGCGGATCGGCCGGCGGCGAGCGGGATGACAAGTGCGGCGATGACCGCGAGTGCCCCGAGTATGCCGAGCGTCCATTCGGGCGCGGCACCGAGGTGGTCGGCGATCGTGAGTTGGGCGCGCTCGACCACCGGCAGGTCGATGATCGCGGGGGTCAGCTCGCCGGTGCGAGTGACGACGTGACCGTCCGGCGCGATCACCGCGCTGATACCGCTGGTCGAGGCGACGACCACCGACCGCCCGTGCTCGACCGCGCGCAGTTGCGACATCGCCAGCTGTTGCTCGGTCTCGGCGGTGCCCATGTAGGTGGCGTTGTTGGTCTGGACGACGATGATCCGGCCGCCGTTCGTCACGCCCGAGCGCACCGCGTCGTCGAAGGCCACCTCGAAACACATGACGTCGGCGATGCGGGTGGGGCCGATGTCGAGCGCGCCGGGCGTGTGCCCGGGCAGGAAGTTCTGCGGCACGAGCGAGGTCAGGCTGGTGAGGTGCGAGACGAACCCGCGCCAGGGGATGTACTCGCCGAACGGCACCAGATGGCGCTTGGAGTACCGCTCGCCTGGACCGCTCGTCGGGCTCCACACGATGCCGGTGTTGGTCACGTGGTCGGGACCGGCGTCGAGCACCGCGCCGACCAGGATCGGCGCGCTGACCGACCTGGTCGCGGCCTGGATTTTCGCGTAGACGCTGGGGTCGTTGAGCGGGTCGACGTCGGACGCGTTCTCTGGCCAGAGCACGATCTGCGGCTGCGCGAGCACGCCGCTCTTGATGTCGGCGGCCAGCTTCGCGGTCTCGGCCAGGTGGTTGTCGAGCACCTGCTCCGCGCGGCCGAGGAAGTGCTTGCCGGGATGCGCCACGTTGCCCTGCACCGCGGCCACCTGGATCGGGCGCCCGTTCTCCGGCCGCGGGATCAGGCTCGAGACGAGCGGGACGACGAGCGCCGCGAGCGCAAACGCCGCCGCCGCCGTCCAGGCCTTCTTGGCGCGGACGACGCGCACGGCGTCCAGGGCCGCGCTTGCGAGCAACGCGGCGCACAGGGCGACGGCGAACGTCACCAGCGGCGCGCCGCCGAGCGCCGCGTAGCCGGTGAACGGCGTGTTGGCCTGGCTGAACGCGAGGCGTCCCCAGCCGAACCCGCCGAGCGGCCAGCGGTTCCGGATCAACTCCTCGCCGACCCACAGGCAGGCGGTCCAGACCTGCCAGCCGGGTAGCCGTCCGACGAGGAGGGCCAGGCCGGCGCCGAGGGCCGCGAGGTAAAGCGACTGCGCGACGGCCAGCACGATCCAGGCCAGCGGCGTGACGACATGCAGCCAGAAGATGAGCGGGACGAACTCGGCGAGCCCGGCCGCAAGCCCGACCAGCAGGCCGACCCGCCAACCGTGGCCGCGACAGGCGAGGGTGATGACGGTGACGGCGGGGATCGCGATCGGCCACCAGCCGACCGGCGGGAACGCCGCGTAGAGACTCAGCCCGCCGAGGGCGCCAAAGCCGACCGCGCGCCAGGGGAAGTTTCGACCGGTCGTTCGCCAGTTCTTGCGGCCGGGCCCGGTCTTGACGTCGGCCGGCTTGTCGTCACGGTGGAGGGTCGCGGCTCCGCTAGCAGGCCGGGGCAAAGCGGCCTCCTTCGACGGTTGCGCTTCGACGGTTGCGGCGACCCGCGCACGGGCGACTTCTCGCACCGTACAACGCGCTGGACCGATTCGCCGCTCCGATGGGCGCCCCGCGAGATTCACCGGCGTGCGACGTTGACGCGCGCGCCGTGACGGCCGCCCGCCGGTCGGATGCAGTCCGACGCGGCGGGGCAAGGGCCCGGGCGCCCTTCGGACCGGCCGCGCTCCCGCCGGCTGCGGTAGCGCCACCGTTGTCTACTGGGCACCCGAACCCTCCCGGGTGTCGCACCCCCAACCGGCCGGAACGGCGTCGTCCGCACATCCATCTGCACCCTGGGCCTGGCACCGAGACGGCTTCGGCGCGGTGCCGCGCGGGCCGCCCATGACTCAGGGTTTCAAGATGGCGAAGGGTTCTCCTCGGCCGGAAATCTCGGTGGACCGGGGGAACATATCCGGTCCGCTCCCGACGCTGTCAACCGTGCCCTGACGTGCGCAAATACGCGTTGTCGCAGGTCAGCGCGGGTGCCTGAGAACCGAAGAAAATTCGCCAGTTTTCGGTGTCGCGTCGGGGCGACCGTGTCAGCTCGCCCGTCGCGGGCGACGACGTCAGTTCAGCGTCGCGTTGAGCGCGACGAAGTCGAGCAGCCGGGACACCGGGTCGAAACCCTGCACCCCGGGCGCGGCGTCGAGTTGGGTCGCCAGGCGCTGCGCCGCCTCGAGCGACACCCGGGCGAGGTCGCGCGACGCGCGGGTCTGGACCGCCGCAGGCCGAGGCGCGGCGGTCGTCGGCGCCGCGGCCGGTGCCTTCGGCGTCACGGCCCGGTGGGTGGCTGTGGGCTGCGACTGCGCCGGTTTGGTGACAACCGGCTTGGGCGCTGGCTTCGGCGCCGGCTTGGGCGCCGGCGGCAGAGCGGCCGCGCCGCTGGGCCGACGGAAGATCTCGGACACCCACATGATGCCGGCGGAGTCGACGACGGCGCCGACGCCGACCTGCGTGTACGCGCTGGACAAGATGTTGGCGCGATGGGCCGTCGAGCCCATGAACGCGGACTCGATCACCGACGCGGACGGCCCTTCGCCGACGTTCTCGCCGACCGTCGACCAGCAGCACACCGCGCCGCCGAGGTTCGGCGTGTGGGCGAGGGTGTGCGACGCCGCCATCCGACCGGCCTGGGCGCGTGCCGCAGCCGCGAGGTCGCCGCTGACCGAGAGCGACGGCAACCCGTGCGCGGCCCGCGCGCTGTTGATCATCGCGGCCAAGCTGGAGGTGGAGTCGGCGTTGGCGCCCCGGGCGCTGACCACCAGGCCGGTGACCGCGATCGCCACGGCGACGACGCTCGCCAATGCCGCGCGGGGCGCGCGGGCGAGAAGTCGGGTGCGCGACGCGGCGGCGGCGGAGACGAGCACGAGGCGGCGACCCTCCGATCTAGGAACTCCGAGGCGGAACTGGTGGGCCGAAGGCCCGGGGCGTCCGGCCCCCGATCACCGAACGTCCGTTACCTTGCCGCAACATAGGGCCGGTTGCCAACAGCGCACGCGGAATAACGGGCGCATTTCGTCCCGTCGAACCATGCTGGCTAGCCCGGATTTGACCCGATTTGATCAGGGTTGGCCGTAAAGCTGTCGGCTGATCACCAGACGCTGGACCTGGTTGGTCCCCTCGACGATCTGCAGCGCCTTGGCCTCGCGCATGAACCGCTCGACCGGGTAGTCCTCGACGTAGCCGTAGCCGCCGAGCACCTGGACGGCGTCGACCGTGACGCGCATCACGAGGTCGCTGCAAAAGAGCTTGGCCATCGCCGCCTGCTTGGTGACCGGCCGGCCGGCGTCGAGCCGACGCGCGGCGGCGAGGTAGAGCGCCCGGCCGGCCTCGACCGCGGTGGCCATGTCGGCCAGCATGAACGACAGCCCTTCGAACTCCCGGACCGGTCGCCCGAACTGGTGCCGCTCCCCCGCGTAATCCGTCGCCACGTCGAGCGCCGCCTGCGCCAGCCCGACGGCGCAGGCCGCGATGCCGAGACGCCCCGTGTCGAGCGCCGCGAGCGCGATGGGGAAGCCCTGGCCCACCTCACCGATCAGTCGGTCGGGAGACGCGGCGACGCCGGCCAAGCTCAGCTGCGCGGTCGGTGACGCCCGCAGGCCCATCTTGTGCTCGGGCGGCGCGGCCGTCAGGCCGCCGTCGTCCGAGAAGAGCAGGAAACAGCTGATGCCGCGCGGGCCGTCGTCGGACGTGCGAGCCATGACCGTGTAGAAGTCGGCGACGCCACCGTGGGTGATCCACGCCTTCGTGCCGTCGAGCCGGTAGCCGCCGTCGACGGGCGTCGCGCGGCTGCGCAACGCGGCGGCGTCCGAGCCGGACTCAGGCTCGGACAGGCAGTACGCGCCAAGTTGGGCGCCGCCGAGCATGGACGGCAGCCAACGTTCGCGTTGCGCGTCGGCGCCGTAGCGGGCCAGGGCGAAGCACGACAGGGTGTGCACGCTGACGCCGAGGCCGACCGTGAGCCAGGCGCGGGCGAGTTCTTCGACGACCTGGAGGTACACCTCGTAGGGCTGGGCTGATCCGCCGTGCTCCTCGGGATACACCAAGCCGAGCAAGCCCATCTCGCCGAGCGTCTTGAAGACGTCGCGCGGAAAGGCGCCGTCACGTTCGGCCGGCGCCGCTCGGGGCGCGAGTTCGGCACGGGCGAATTCCGCCACGAGGTCAAGCAATTCACGCGCTTCAGGGGTGGGAAGCGTGCGTTCGACGTTCATGCTGCTCCCGGGGTTCGGAGGCTGCTGGGCGGCTTCGGCGGCCGGGGTCTCCGGCGATTGGACTCAATGTAGTGCGCATCCCGGCCTTTCTCGTGTCAGGCTTCCGGCATGCCCTCGACGCCCGGCCTGATGTTGCTCGACACGCCGTCGCTGTACTTTCGCGCGTTCTACGGAGTACCCGAGTCGGTGACCGCGCCCGACGGCATGCCGGTCAACGCGGTCCGCGGTTTGCTTGACTTCATTGGGTTTCTGGTCGAGCGGCATCGTCCGGGCCGACTCGTGGCCTGCATGGACGCCGACTGGCGGCCGGCCTTCCGGGTCGCGCTGCTGCCGTCGTACAAGGCGCACAGGCTCGCGCCGGGCGGCGGCGAGACGGTTCCAGACGCGCTGGTGCCGCAGGTGCCGGTCATCGAGGCGCTGCTCGACGCGATCGGCATCGTGCACGTCGGCGTCGCCGGTTTCGAGGCGGACGACGTGATCGCCACCCTCGCGCACCGATGTGCCGGACCAGTCGACGTCGTCACCGGCGACCGCGACCTGTTCCAACTGGTGCGCGACGACAAGCCGGTGCGCGTCGTCTACACCGCACGAGGCGTCGGCAAGTCGGAGGTCGTCGACGAGGCGGCGGTGACGTCGCGCTATGGGATCCCCGGCCGCGCGTACGCGGATTTCGCCGTGCTGCGTGGAGATCCGAGCGACGGATTGCCTGGTGTCGCAGGTGTCGGCGAGAAGACCGCGGCCGCGTTGGTGTCCCGGTTCGGCGACCTCGACGCGCTGCTGAAGGCCCTCGACTCGGACGACGAAGCGGGATTCCCGGCTGGCGCACGAAACAAGCTGAAGGCGGCGCGTTCTTACATCGACGCCGCGCGGGTGGTCGTCGCGACGCGGGTCGACGCCGATGTGCCGTCGCTCGACGACGCGCTGCCTTCTTCGATTCGCGACCCCGAGGCGCTGCTCGACCTTGTGCAGCGTTACGGCGTGGGCTCGCCGACGCAGCGGTTGCTCTCCGCGCTGCGGATCAAGCTGCCTCAGCCAACCGAGGAGTAGGCGACCACACCGCGGCGCAGCGCGTCCGACGCCTGCCTCGCCACGGCGGCGACCTCGTCGTCCGCGGCGTTGGAGAGTTGACCGAGCAGGTCGAGCAGTTGCCGCACCCAGCGGACGAAATCGCCTGCGGACAAGTCGTTGTCAGTCAGCACAGAGTCGAGGCTCGCGCCCGACGCCCACCGGTAGGCGGCCCACGCGAAACCGGGAGCGGGCTCGCGCAGGAAGTCGAGCCGTCGATCGTGCTCCGCTGCGGAGAGCCTTGCCCACAGGGAATTCATCCGGTCGAGCACCTCGGGCACCGCTCCGCGCGGCAGCCGCACCGGGGCGGGCTCGTGCTCGCGCACCTCGAACACCAACGCCGACACGGCGGCGGCGAGATCTGCGGCCGACAGCCCGCGCCACACCCCGGCCCGCAGGCACTCGGCGGCCAACAGATCGAGCTCGCCGTAGATGCGCGCGAGACGTCGCCCATCGTCCGTCACTGTCTCGTTGTCGAGATACTTCAAATGTTGCAGGAGGTCGCACACCCGGTCGAAGACCCGTGCGATCGAGTTGGTGCGGTTTTCGACTCGGCGTTGAAGCGCGTCGGTGTCGCGCTTCAGCCGCCAGTAGCGCTCGGCCCAGCGCGCGTGCTGCTCGCGGTCGGAGCACCCGTGGCAGGGATGGGCGCGAAGCCGCGCGCGCAACTCGGCGATTTCCGCGGACACCTCATCGGATTGGCCGCCCCTCGCGCGCCGGTGCGGCGTGCCAGGGGCATCGAGGGTGCGGGATCGCAAGGTCGACGCGAGGTCGCGGCGGTCTTGCGCGTTGCGCGCGTTGAACGACTTGGGGATGCGCATTCGCTCGATCGGCTCGACGGCGCTCGGAAAGTCCACCAGCGAAAGGCGCTTCACCTGCCGCTCCTCGGTGAGCACCACCGGCCGCGGTCCCTCGTTGCCGGATTGCAGCCCCGGGTCGAGCACGACCGCCAAGCCCGCGCGCCGTCCGGCCGGAACCCGGATAACGTCGCCTGGTTTCAGCTTTTCCAGCGACGCGGCGGCGGCGGCGCGGCGCAACGCCGCGGCGTTGCGGGCGGCGGCCGCCTCGACGTCCGAGAGCTTCCGGCGCAGCCGCGCATACTCCTCGAAGTCGCCGAGGTGGCAGGTCATCGCCTCGCGGTAACCCTCAAGAGCGTCCTCGTTCTTTTGGATCTGCCGAGCTAGGCCGACGACCGCGCGGTCGGCCTGGAATTGCGCGAACGACGACTCGAGCAGCACCCGCGCGCGCTCGCGTCCGACCTGGCCGACGAGGTTGACCGCCATGTTGTACGACGGCCGGAAGCTCGATTTCAGTGGATACGTGCGGGTCGACGCGAGTCCCGCGACGGCGGCCGGGTCGACTCCGTGCGACCAGATGACGACGGCGTGCCCCTCGACGTCGATGCCGCGCCGGCCGGCCCGGCCGGTCAGCTGGGTGTACTCCCCCGGTGTCACGTCGACGTGCGCCTCGCCGTTCCACTTCACCAACCGTTCGAGGACGACGGTGCGCGCCGGCATGTTGATGCCCAGCGCCAACGTCTCGGTCGCGAACACGGCCTTGACCAAACCGCGGACGAACAGCTCCTCGACGACCTCTTTGAACGTGGGGAGCATGCCGGCGTGGTGCGCGGCGATTCCTCGGCGCAGGCCGTCGAGCCACTCGTGGTAGCCGAGCACGTGCAAGTCCTCGTCGGGGATCATCGCGGTTCGTTCCTCGACGACGCGCAGCACCTCGCCGGCCTCCGCTGGGGTGTTGAGCCGCAAGTTCGCCCGTAGGCACTGCAAAACCGCGCCCTCACACCCGGCGCGGCTGAAGATGAAGGTGATCGCGGGCAGCAGGCCCTCGGCGTCCAATCTTTCGATGACGTCGACCCGGCTGGGCGTGTCACGTCGCCGCGGACGCCGGTCGCGACCGCCGCGTGGGCCGCCGGCGCGCTGGGCGGTGCGGTGTCGACGCTCCTCGTCGCCGGTGGCCCGGCCGAGCTCGGGGTTGAGTTCCAGCTCGTCGTCGCGCACGGTGAACAGGTCGTACATCCGCTGGCCGACCATCATGTGCTGCCACAACGGCACCGGCCGATGCTCCTCGACGATGACCCTGGTCTCGCCGCGCACGGTGACCAGCCAGTCGGCGAACTCCTCGGCGTTGCTGACCGTCGCCGACAGCGAGACGACGCGCACCGAGTCGGGCAGGTGGATGATGACCTCTTCCCACACCCCGCCGCGGAACC
>JAICLV010000044.1 GCA_025925185.1 Acidothermaceae bacterium
CGGTGGTCCAGCGGCGCGCGTGGTCCAGCGGCGTGAGTGGTCCAGCGGCGTGAGTGGTCCAGCGGCGTGAGTGGTCCAGCGGCGTGAGTGGGCAGATAGTGGCTCGGCGCGCCGGGCGCGTCACTGCGAGATCTGCCCAGTCGGTGGGTGTCGAGCCAGGAACCGTTGCTGCACCTGCGCCCGCGGGACGCGCACCCGGACAGATCGCCGGTCGGAAAGCAGCTTCGGCAGCCAGCGCAGGAAGTGGACGTACGCGCGAACGCGGACGCGCGCCTTCGCCCGAGACTCGAAAAGTGCGACCGAGACCGTGGTGAGCGGGTAGCGCAAAAGCGCTCGCCAGGCCAGCCCCGCCGTCGCGCAGCGCACCAATGTGGCGAGTCGATTGCGTTCGGTGTAGTAAGTGTGGAGCAGCGATCCCGCGCCGGTGCTCGCCGAGTGCTGGTGCACAGCGACCGCGGCTGGCGCGTAACGCACGGAGTAGCCCGCGAGACGCAGCCGCCACGACAGGTCGACGTCCTCGTAATACAGGAAAAACCGCGGATCGACGCCGCCGACCGATCGCATCGCGGCGGTCCGGAACGCCGCCGCCGCACCGCAGGCGTACATGACATCGGCTGGTGCCTCGTACCGGCCGTGGTCGGCCTCCCGAAAACCGATGTCGTGACCGTAGCCGTCGTAGGTGACGTAGCCGCCTGCGCTGTTGAGCAGACCGTTCGGAAGGAGGAGTTTGCTAGACACCGCTGCAACCTCAGGAGAATCCAGTTCGTCGAGCAATGCCCGCAGCCAGCCGTCGCGCACGGTGGCGTCGTTGTTCAGCAGCACGGTGACCGGAGTCTCAACCACGGCGAGCGCTTGTGCGACACCGCCGGCGAAGCCGGAGTTGGACACACTACGGACCACCTGCACCTGCGGGTATCGGTCGTTCAGCAGTTGCAGTGTGTCGTCCACCGATGCGTTGTCGACAACGATCACGTGGGCGCCTTGGGGTAGCGCGGAATCTAGGCACGCGGGTAGCAGGTGCGCGCCGTTCCAGCTCACAACGACGACGGTCGCGTCACTCGGCGCGATCACGTCGCTCGATCTGGTCGACGCGTCCGGCCAGCTCGGATAGCGCCGTCCGCTCCTCTAGCGCGACGTACTCCCAGAGCCGCCGAAATCCCGCCGCCATACGGAAGAATCCGCGCCGCGCCAACCTGGACGTCGGCGATCCGCCATACCGCCAAGGGTCTCGGACGTCGCGGGGGAAATGCAGCCGGCCCGCCTCGAGGTCGAACCGATACCAGCGCGACAGCTTCGAAAACGCCTGCTGCGCCGGCGAATCCACGTCGAGCGCTGTTGGGATTCCGGCGAACAGCCCCCCGGACGCGTACAGCTCTGGGTGGAAGTTCTCGAACGCGATCTGTTCGGGACGGCGCCAGTACGGCCACTCATGCGGGTACCTCGGCCAGCACATCGTGCGGTACACGCGCGGTGCGGTGAATCGTTCCGGAGCGATCAGGCGCCCATGGTTGAGCGGCAGGCTCCACTCGCAAAAAGCCCCAGTCGGGTCTAGTTGCATCGCCGCGTCGAACGCCGCGCCGAACAGTCGGCGGTCGATCGCCTGCGGCAGATGCGAGGCGAAGTTGAGGTGCCCGGCACCGAGGTACGACATCGCCAGATAGGTCGAATGCTGCACGTGGTCGTAGGTGGTGTCGTTGCGTCGCCACAGCGCGAGGTCGTGGCAGGCGTACGAGACCAGCCGGTCGTCGTCGCTGAAAAAGGCTGGGTCGATTGGTCGCAACGGCCGGTAATCGTCGTCCGACTGCAAGAAGACGTCGGCCACCGCCCCGCGGTCGTAAAGGATGCGCCGCAAGGTGGCGTTGCGCGCGGAGTGAGATGTCGAGAGCTCGCGCTTCTCCGCGGGGGTGAGCAGCGCGGCCTCGTCGACGAGTGTCAACCGGATGCCTGAATCGACCCCGCGCAGCGCCTCGATCGTCGACGTCGGGCCGAGCACGACGGCCTCTCGCGCCCAGGGCATGAAGTGCCGCACGTAATCGAGCGTCTCGGCCAAGATGCCAGGCCGGTTCGACAGGTAGACCAGCTGGTCGAGAGTCGCCTGTGCCACGACGATCATCGTAGTTGGCGCCCGCCTGGGAGGGGGTCGACCGGCAGGGCCTGCGCCGCGGCCTCCGCTGCGGCCTCCGCCGAGGCCTCCCGCCGAGTGGGCGATAGATCTCCCGGCGCGCCGGGCGTGTCGGTGACGGATCTGCCCACTCGGTCGCCTGGAGCAGCCATCGAGGACTGGCCGGGTTACTCGGTGCGGCCGCGCAGCAACTTGCCGGCGCGTGTCACGAGCCGCTTGCCCAGCAGCCATCCGCCGCCCTCGTCGAGGTAGCGCCGCGCTAGCGCGACCTCGCCGCGCCAGCCGGCCGGCCCCGGCGTCGGCGCGCGCACCGGCTCGAGAGGACGCCGAATGTGCCGTCGCACGGCCGGGTCGAGTAGGTCGGGCGCCCGTCGGGGCGCGGCGCAGAACTCGACGAGCGGCGCCACGGCTCGGGTCCACGTGTAATCGCGAGCCGCTGTGGCGGCGGCTCGCGCGCAGTTCTCCCGCAGGGGGTCGTCCGAGATCAACTCGAACAGCGCGGTCTCAAGCGCCTCGACGTCGCCTGGTGGCACCACCCGGCCGAGCGCGCGTTCTTCGATGACGTCGGCGAACACGTCCCCGCTCGTGGCGACGACCGGCAATCCGGCCCACAGGTAGTCGAGGATCCTGGTGCGGAAGGAGAATTCCGTCTCGACGTGTTGCAGGTGCGTCGAGACCCCGATGTCGGCGTCGAGGAAGTAGCCGCCGCGCTTGTCGTACGGCACCCATCCCTCGTTGAAGAACACGTGCCGGTTGGTCAGCCCTAGCTCGTCGCTTAACGCGCGGGTCGCGGTGGCCGTGCGCATGGTGGGCGACGACGCGTTGGGATGACCGGTGCCGAGGAAGACGAGCCGGACGTCGGGGCGGCGGGCGCTCAGCCGGCCGACGGCGCGCACGAGAGTGTGCGGGTCGAACCAGTTGTACAAACCGCCGCCCCACAGCAGGACGACGTCGTCGGCGCCGATGCCCGGGACGACACCGCGCAGGGCCGGCTCGTCACGCACCGGCGGATGGTCGTCGAGCCCGAACGGCACGATGCCGAACAGCGACCGCAGTGATGGGTCGGCGTCGTAGGTGACCGGATTGACCCTGCCTAGAGCGGCAAGGGCGCCGAGCCAGAAGTCACGCTGTTTGTCGCTCGCGACGAGGAAGTAGTCGCCACGCACCATCGAGCGATTGAGCGCGACGGACGCGTTGTGCACCATGGCGAGCCGGTCGCGGGGGCTGGCGCCGCGCGACATCTCCAGGTTTTCCAGGTGATAAGGGTCGTAGAGGTCGACAACCACGACGGCGTCGCTGCGCGCGATCTGCGGGTAGCGCAGCAGCACATTCCCCTGCACCACCCAGATGTCGGTGCGTTTGATCAACTCGGGGATGTCACGTGGGCCGGCGCGGCTGATGGCGAACCGGTCGTTCGACGCCAACGTGCACGTGGTCGTTGTGACGAGTTCGACGTCATGATGGCCCGCGTGGTCCGCGAGGCTTTGGGCGAAGTGGTGGGCGCGGATCGCCGGCCCGGCCATCTTCGCGCCGAGGATGTCAGGCGTGGCGACGACGACGCGCTGGCGGCGTCCCGAGGGGCCGGTCGGATGCGCTGTCATCGCGATCACTATAGGGCGCGGCGCCCCGGCGCTCCCGGGCTGGCGAGTCGCCGTGACGTAACATGGACGCGCCTTGGGCCGACCTGGGCCGCCACCCGCCCTGCCGCCTGCCCTGCCGCCCACCTGCCGGCCTCACCGCCTGCAAACGCCGTCGCCGATCCGGAAGTGAGCCGACCTGCCGTGACCGAGATGGCGGAGATGTGGCGCTATCGCGGATTGATCGGCAACTTCGTCAGCCGCGAGCTGAAGTCGAAGTACAAGCACAGCCTGCTCGGATGGGGTTGGTCGTTGATCAACCCGGCCGCCACCCTGCTCGTCTACTCGCTGGTCTTCTCGACCATCTTCCGGGCCCGCCCGCCAGCCTCGCACAACGGCATGACGACGTACGTGCTGTACCTGTTCATCGGCCTGGTGGCGTGGAACTTCTTCAACAACGTCGTCACCGGCGGCATGGCGGCTTTGATCGGCGCGGGGCCGTTGCTGAAGAAGATCTACTTCCCCGCCTACGCTCCCGTCATCGGCAACGCGTTCGCGGCCCTCGTGCAGTCCCTCATCGAGTCGGCCGTGCTGCTGATCGTGCTCGCCGCTATGGGAAACGCGTGGTGGACATTCATCTTCGCGCCGTTCATCCTCGCGTTGTTGCTTCTCTTCGCGTCCGGCATCGCGTTGCTGTTCTCCCTTTTCAACGTCTTTTACCGCGACGTCAATTACATCGTCGGGGTGGTGTTGCAGATGTTCTTCTACGCCACCCCGGTCATCTGGCCCCCGTCGCAGGTGCTGAAGCTGACACACGGCGAGCTCGCCATCCACCTGCTCTCGATCAATCCGCTGTTCCAGTACGTCGAGGCGTTGCGCGACTCGCTGTGGACCGGTCAGGTGCCGAGCGCGTCGCGGTGGGGCTGGATGGTGCTCGCGGCGGCGGTCAGCTTGGGCGTCGGCCTGCTCGTCTTCAACCGCGGCGCCCGCGACGTGAGTGAGGAACTGTGAGCAGCGCGCCGCTCGACGCATCGCGCCCGCCCGCTGTCGTCGTCGAGCACGTCACTAAGCAGTTCAAGCTGTATCGCGACCGTCGCACTAGCTTGAAGGAGCGCTTCACCAAGCGCAGGCCGAGCCGGTTCGAGATGTTCAAAGCCTTGGACGACGTGAGCTTGGAGGTGCCGGCCGGCTCGACGTACGGGCTGATCGGCTCCAACGGCTCAGGCAAGTCGACGCTGCTCAAGCTGATGGCCAACATCCACCGGCCGACGTCGGGCACGATCACGCACAACGGCCGCATCTCGGCGTTGCTAGAGCTCGGCGCTGGATTCCATCCTGAGCTCTCCGGTCGTGACAACGTCTACCTCAACGGCTCGATCCTTGGCATGAGCCGCAAACAGGTCGATGCCGCGATGGGCGCCATTATCGACTTCAGCGGCCTGAAGGACTTCATCGACACCCCGGTCAAGGTCTATTCGAGCGGGATGTACGTGCGGCTAGGATTTTCCATCGCTGTGAATCTCGATCCCGAGATACTGATCGTCGATGAGATCATCGCGGTTGGCGACGAGGAGTTCCAACGCCGTTGCTTCGACCATCTTTATGAGTTGCGCAAGCGCGGCGTCACGATCATCTTCGTGTCGCACAGCCTGCCGCTCGTGCAGACAATGTGCGATCGCGCGGCGTGGATCGAGAAGGGCGTCCTGCGTTGCGAGGGCCCTGCGATGCAGGTGGTCGACGAGTACATCTCCGAGGTCAACCGCGCGGAGCGCGAGCGCTTCGAGGCGGAGGGACATGGCCGCAGTGACGGCGACCGCGATCGGCGTGGCGGCGGCGAGATCACCGTCACAGGGGTCACCTTCCTCGACGCCGCCGGCCAGCCGGTGCTGGCCGCTACAGCGGGGGAGCGGCTCACCGTGCGAATCGCGTTCGAGGCGAGGCAGCCGGTCGATGACCCGGTGTTCGGGTTGGCCTTCCACACCGAGGCCGGTGTGCTCGTCACCGGACCGAATTCCGAGTTCGGCGGCGTTCGCGCCGGCCGGGTCGCGGGTAGCGGCCACGTCGATTACGCGCTTCCCGCGCTGCCCCTCACGCCGTCCGCGTATCTGGTGTCCGCCGCGATCACCGATCGCACCATGCAGCACGTGTTCGACTATCGCGACCGCGCTTTTACGCTTGCCGTGCAGCCGGGTCGCTCGCCTGATCGCAACGGCGTGGTGACCCTCGACGGCCAATGGTCGGCGCCAATGCAAGCGAGCGCCGACCTCGGTGTTCCAACCTCGCGATCGGAGTCGTTGCGGTGAAGGTCAATCTCGGATGCGGCCAGGCCTACATGGAGGGTTGGACCAACGTCGACGCGAGTCCCGACGTCAAGGCCGACATCCACCTTGACGCCGCCGAGTTCGTCCGGCAGTACGGCGACCAGGTCGACGAGGTCTACATGGGCCACGTCATGGAGCACCTGATGCCGGGCTACGCGGTCACCTTGTTGCGGCTGCTCAACGAGAAACTCCGTCCGGGCACTGTCATCTCGGTCGTCACGCCAGACATGCGGGCGATTTTCGAGGCGTACCTCGCGGGTGAAATCGACAACGACAAGCTCAACGCGTCGTTCATCTACTCCTACGTGCAGCCATCCCACCACGTTTGGTGCTACGACGCGCAGACGCTGCTCGAGCTCTTTCGCCGCGCCGGCATCAATGACGCCGAACCGATCTCAGACCCGCGCACTTACCCGCCGGTGTTTCACAAAGAGGGACCCGAATCCCAGTGGCAGTGCGGGGTTCGCGCGCACGCCCTAGGTCGTGAGGCCGCTCCCATCGAGGCGGCGGTCAACGAGCTCGATGGCATCGACCGCACCCGCCACGTCGGTTCGGACGTCGACGCTGTCACGGCGGAGCACCTGCTGCTGCAGCGAGTCGAGAACCTGCGGTCATCGTTGCTTCGCGAATACGAGCGTCGCACCGCGCTGGAGAAGCAAGTCAAGGCGCAGGCCGATGAAGCCGAGGTCGTCGCGGAACCGCGACCCGCTGACGCGGTCGACGACGACGCGCCGATCGCGACGCCGACTGTCGGTGGCCGACGGGTGGTGACGGCAGGGCGCCCGGTGCCCACCACCGCTCACGACAACCGGCCGTCGTTGCTGAGCCCGGCCGGCGCGAAAGCGCGGGCGGTGGCCGCGGCCAAGCGCGCGATGCCTCCCGGTTCGCGTTCGCGCGCGACCGCGCGTGCCGGTCTGGTGGCGTACCGAGAGAGCCGCCGAGTCTCGCGCGCGGTGCGCCGGTCGCTCGCCGACTCGGGCGTGATCGACCTCAAGGAGCCGAGCTACCGATCCTGGTGCAAGCAACATGACGCCGACCAGCGCCAGCTTCTCGCGCAGCGCGACGCGTCTCGGGCTGCCGCGATGCCGCTGCAACTGTTGGTTTGCGTGCTCGCGAGCGGCCAGGCGGAGAGCCGCAAGGTTCTCGCCCGCACGCTGAAAAGCCTCGACGCGCAGACGTGGGAGCACTGGCGGGCGGCGGTGTGCGCGCCGGAGTCGCAGCCTCCGGCGGTGAACGCTCCGAAGGTCGACCTGTTCGCCGGCGACACGACGATCACCGCCTTGCATCGCGCGATCGAGCAGTCATCGGCCGACTTCGTGCTGATCATCGACGAGGGCGACGAGCTGGCGCCGGAGTGCCTGTACCAAGTCGCTCGCGCCGCGTGGCAGGACCCCCTCGTCGACGTCGTCACCTGGGACGACGACATCCTGGCCCATGACGGCCGCTCCAACCCGCGCTTTCGCCCGTCGTGGTCACCCGAGACGTTGCTCGGCGCGAACTACCTCGCGCAGTCGTTCGCGATCCGCCTCCGCCGGTTGCAGTTCGCGGGCGGAGTGCGCAATTCATACGGCGAGGCCATGCGATGGGATCTCCTGCTGCGCGCCGGGCTCGACACCGACCGGGTGGTGCGGGTGCCACGCGTTCTGACACACCTGCGGCGTCGGCGCGACGTTGTCGACGCGAACGGCGTTCGCGCTGTTCAGGAGTTCCTCGATTCGCGCAATGTTCCGGCGGTGGCCGAGCTGACCTCGGACACCGTTCGGTTGCGCTGGAACCTCGAACAATGGCCGAGCGTGTCGATCGTCATTCCCACGAGACACAACCGAGCGATGCTCGGCCGGCTGATCCCAGGGCTCGCCCGCACCGACTATCCGTCGTTCGAGGTCCGCGTCATCGACAACGGTGGCGAGTCTGAGGAGAACAACGCCTGGTATTCCGAGCACGGCGAGGGTCTCAACCTGAACGTGCAATGGTGGACCGAGACGCCGTTCAACTACTCGCGGGTCAACAACGTCGCGGTCGCCGGAGCCACTGGCGAGATCCTGGTTTTCTTGAACGACGACATCGAGCTGCCCGACCCGCGGTGGCTGAAAGAGCTCGTCGGGTGGGCCGTCCTGCCCGACATTGGTGTCGCCGGTCTCCAACTGACTCGCGGCGACGGCACCATCCAGCACACCGGCGTCATCCTCGGCATGGGCGGCTTTGCCGACCACGTCTTCGAGGGAATGCGCCCAGGGTCAGACTCGTTGCTCGGCCCGACCGGCTGGTATCGCGACGTGCTCGCTGTGACCGGCGCGTGCGCCGCGATGCGCCGCGAGCTGTTCGAGCGGCTCGGTGGCTTCGACGAGCGGTTCATCTTGTGCGGAAGCGACGTCGCGCTCTGCCTTGGCGCAGTGCAGGCGGGGCTTCGCAACGTGTGCTCGCCGTTCGGCGGGGTCCGGCACTTGGAGTCCGTGACTCGTGGCACGCACGTCCCGACTGAGGACTTCTTCGCCAGTTACTGGCGTTACAACCCGTGGCTGTTCGGGGGCGACCCGTACTACTCACCGAACCTTTCGCTCAGCAGCCGCGAGCCGAAACTGCGCGGACCGATGGAGCCAACTCCGGGCCAGCGGTTGTCGGGGCCGCTCGGGCGCAACTTCACCGTCTTCCGCCAGCGCAGCGATGCCGCCGAGTCGACGATGCTGGCCGACATCTGCCGCATCGGCGACGTCGACGTCGCGGCCATCGACGCGTTGCACGCCGCGAACGCCGCGCCCTTCGACGTCCGCACAATCAACTGGTTCATCCCCGACATCGACTCGCCGTTCTACGGCGGCATTAACACAGCGCTGCGGATGGCCGACTACCTGGCCCGCATTCATGGGGTCGAGAACCGCTTCGTGGTGTGGGGCGCGGGCCCTGATTACTTTGTGCGGTCGGCGATCCGCGCCGCGTTCCCGGCGCTCGGCGACTCGACGATCCACTTCTTCGACGGTCCCGACAGCGCGGCGCTCGAGCTCGTCCCGCCGTCCGACGTCTCGATCGCAACGCTGTGGTTGACCGCGTACGCGGTGGCGCGCGTGCAGAACGCGAAGCGCAAGTTCTACCTGGTGCAAGACTTCGAGCCGATGTTCTACCCGGCCAGCACGCTTTACGCGCTCGCCGAGGAGACCTATCGGCTCGGCCTGTACGCGCTGTGCAACACCGACAATTTGCGGCGCATCTGCAAAGACGAATATGGCGGCAAGGCGATGTCGTTCATGCCGGCTGTCGACCCGTCGGTCTTCCACGCGAGCGACCGCCCGTGGCGCGCCGACGACGCGCCCGCGACGGTTTTCGTATACGCGCGGCCGGGCCACTGGCGCAACTGCTGGGAACTCGCGTCGTTGGCACTGCGAGAGTTGAAGGACCGCCTCGGCGACCGCGTGCGCATCGTCACCGCCGGTTCATGGGCCACCGACCCCGCGGCGGCCGACGCGATCAAGCAGCTGGGCCTGTTGACCTACGAGGCCACCGGGTCGCTTTACCGGCGTTGCGACGTCGGCCTGGCGCTGACGGTGTCGAAGCACCCGTCGTATCTCCCGCTCGAGCTGATGGCCTGCGGTGTGCCGGTCGTCGCGTTCGACAATCCTTGGGGGCACTGGATCTTGAAGGACGGCGAGAACTCGTTGCTCGCGCGCCGCACCGTGACCGGTCTGGTCGACGCGATGGAGCGGTTGTGCGTCAACCCGCAGTTGCGCGAGAAGCTCTCGACGAACGCCCTCGCCGATATCGCGGCACGACACAGCAGCTGGGACGACGCGTTCCGCGAGATCTACCCCTATTTGTGCGATCCCGAAGGGAAGTGACACCCCGACGACCCGCGCGTTGCCGGGCCTGAGCGCGCTTCGCCGTTAGGGTGTCGAGACCTGATCGATCACTCGCCCGGACGCAGGGGGTCTGATGTTCTCGCGGAAATTCGCCGCCGTCGTCGGCGCGATCGCGGTGGTCGTGGCCGGCGGTGTGGGCGGCGGCGCGCTCAGTGCAATGACCGCGTCACCGGCGAGTGCCGACGAGTTCACGCCCCTCCCGTCGGACGGCACGTTCGACTTCACCGGGCACGGCTTCGGCCACGGCATCGGGATGAGCCAGTACGGGGCGCTCGGCGCGGCTCGAAGCGGCCTGAGCGCGGGGGAGATCCTCGCGTTTTACTACCCGGGCACCGTGCAGCAACAGGTCGGAGATCCGCAGATCCGCGTGCACCTGTCTGCTTACGACTCCGCGGGCATCACGATGGTCGCGCCGCCTGGGCAGCAGATGACCGTCACCGACCAGGCGGGCGGCGCTAGCGCGGCCGGTCCCGCCACGATGTACAAGGTGACGATCGACGCGTCGTCGATGCACGTCTTGTTCCTCGATCCCGCCGACACGACGTGGAAGCCGTTCAAGGTCGGCGCCACGGCCGACACCGCCGGGCCAGTCACCCTCAGCACGCCCGGCGGCGTTCGGATGTACTCCGACAACGGCACCGCGATCCAGTACCGGGGCTCGATTCGCATCGTCCGCGTCAACGCGACAACGGCGGCGGCGGTCAACTACGTCGACATGCAGTCGTACCTTCTGGGCGTGGTCCCGCGGGAGATGCCCGACAGTTGGGGTCAGCCGGCCGCGTTGCAAACGCAAGCGGTCGCCGCGCGCTCTTACGCGCTGTCGGTGTCGACCGCCGGAAGCAACTGGGACATCTGCGACACGACCGCGTGCCAGGTCTACGGAGGCCAGGCTTCGGTGGCCGCGAACGGCACCGTCACGAACCGCGAAGGGCCAAACTCCGCGGCGGCGGTCGCGGCGACCAACGGCATCGCGCTGTATTACCAAGGCGCGCCGGCGTTCACCCAGTTCTCCGCGTCGAACGGCGGGCAGGTCGCGGCCGGCAGCAGGCCGTACCTCGTCGCGAAGCCCGACCCGTACGACACCGCCGACATCGATCCCAACGTCAACTGGACCGCGCACATCTCCGCGGCCACCCTGCAGTCGCAGTACCCCGGAATTGGCACGATCCAAGGGCTGCAGGTGACGTCGCGCGACGGTGCCGGCGACTTCGGCGGGCGCGTCACCGGCCTTCAGGTTGTCGGCTCGAACGGCGTCGCCACCGTCTCGAACACCTACCTCGGCATGAAGTCGAGCTACTGGACGGCGGGGTCGGGTCCGAGCCCGAACCCGGTCATCCTCAACAGAGGTCAGGCGGTCGGCAACCTCGAGGTCGCGCGCGCCGCCGGCCCGGGCATGCTTCAGGTCTCCGGCTGGTCGTTCAACGCCATCAGCAAGTCGGTCGCCGACTTCGTCGACGTCTACATCGACAACACGCTCGCCGGCCGGCTGCCCGCCAACCAGGTGCGCAACGACGTCGCGGCCGTCTTCTCCGGCGCCGGGCCGTACCACGGCTTCAGCGCCACCTTCCCGGCGAAGGGCGGCCAGCACACGGTCTGCGTCCACGGGATCGACGGCGTGAAGAACCCCGTGATCCGGTGCCTGACCGCGACCCTGCCCAGCGGAAATCCGTACGGCAACCTTGAGGCGGTCACGGACATCGGCAGCGGCGTGCAGCTGCGCGGCTGGGCGATAGACCCCGACACCGCAGATTCGACCAACGTTCACGTATACGTTGATGGTAAGTTCGCCGGCCTCACGACGGCGAGCCTCGACCGGCCGGACGTCGGGAACGCGTTCCCCGGCTACGGCGCCGCGCACGGCTTCTCGCTCGTCGTTTCGGTGGGCCAAGGCAAGCACCAGGTCTGCGCGTACCTGATCAACCTCGGCATCGGCAGCACCAACCCGCTGCTGCGGTGCCAGACGCTCAACCTGAACCGCAACCCGAGGGGCGGCGAGACGCTCGCGACCGTCGCCGACGGCAACGCGACCGTGACCGGCTGGGCGGTCGACCCCGACACACATGACCCGATCAGCGTGCACTTCTACGTCGACGGCCGGTGGGCCGGCGCCACCACCGCCAACCAGGACGGCGCTGGCCAAGCCGAGGCGGCGCTGCACGGGTACGGCACGCAGCACGGGTTCACCGGTGTCGTCCGTCTGGGCGCGGGCCCCCACACGATCTGCTCGTACGGCATCAACGTCGGGCAAGGCTCGACGAATCCGGTGCTCGGTTGCCTGTCCGTCACGGGTGACGGCAATCCGATCGGCCATCTCGAGGGCGCCTCGCGTGGCACGAGCGGCACCTGGACCGCCGGCGGATGGGCGCTCGATCCCGATGCCAACGCGCCGATCTACGTCGACGTCTATGTGGATGGAAAGTTCGGGAATCGCGTGGTCGCGAACGGTTCGCGGCCAGACGTCGCGGCGATCTACGCGTCGTGGCCGACCACCGGGTTTTCGGCGCCCGTAAAGCTAAGCCCAGGTAAGCATCAAATCTGCGCTTATGGGATCAATACCGGCCCAGGTACCACTAATCCCTCGCTAGGGTGCGTCACGATCAACGCCTGACTGAGCTGCGACCGGCTCGGTCCGCAGCCTTGAAGGAGCCGTCTTGCCGTATCGCCTCCACGCTTCGTCGTCCGCTCTCGTGACACCGCAAACGACGAAGCGCGGACGACGATGGCGGTCAGTGGTGGCGGTGCTGTCGATGGTGGCGGGCGCGTTGAGCGTGGCGGCCACGGCCGCCACCGTCGTCCCGACCGACGCGCACGCGGCCACCCCGGCCAGGCAGGCGTCGGGCTGGGTCACGTACTACGACGCCGGCGGCCGCGCGACGGTGGCGAACAACGCCGACCTGTTTTCGGATGTGTCCGAGTTCTGGTTCCACGCGGCGAGCGCGACGTCGATCGTGCCGTCAGGCAATACGCCCGACAGCGAGCTTCGAGCCTCCATCAACGCGATCAGGGGCCGAGGCGTGCCGGTCACCATCACGGTGACCGACGGCACCGGCAGCGGTGTGATGGCGTCGATCCTGTCCAACCCCACGACCCGCGTGCAGCACGAGAACGCGCTGATCGCCCTCGCGGTGAAGTACGGCGCGAGCGGCATCGACCTCGACTACGAGAACATGGCGTTCTTCGCCAACGCCAAGCCGTCGCTCGCGGCGCCGACGCGCGCCGGCTTCAACGCGCTTGTGCACGAGCTGTCGGTGGCACTGCACGAGCGCGGCATGATCCTCGCGGTCGACGTTTTGACCAAGACGAGTGAGCCGGGGTCGTCCGCGGCCCAGCAGGTCTACGACTATCCGACGATCGGCAAGTGGGCCGACCGCGTGCGCATCATGACCTACGACCAGCACTACAAGGGCTCGGCCTATCCGGGCGGGGCCGTCAGCGGTATCGCCTGGGTGCAGAGCATTCTGAACTTCGCGGTCACCGTGATCCCGCCGTCCAAGATTTTCATGGGCGTGCCGCTGTACGGCTACGACTGGACGAACAACGGCAAGCCGGCGACCGCGCTCTCGTTCACCCAGGCGAACAACCTGCGCAGCCAGTACAACGCGACCCGGCAGTGGTCGGCGCAAGACGGCGCCCCGCACTTTAACTACACCGACAGCGCTGGCGTGCAGCACTCCGTTTGGTACAACGACGCGCAGTCGCTGCAGGCGCGGTTGCCGCTGGTCGGCAAGTACGGCCTGGGGGGCGTGGCGTTTTGGTCGTTCGGCAATGAAGACCCTGGCATCTGGCAGGTGATGCGCACCTTCATGTACGGGCCGAACCCGTTCGGCAACGTGGAGAACTCGTTCTTGTGGCCGGGTGGCGTGCGGGTGACGGGTTGGGCGATCGACCCGAACACCACGGCCGGAATCAACGTGGACATCTACGTCGACGGCAAGTTCGCGGCCCGCACGTCGGCGGCCAACGACCGTCCCGACGTCGGGAACCTGTACTTCGCCTACGGGACGACGCACGGCTTCGACACCGTGCTGTCGCTGCCCGCCGGACGCCATCAGATATGCGTCTACGGGTTGAACGTCGGGGCCGGCACGAGCAACCCGCAGTTGGGCTGTCGCTCTGTCACCGTGCCGACGAACAACCCGTTCGGCCACCTCGAGGCGGTCGGAGGCGCGAACGGGGTGGCGAGCGTGCGCGGCTGGGCGCTCGACCCCGACACCGCGTCGTCCATTGGCGTGCACGTCTACGTCGACGGTCACTTCGCCGGCGCGACGACCGCGTCCGCTGGACGCGCCGACGTCGCGGCGGCCTATTCAGGTTGGGGCGCGGCGCACGGGTTCGCCACGTCGGTCAACGTCTCGGGCGGTCGGCACACGATCTGCGTGTACGCGATCAACGCCGGGCGGGGCACCTCCAACCCGCAGCTCGGCTGCGCGACCGTGAACATCTCCTCCGGTAATCCGTTCGGCAACTTCGAATCGACGGCGGTCGCGCCTGGCTCGCTCACGGTGGGTGGCTGGACGATCGACCCGAACGTGCCTGACTCGGTCCGGGTCCACGTGTACGTCGACGGCCATTTCGCCGGCTCCGACGTGGCGGACGGCGCGCGTGCCGACGTGGCACGGGTGTATCCGAGCTACGGCGCCGCTCATGGCTTCTCGGCGCAGGTGGCGACGTCGGCCGGCAAGCACCAGGTGTGCGTCTACGCGCTGAACATTGGCCCGGGCGACACGAACCCCGTGCTCGGGTGCAAGACGGTCACTGTGCCGAGCGCGAACCCGACCGGGAACCTCGAGCGGGTGGTTGGCGCGCGCGGCTCGCTCACCGCGTCGGGCTGGACGCTCGACCCGAACACGTCGTCCTCGATCGAGGTGGCTCTTTACGTCGATGGCGCCAAGGCGCTGCAGCAGGTGGCGTCGCTGTCGCGGCCGGACGTCGCGGCGGCGTTCCCGGGCGCGGGCGCGGCGCACGGGTTCTCGTTGCAGGTGACGGCGAAGCCTGGCACGCACCGGGTGTGCGCGTTCGGGATGAACACCGGGCCGGGCGACACGAACACGCTGCTCGGCTGCAAGTCGGTGACCACCTCGTAGCTTCTCGGGGCGGGTCTCGCGCGAGTGGGTCCCGTGCGAGTGGGTCCCGTGCGCGCGCCTCTCTCGCGCGAGTGGGCGAAGAATCGCCTTGGGCGCCCGGCGCGTTGCGTGACTTTGTGCCCAACCGGCGGACGGGGGGGACCCTCACCGGGTAGGGACCCTCACCGGGTAGGGGTTCGATCCCGGATCAGCTGCTGCAGCGTGTCAAAGAAGAGGGTGGCATTGGGCCGCAGATCGCGCTTCCCGGCCCGCGACACGTGGTACCCCGCACGTGCGAGCAGTTGGTCGCGCGCCATGTCTCGCTGGAATTGTGCCTCGTCTCGGTGTCGATCACCGTCGTACTCGATCGCGATGCGCGCCTCCTTGAGCAACAAGTCGGTGGTGGCGATGAAGCAACCGAGCTCGTCGAAAACATCGGCGTTCGGCGTCGGCACCGGCATGCCGCGGTCCACGATCCGAACGCGGATCATCGACTCCGGCGGCGACTTCGAGCGGCCATCGAGTCTTGGTAGCGCGTGCCGGGCCACGACGATGCCGCGCCGCCCGGTCGCCAACGCGGTCGCGGTGGCGAGTTCGGACGCCGTCACGAGTCCCATCCGCAGCATCGCGTCGCCGACCACGATGAGGTACTCCTCATCAAACCTGCACGCGAGGTCGAGCCAGGTACGGATAGGTGTCGTGACGGGGAAACCAGCCACCTGCGTGACGTCGTCCGGGGTGAGCAATTGCCGGCGGGCCGCGACGCCGGCTCGACGGGGCCGGTTCGGTCCAGGCGGGATGGTGACCTCGACCGGCAACGCTCGGCGCCCGAAGCCCCAAGGCAGCGGCAGACCGTACATCTCAACGGCGGTGAGTCCGCTGAACTTCACGTTGGCCACTAGCCGTTCGGTCGCAGCACATCGCGCGAGCAGGTCGATTTGAGTGGCGCGATGCAGGTGAATCCCGTGCAGCACCGGTGTGAACCGCGCGAGTAGCACGCCCTCGGAGATTCCCTGAGCGCGCGCGTCGGCATTGGTCAGCACGCCGGGGCGGTCCAGCAACGGTGAGGTCACGTGGCGATCATTGGTCGTGG
Source organism: Acidothermaceae bacterium (assembly GCA_025925185.1). The sequence continues at coordinate 16,028 of JAICLV010000044.1, forward strand.
CGCTCGCACGCCCGGCCGCCGTGACGGCGATTGTGGACGACGTTTCCGCCGTTTGTGGAAGCGTCCTGAGGCGCGTCCGGCGGCAGCTTCAGTTCCTGGCTGTGGACCCTGCCTCAGGCCAGTGGGCGAAGAATCGCCCCCGGGCCCCGGTGCGCCGCGAGGCTTTCTGCCCGGTGGTCGAGTAGTAGGAGTGCCCGGCGGGCGCCCGGAAGTGCGCCCGGTGTTCTCGCCGAGTGGGCGAGGAATCGCCCTTTGCGCCTGGCGCGCCGCGAGACTTTCCGCCCACTGGCAGGGAGTACGCGGGCGCGAACGACGAGGCCGAAGATCTTGCTCGACAGCCGCGAAGCGGGGCGCGGCGTAAGCTGGCCAAAGTGTAAGTTTGGTCACTGGTTCAGGGCTGAGAAGACCGAGTAAATGGACGAAGGTGAGCAGGATCGTGGCGCCGCGTGTTCTAGTCGACGCCACTGCTGTTCCCGCTGATCGGGGTGGTCTCGGCCGCTATGTCGACGGCCTGCTCGGCGCCCTCGCCAAGATCGACGCCGACCTCGCCCTGGTGTGCCAGCGCGTCGACGCCGAGCGCTATGGCCGGCTGGTCCCCGACGCGCAGATTGTCGCCGGGCCGGCCTCGCTCACGAACCGCACCGCCCGCATCGCATGGGAGCAGACCGGCCTGCC
>JAICLV010000027.1 GCA_025925185.1 Acidothermaceae bacterium
GCGTCGGCGACAGCCGCGACATCGACTCAAGCAGATCGCCGACCGCGGCTCCCGCGAGCTTGAAATAGCGATGGCGGCCATGTTTTGCCGCCGTCAGCAGTCCGGCGTCGACCAGCTGCGCGAGATGTTCGCTGGCCGTCGACGCGCTGACACCAGCCTCGGCGGCGAGCGCGGACGCCGTCAGGTCGCGGCCGTCGGCGAGAGCCAGCAGCATGCGGCAACGACCCGGATCGGCGAGCAGGCGGCCGATGACGGCGATGTCGGCGTCACCCCGCTGCGCTCCGGCTTCGGCTGCCGGCGAGATCGGTAAAGCGGTCATCTCTCGACCGTAACGCCGCAACGCTTCGGGGTTCGCCGAACCTTTCAGTGGTTACCGTCGCCGGGTGGCGATCAAGACAGCAGACGAGCAACAGCGCGACGTCGACAAACGTCGCCACTGGACGCCGTACCTGTTGGTGCTGGGCTCGGCCGTGCTCTGCTACGCGGCGCTCGGTCTCGTGTTGCGCGCGCTGCCGAACTACGTGACCGACACGTTGCACGGCAACGGGTTGGGCGTCGGCCTCGCCGTGGGTGCGCCTGCGCTGACCGGTGCACTGTTGCGTCCGATCGGCGGTCGGCTCGCCGACAAGCAGACCTCGAAGCCGGTGATGGTCGCTGGCGCGGTTGTCATGACCGCAGGCACGTTCCTCGCGCTTGTCACCTCGTTCGGCACGCTGATCGCGAGCCGGCTGATCGTCGGTGCGGGCGAGGCACTAATGATGGGCGCGGGAGTGCGCTGGTTGCTGCACCTGGCGGGAGAAAACCGACGCGGTCAGGCGCTCGGGCACATCGGACTCGCCAACTACGCCGGTCTCACCGTTGGCCCGCTACTCGCGGAGGCTTTTGGCCTCACCAAAGGTCCGACCGCGCTGTGGTTCGCAGCTGCGGCGCTGCCGGTGGGCGGCGCGATTCTCGCCGCCACGATCAAGCAGGACGACGTCGCCGCGCAGGCAAGCGCGTCCGAAACATTGCCAGCGCGGCAGCTCTTCCGGCTCACGTTGCGACCCGGCGGTGGACTGCTGCTCGTCAACGTCGGCTACGTCGCATTGCTCGCGTTCGGCGCCACCGTCGTCACCGGACACCACCTGAACCTGGCGGCGTTGGTGATTCCGGTCTTCGGCCTGGGCGTCATCGTGTCGCGCACTGTTTTTGCCCGCGCGCCAGACAAATTCGGCGGACGACGGACGCTGCTCGCCGCCGCGAGTGTCGAAGCGGCAGGCCTGATCGTGTTCGCGGTCGCCACGTCGTCCGTGTTGGCGATCGTCGCGCTGATCGTGCTCGCGGTCGGTCAAGGTCTCGCCGTGCCGGCGCTGGGCTTGCTGGCGATGCGAGAGGTTCCACCCGGCACTCAGGGTGCGGCGGCCGGGCTCTTCTTCGCGTACTTCGACGCCGGCGTCGGGCTCGGCGGCCCGGCGGTTGGGCTCGCGGCAAACGTGATCGACGCTCCGGCTGCCCTGATCGTGTCGGGAATCGCCGTCTTGATGGCCGCCCCGGTGGCGGTGCCGAAGCTCGTGTCGGTCCGCCACCGGACCCTCGGTTAATGCGGTTTCGATCTGCTCAAACTGGGGTGGCGGCGTCCTGCGTCGAGGCCGTGAACTTCTCGGGGCCCTGCTCCGCCGCGGCCTGGTCCATCCACATGACTTGCCAGCCGTGGCCGTCGAGATCGAAGAAGCTGCGCGAGTACATGAAGCCGTAGTCCTCGGCGCCATCGGCCTCGGTGCCGCCGGCGGCAACCGCGGCAGCACTGACCGCGTCGACTTCGTCGCGAGATGACACGCTGAAGCAGTACAGCGCCAACGCGTGTGTGGTGGGATCAGCCATCGGCAGCTTCGAGAATTCGGCGAACTTCTCGCGGGTGAGCAGCATGACGAAGGCGTTCTCTCCGACCAGCATGCAAGCGGATGTCTCGTCGGTGAACATCGGGTTGAAGGTGAAGCCGAGCTTCGCGAAGAATGCCTTGCTGCGCTCAATATCAGCGACGGGGATGTTGAGGAACAACATGCGGCCGCGGTGCGCGGGAATGTCCATGACAGGTCTCCAGTCGGTGGCTCGATCTCGTACGCCTGGTAGACCCGCCCAAGCGTTGGATCTCATCGGCGTCGGCGGTTACCTTTAGGTCAACCGGACTCGAGTTCGGCCACCAGGCGCTTCGGCGCGACCTTCCGGTAGGCCTGCTCGATCACGTCCTCGACCTCTGGCCAGGGCAGCGCGCGGTCGAGCCGAACGCCGAGCCACCCGAGATGCCCGACGTACGGCGGCACGAAGAAGGACTCGGGGTCGTCGGCGACATACGCCTGCTGCACGCCAGGCGGCGCTGCACACCACAACGCGATTCGGCCGTCGCCATGGTGGTCGTCCCAGTATTGGGCGAACGACTTCTTGTCGTTCACGAAGAACGTCGGCGTGCCGTGGCTGACGCGCTCTGTCGCGCCCGGCAGGGCGAGGCAGAACGCCCGCACCCGCCCGAGGGCGTCGTCGTCCGCCATGCCCTCATTGTGCGCGGGCCGCACTCGGACCGCGCGCGCGTGGCCCGGGCTGGGCGTAGACCCCCCGGGCTGGGCGTACACGCCACGCTCAGGGAGTCTCGGCCCCCTGAGCGTGATCATTTCCCGTGGGGGGATGCGAGACTGCGAGGGTGACCACGATTCGCGCGCCCCGAGTGCGCGCTCCCGAGCTGGTCGGGGCTGGCGGTTGGCTCAACACCGGGGGCCACGACCTCACGCTCGCCTACCTGCGCGGCAAGATCGTGCTCCTCGACTTTTGGACGTTCTGCTGCATCAACTGCCTGCACGTCGCCGACGAGATCCGCCCGCTGGAGGAGAAATACGCGGACGCCCTCGTCGTGGTCGGCGTGCACTCGCCGAAGTTCGTGCACGAGGCCGATCACGCGGCGGTCGAGGCGGCCGTCGAGCGCTACGGCATCGCGCATGCAGTCCTCGACGACCCGCAGCTCGTCACTTGGGACGCCTACACCGCCCGCGCCTGGCCGACGTTCGTCGTCATCGACCCCGAGGGCTACGTTGTCGCGCACCTGTCCGGTGAGGGACACGCGCACGGACTCGACATCCTCATCGCCGAGTTGATCGCGGAACACGAGGCGAAAGGAACGCTGCGCCGCGGCGATGCGCCGTACTTCCCGCCGCCACCGCCGACCACGCGACTTCGCTTCCCCGGCAAAGCGGTCGTATTGCCGGACGACGTGATGCTCGTCTCCGACACCGGCCATCATTCGCTGGTGCTGCTCGACGCTGACCTTGAAACCGAGATCGGGCGCGTCGGCAGCGGCAAACGCGGGCTGGCAGACGGCGTCGGGGTTAACGCGGAGTTCTCCGAGCCTCAAGGAGTTTGCGCGCTGCCGGACGACGTCGCCACCCAAGTCGGTTACGACCTCGTGGTCGCGGACACCGTCAACCACGCGTTGCGCGGACTACGGCTCGACGATCGGTCGGTGCGCACGATCGCCGGCACCGGTTCGCAGCGCATGACAACGTTCGCCGCCGGGACGTCGCGCGCGCTCGACACCGAACTGTCGAGCCCATGGGACGTCGTGTGGTGGCCGGCGATCGGCAAGGTGGTCGTCGCGATGGCCGGCACGCATCAGTTGGTGGCCTTCGATCCAATCGCCGAGACGATTGAGTTGTTCGCGGGCACCGGCCACGAGGGCCTCGTCGACGGCCCGCTTCCGGAGGCTTGGTTTGCCCAACCTTCCGGGCTCGCGGTCGACGGCGCGCGATTGTGGGTCGCCGACTCCGAGACCTCGGCGTTGCGCTGGATCGAAGCCAACCGTGTCAACACCGCTGTCGGACAAGGGCTGTTCCGCTTCGGTCACAAGGACGGCGTCGCCGATGACGCGCTGCTCCAACACCCGCTCGGCGTCACGGCGCTCCCTGACGGATCGATCGCCATCAGCGACACCTACAACGGGGCGCTTCGCCGTTACGACCCGACAACAGAAACCGTCTCAACGTTGGCGACCGACCTTGCCGAGCCGTCGGACGCTGTCGTCGCCCGAGGCAATGTGGTGATCGTGGAGTCAGCCGCGCATCGCCTGACGGCCATGCCACTCGCGACGAAGTACCTCGATGTCGAGGCACGTGAATACACCACGAAACGCGAGCCGCTCACCGTGCGACCTGGGCCATTCGATTTGCAGGTCTCGTTCGCCCCGCCGACCGGCCAACACTTCGACGATCGGTACGGGCCCTCGACCCGGCTCGCCGTGAGCGCGACTCCGCCGGAGCTCATCGTCGACGGCGCGGGCGACGGCACCGACCTCGCCCGCACCTTAAGGATCGCCAATTTCGTCGACGGGGTACTGCACATCACGGTTAGCGCGGCCACCTGCGGCGACGGCGCCGACCACGCCGCGTGCCACCTGCATCAGCAGGACTGGGGTATCCCCGTGCGGGTGGGCGCCGACGGAGTTGACCGGCTCGATCTGATGCTTCGAGGCATGGCCGAAAGGATGGCGACATGACGCAGCTTCGATTCACCGACTTCGCGCCGGTGCAACGGTTCCAACCAGCGCTTGCGATCTCGCCCGACGGCCGCAGCGTCGTGTACGCCTCGAACGCGTCGGGGCAGTCGAACCTTTGGCGGCAAGACGTCGGCAGCGACACAGCCACCCAGCTGACGCGGTTCGCCGACCGCGCGGTGCGCGACGTGGCGTGGTCACCCGACGGCGCAAAGCTCGTCTTCACCGCAGACCACGACGGCGACGAGTTCCACCAACTGTTCGTCATGGACGCCGACGGTGGCGAGCCGCGCGCGCTCACCGACGCCCCACAGGTGCAGCACCACCTCGCGACGATCGAGCCGTTTTCTCCGGACGGGCGCTTCGTGCTTTACGCGGGCAACGACCGCGACCGCACCTGCCAAGACGTGCTTTTGGTCGAGTTGTCGACCGGCGAGGTGCAACGGCTCGTCACGGCCGACGGCCTGCACTTCCCGAACGGGTTCTCGCCCGACCAACGTTACGTCGCCGTGACGAGGCTGAACTCCAACACCGACGCAGACCTTTTGCTCGTCGAGCCCGGCGTCACCGACCCCGCGCGGCCGGTCGTGCTCAACCCGCACGAAGGCGAGGCAAAACACGACCCGGGCCCGTGGAAGGCCGACGGCAAGGCGGTCTACGCGATCACCGACCAGGGCCGCGACTTCACCGGTCTGGCCGAATTTCCCATAGCCCCAGCCGAACCCCGCTGGATCGAGTCGCCGAGCTGGGACGTCGAGCAGGTTGTCGTCAGCCGCGACGGCTCGACGATGGTCTGGCTGGTCAACGAGGACGGCTACTCGCGACTGCACGCCCGCGACCTCGCGACCGGCGACACAGTCGCGATCCCCGCCGTTGCCGGCGGCACGATCAGCGCTGTGCGCGTGTCCCCTGACGGAAATCGGCTCGTGTTCTTGCTCGCCCGCGCCGCGCGCCCCACCGAAGTCGTCGCCGTCGACCTCACAACCCAGCACGTGCACATCCTGACCGACAGCACGCCGCCCGCGCTGCATGAGGTCACGCCCGTCGAACCCGAGCTCGTCAGGTTCGCGACCCACGACGGCCGCGAGATCCCGGCGTTCCTTTACCGCCCGCATGGAGACGGGCCGTTCCCAGTGCTGCTCTCGATCCACGGCGGGCCGGAGGCCCAGGAGCGGCCGAGCTACATGTACGGCGGGTTCTACCAATACCTGTTGGCGCAAGGCGTAGGCGTGCTCGCGCCGAACGTGCGCGGCTCCACCGGCTACGGATCCAGTTACCAAAAGCTCATCCACCACGACTGGGGCGGCGCCGAACTGCGCGACTTCGAGCACGCGGTCAAGTATCTGCGCGAGCTGCCGTGGGTCGACCCCAACCGCATCGCCGTCTTCGGCGGCTCGTTCGGCGGTTTCGCCACGCTGTCGTGCGTCTCACGGTTGCCCGACCTGTGGGCCGCCGCCGTCTCGCTCGTCGGGCCGTCAAACCTCGTGACGTTCGTGAACGCCGTGCCACCGACCTGGTTGCGGTTGATGGCCAAGTGGGTCGGCGACGCCGAGACCGAACGCGACTTCCTCATGGAACGCTCGCCGATCACCTACGCCGACGACATCGTCGCGCCGCTGTTCGTCATCCAGGGCGCGAACGACCCGCGAGTGGTCAAGGCGGAGAGCGATCAGATCGTCGAGCGGTTGCGCACCCGCGGGGTCGACGTCCGGTACGACGTGTACGACGACGAGGGCCACGGATTCACCAAGCGGGCCAACGAGATCAAGGCCCTCGGCGACGCCGCCGACTTCCTCGTCTCACACCTCGCCGTCTAACAGTCGGCCGGTCACGCGTCGGCGACTTGACGACGGCGCGCGCGTCGTCCGCGCCAGGCACGACGGCGCTCGCTGAGCTGCGGCACCGACGTCGTGGCGAGCCGCTTCGCGACGTCGGCCCGCACCGCTGGCGTCGCCAGCCCGCGCACCTCCACGGTCGTCCGGCGGCGCAAGACGTCATCGACGTCGAAGGCCCACTCGTCGGTTGCCGCGTAGACGACCTGCGCCCACACGTCGGGCCCGTCGGGGTGGATGCGCTGGGCGAGCGACGGGTCGGCTGCGATCAAGGTGGCCAGCTCGTGCGCGTACGTGCCGTAGTGCCGCGCGAGGTGAGCGACGATGTCGTCGGCCAGGTCAGGGTTTGACGCGCGCAGCACGCGAGCCACCGATTCGGGGTGCGCTGCGCCCGGCAACACCGCGTCGGACCGGTCGATGTCGGTGTCGGGCAGCACGTCGTGCACCTTTTCCAAGACATCAAGGCCGATCCGGCGAAACGTCGTCCACTTGCCGCCGGCGACGCTGATGAGGCCGCGCGGACCTTCGGTGATGACCGTCTCGCGCTTCGCGTGCTGGGTGTCGCCGTCGCCCAACGGCAGCACCCGCAAACCTGCGAACTGATAGCGGATCGCGTCGGCGCGCAGCTGGCGCGCGTCGACCGCCTGGCCCGCCTCGCTGAGAATCTGCGCGACGTCATCGTCAGTGCACGCCACCGCTCTCGGGTCGCCCTCGAACGGCTCGTCCGTGGTGCCGAGGAGGAGTTGACCCTCCCACGGGATCGCAAACGAGACCCGCCCGCCGTCCAGGGGAATCGTGAGCGCCGCCTCCCACGGTTCGTCTTGCGTGACGACCAGGTGAGCACCCTTCGACAACCGCACGCTCGGCTCCGCGCTCGGGTCTTCCATCGTGCGTAGCCGGTCGACCCACGGGCCGGTGGCGTTGACAACCGCGCGTGCTCCGACGCCGTACTCGGCGCGAGAGAACTTGTCGCGGACGTCGACACCGGCGACCCGGCCGCCGACGTCGCGCAGCCCGACGACCTCGAGGTGGTTGGCGAGCACCGCGCCCGCGTCGGACGCCGCATGCGCGACCATCAACGCGACCCGGCTGTCGTTCATTTGGTGGTCGTAATAAAGGCCGCAGCCGCGTAGGCCCTCAGTGCGCAGGGCGGGCACCATCGCCGCCGCCTTCTTCGCCGAGAGCAACTTGCCTCGTCCGTCGTCGAACTTCGACAGCGCGGAGTAGACAAACATGCCGGCGCCGATCTTCACCCTGCCGTGCGGTCCGCCCTCATAGAGCGGCACGAGAAACGGCACCGGCTGCACCAGATGCGGGGCGACCTTGTCGGCGAGGGCGCGCCGCTCGGCGTGGTTTTCATAGACAAGCTTGACGTCGCCCATCGCTAGGTAGCGCAAGCCGCCGTGCACCAGCTTCGTCGAAGCGCTGGACGTCGCGCCGGCGAAATCGCCGGCGTCGATCACGGCCACGCGTAGTCCCGAACGGGCCGCGTGCCACGCCGTCGAGAGGCCGATGATCCCGCCGCCGATCACCACGACGTCGAAGGTGCCGCGCTCAAGGGCGTCGCGGATCGCCTGCCGCCGGTCGAGCAGCCGTGCCGTGGCTCGCACGCGATCACCTCCTTTGGCGTCCATCATCTCTCGGCGCCCCCGCACCTGGCGTTAAGCGGTCAACGAACAGGTGGAATGGCGCGGCGAGGGATCTGGTTGCGGGACACTGTTGGTAACGCTTTGATCAGGAAGGCGGAACGTGCTCGACCCGCGAGAGCTGTACAGCCTTGAGACCGACGTGCCGAAGCTCGACGCGCCGGTGCTGATCCATGCGCTCAGCGGCTACGTCGACGCCGGCGAGGCCGTGCGCCTGACCGAGCAGCACCTGCTCGGTGAGTTCGAGAAGCGTGTCGTGGCGCGATTCGACGTCGACCAGCTGCACGACTACCGCGCCCGTCGTCCGGCCATGATCTTTGACGTCGACCATTGGGAGAGCTACGCCGACCCCGAGTTATTGCTGTACGCGGTCACCGACGCTGCCGGCACCCGGTTCCTTGTGCTCACCGGGCCAGAGCCGGACGTCCAGTGGGAGCGCTATGTCGGCGCGGTGATCAGCCTGATCGAGCGGTTCGGCGTGCGGCTCACGATCGGGCTGAACGCGATCCCGATGGCGGTGCCGCACACCCGGCCGGTCGGGCTGACCTCGCACGCGTCGCGGCAGGAGCTGATCCCCGAGAACGAGCCGTGGCTGCAGCGGGTGCAGGTGCCCGCGAGCGCCAGCCACCTGCTCGAGTTCCGATTGCGGCAGCGCGGCCTTGACGCCGTCGGGTTCGCGGTGCACGTGCCGCATTACGTGGCGCAGACCGAGTTCGCGCCGGCCGCCGAGCGGCTGGTGTCCGCGATAGCGGCGTCGTCCGGCTTGGTGTTGCCCATCGACGCGCTGACGACGGCCGCCGAGGCGGCGCGCGCGGAGATCGACAAGCAGGTGGGCGAGTCGGCCGAGGCGATGGCGCTGGTCAGCTCGCTGGAGCAGCAGTACGACGCCTACCTGCGCGGGCGCGGCAAGGACCTGCTCGCCGCCGACGTCGCCGACCTCCCGACCGCCGAGGAGCTGGGCGCCGAGCTGGAACGGTTCTTGGCCGACCATACTCGCCGCCACGGCGAGCCCCCTTCGAGCTGACCGCCCCGCGTGCCGGTGCCGAGTTGATCACGTTCAGGGGGTCAGCGGGTCCGAAGGTGCCTTTACAGGCCCGTCCTCGGTCGAGTTCAGGCACCCAGGGGCCGGCCCAGGCGAGTCCGGGAGCCTGCTGACCTAGTCGCGAGGCGGCTGGCGCTCGAAGCGGTAGGTGCGGTCTCGACTCGATCGCTCCGCTCGCTCGAACGCGGCGAACGCCTTCCTGCGAACCGACGGCCTCTTCCCGAACGACTCGGCGTAGCCGATCCTGAAGACCTCGAGGCCGGCATCGCGAAGCCGGTCCTCGCGCAGCTTTTCCTTGTAGAGAGGGTCGTCCTCGGCCTTCTCGCCGACGTACTTCAACTTGCCGTCAAATTCCCCGACCGTGTGGTGGCGCTCCCAGAAGTAGTCGGAGCGCGCGATCAACCCGGCGCGGTCGTAGATCAGAACCTGTTGATCCGGCGACGGCACGCCGAGTTCGTCGAATGCGATGCGGCCAAGCGTTTCACCGGCAGACTCCGAGTACGGTGACGCGAATGCCACGACCCGGCCGGCATTGCGGGCACCCGGCCAGTCTATGCAGTACTCCATAACCTCACGCAATTCGCACAGCGTGCAGAACTCCTTGTTCAACGCCGATTCAGTTGCCACGAGGGCGGCCTCATACGTCGTGACACGAGCGAGGTCGACGGCTGTGCGCGCTGCCGTCGTCGTCAACACATCAGCGAGTTTCGTGAGATGCGTGAGCGGCAGCGACGCGTCGTGATGGCGGACGCCGGCCTCGGTTCGCGACGAGCCGATGTCCTCGCGAGTGATATGCACGAGCGACAAATCAGGGTCGAGAAGCGCCACGCGGTACAGCACGGCGGAGGTGACATGACTCGCTGCCGCCGGGCCTTGCAAGGTCAGCAACGCGGCCCGCAACCGCAGCTGATGCCGCCCCTCCTCGTCGTCCGGGATCATCCACCGCTCGGCGTAGACGCCGCGCCGAAAGCGAAACCACGCACCACGTCTGCGAAGTCGCGCGATCTCATCGGCGTTGTAGCCGGCGGCGAGCGCTTGCGCGGTCGTGAACACGCCGCCTTGCGCAGCGGCCATCGCGGCCAATCGAGGAGGCAAAGTCATGCCGAGAATCTTGGACGACGGAAGCGCGGCGGCACTTTTGTTATCCACAGGCTCGGAGCTAGCTGGCCAGCCCGGGGTGCGTCTCCCTGGTGCCCGGCCAGGTGCCCGGCCCCGTGTCCCGCCGGGTGTCCCTAGGCGCCTGAACTCGACCGAGTATGGGTCTGTGAAGGCACCTTCGGACCCGCTAACCCCCTGAACGTGATCAACTCGAACCGGTGGGGTTAGCGGCGGATGTCGCTGCTTCGACCTTGTCTGTCGGGCCTGCAACGAAGAGGTGTTCGGTGTTGCGCAGGTGCGACACCGCGCCGACCTTCACCCCTGCGGGATTGTGGATGCCGATCTGCGCGCCCACATAACGCTTGTAGTCAAAGGAAAGCATCCGCACGTCCTCATGACCGGCGTCGCGCAGCCAGCTCACGATCTGCTCCGGCGCCACCCAAGACTCATCGTTGTACGACACGACCACCACACGCGCGCGCACCCGCTCGATCACAGATGCCAGCGCGTCCGGCATCGTGCGACGACCGTTGAACAATGACCTGGTCGCCTCGTCACGCGCGTCGATCCGCTTGCACGCCACGCCGTAGTGCGGTGGTTTATCCCAACGCACCAAGGATTCCCAGACATGGTAGTTCGTGAAATACCGATGCTGGTTGTACGGCGGGTCGAGATACGCGAGGTCGACCAAAGGCAGTGTGTCGACGATCGACAACGCGTCGCCGCGCACCGATGAACCCGTTCCAGGTAGCAATTCCGGCATGCGCAACTCGAGGTCGTTGTGCGCGCGCGGCGCCCACTGCTTGAGAAACGCCATCTGCAAGCCGGTTGTCGAGTCGACGCGGTCGGCGGCGAGCATCAAAGATGTCAGCAAGATCGGAAATAGCGACGAGCCTGCGTACGCGGCCGCCAGCCGCTCTCGGATCGCGTCGATCCGCGCCCCGTTCTTCGGCTGGAAGTACCGCGCTTGATGGCAAAACGTCTCGGTGAAGTAGCCAGGCGTCGGTGGCAGCGCGGCGAGCGACGCCAGTGCGTCGGCCAGCGCGTCCTTGTCGACGACGGTCGCGTCGGTCTCGACGAAACAGCGAGCTAGGACGTCGGAGTAGCTCGCGGTGTCGACCGCGGTCACGGTCGCGCCGCGCCGCTTGAACTCCTGCGCCACCCGGGTGGTGCCGGTAAACAGGTCCAGCGCGGTGCGCGCCTCCACGGCGCTGGCCATCGCCCCCAACACCGGCACCAGCAACCGCTTCGAGCCCAGGTACTTGATCAAACGCGCGCCCTCCGACGGGTCACGAGCGTAGGCGGACGACGCGAGCGAAGCGTCCGCGGCGCGCCAAGCAGGCATTACCGAATCAGGTCTTGACAGCGGCCGGACGCGTCTTGAAACTACGAGGGAACGTTCCCATAGCGTTGGGGAGGCGGAGCGAAGGAGGGTCGTCGCCGCCAACAATGCCCGCGAGCAAAAGGAATCTCGCGAGCCATGGGAGCTGCGAGCAATGCCACCGGTCGGCTCGCGCCATCCTCGAACCGCGCCATCCGCGCGGCGCACAGCTCCACCGAAGTCCCAGTTTCCAACGGAGTAAGGGGAAGTGAAGCAGTGGGAACGAGTCCAAAGCGCCGGCTCCTCGCCGCCTCCGCCGCCGCGGTGGCGCTGGGCGTCGGCCTCAGCGGCACCGCGCTGGCGTCGTCCGGCAATCTCGCGCCAGCCGCGCCGCACAGCTTGCCGCAAAACGCGCGCCTCTACACACCTCCGCCCGACAAGGGCGCCGTCCAGCAGGTCGTCGACCTGCTGCGTCACCGCGACGTCAAAGACGCGGCGTTGATCGCGCAACTCGCCCTCACGCCGCAGGCGGTGTGGTTCACCGGTGGCACTGCGAAGCAGGTGACCAAAGACGTGCGGGAAACCGTGAAGCGCGCCGGCGCCTTCGGGAAGGTCCCCGCGCTGGTTCTCTACAACGTGCCGGGCCGTGACTGCTCCCAGTACTCCTCGGGCGGCGCGGGCAGTGACTCCGCATACCAGGCGTGGATCGACGGCGTCGTGAAGGGTCTCGACCACGCGCGCGCCATCGTCATCGTCGAGCCCGACGGCTTGGCGAACCTGCCGAGCGACTGCCCGGCGGCGTACCCCGGCCAGGATGTCGACGCGCTCACGCAGGGCCGCATCGCCGACATCAAGTACGCGGCGACCTCGATCGAGAACGCAGACCCGAACTCGCTCGTCTACCTTGACGCCGGAAACAGCGCGTGGCACTCGGTCGGCGACATCTCGAAGCGTCTTGAGCAAGCTGGTGTCGCAAGCGTTCAGGGCTTCGCGCTCAACGTGTCGAACTACCAGTTCACGACGAACACCAACTTCTACGGCACTTGGGTCTCGGAATGCTTGGCGTACACCGAGAAGGTCAATGTCGGCGACTACGGCAGCTGCGGCGACATGTACTGGAGCGGCGGCCCCGCCAACAACTGGACCGGTGTCGCGCTCGACCGGTATGGCGTGTGGAGTGACAGTGCGAGCGACCCGACGCTCAACACCGCCGGCATCACCAGCCGGTACGCGTCGATCCTCGGCAGCACCACACCGATCGCGCACTTCGTCGCCGACACCAGCCGCAACGGCCGCGGACCGAACAGCATGACCACGTACGCGGCGGCGCCGTACAACCAGCCGCCGAACGTCGTGTCGTCGCTCGCGGCGGCCAACTGGTGCAACCCCCCGTCGTCCGGACTCGGACTTCGGCCCACCACGGACACTGGCGTTCCGCTCGTCGACGCGTACCTTTGGGTCAAGACGCCCGGACAGTCGGACGGTCAGTGCAACATCGCCGGCGGCGCCCGAGCGTGGGACTACACGCAGTACAACCCGTGGAACTGGAACGCCACGCAGCAACAGCAAAATGACCCGCTCTGGGGTCTGCAAGACCCTGCTGCGGGCGCTTGGTTCCCGCAGCAAGCGTTGCAGTTGGCGCAGCTCGCGAATCCCGCGCTGCACTAGCTCGCATCAAATCGTCGGTGGCCGACCCGCCAGGAACGGGCCGGCCACCGGCCTTATGACCCGTCGAAGTACGAGCGCGCGACACCCTTGGGCACGCACATGGCCCACGCGTCGGTGACAAGTTCCCGCAACTGCCTGGCGTCGAGAGCGGCGAGCCGCGCCCGCACCCAGTTGTAGCGCTCGTCCGACCGAAGCGGCATGAGGTACGTTTCGGGGTCGCTGGCGACGAGGGCGGCCCGCTCCTCTTTCGGGTAGCCGAAACCGATCAGCGTCTCGTCGCGCGACAACGCGACGAACACGATCCGCCCGACGCGGAACTTCACTTGGTCGCGGACAAGCGCTTCGTACGCTCGCGGCAGCGAGAGCGCGATTTCTCGGACATCGTCGGTGGTGACCATCGCGCTCTGTCAGTCTTTCAACTGGGCGACGCTCGTGAGCGAGTCCAGAATCGAGTCGAGCTTGGTGGGGTCTTGAACGAGTTGCAGCATCGCGTCCCACCAGGCGCGCTGCACAGACGCGGGCATCATGTCGCCCGCGCTGAATCGGACGACGTTCGCCGTGGTGAGCGCCTGAGCGATCGCTCGCGCGACCGGGTCTGCGTACGTGTCGAGCGGAATGCTGCGGTTCACCGACGTGAAGCCCCCGAGCTTGATCCAGGCCTCCTGCGCCTGGGTGCCTGCGAGATACGCCATGAATGAGCGCGCCGCGGGCGTGTCGTGCACCATCACGACGATGTCGGCCCCGATGGTCTCGGCGCCTTGGTTCTGCGGCTTGATGCTCGGAAACGGGAAGACGCTGTAGTCGGCGCCGGGCTTCAGGTTCGGATAGCTCGACGCGATGAACGCCTGCGCGAAGGACGCGAGGTAGCGCATGAAGGCGGTTGGCGGGTCGGTGTACAAGGGGCTCGCCCCGGACGAGTCCGGCGTTGAGACGACACGCTGGCTCCCGCCGAGCACGTATCCCTTCGCCTCGACCAGATTGTCGAACATGGTGAACGACTGCTTGATGCAAGCGGCGGTGCCGATCACCCCGCCCACGCTACGACCACTCGGGCCGGGCGCGCAGCGCAGACGCGTCGCACATACCCCACCAACACGCAGGCAAAGATTGTCAGGTGACACCACGCGGGTCGGAATGCCGGTCACGCTGGTCACTGCGCACCAGCGCACGGCGACGACGCTGTAGCTGCCCCCGACACCGGGAGGTCCGATGGCAATCGGTGACGAGATCCGGAACGCGCAGCGCCGCGCGTGGGCGGGGTTGTCGGCGAGCTGGGAAAAGTGGGACGCCGTCATCATGCGCCAACTCGGCCCGGTCGGCGCGGCGATGATCGAGCGACTCGGCATTTCCGAAGATCAGCAGCATCTCGATGTCGCCGCGGGCACTGGCGAGCCGGGGCTGACGGTTGCCAGGCTCGCGCCGCGTGGCCGCGTCGTCCTGACCGACCTGTCGACCGAGATGCTCGAGATCGCGAGCCGACGCGCGGCCGCGCAGGGCATAACCAACTTCGAGACTCGCGTGTGCAGCGCCGAAGACCTACCGTTTGGCGATGCGACGTTCGACAGCGTCTCCGTGCGGTTCGGGTACATGTTCTTTCCGGACGTCGCAAAGGCGACCGCCGAGTTCGCGCGGGTACTCAAGCCAGGCGGGCGAGTAGGCGCGTCGGTCTGGGTGAGGCCCGACGCCAACCCGTGGACGGCCATCGTCATGAGCGCGATCGCAGCCGAGGTGGCGCTGCCGCCGTCCGACCCGGATGGTCCGAACATGTTCCGTTGCGCCGCGCCTGGATACGTGAGCGCGCTGTACGAGGCTGCGAGCCTGCGTGACATTGTCGAGTGGGACGTCGACGTCGAGCTCGTGACCGAATCACCCGCCGAATATTGGGAAATGATGAGCGAGCACGTTTCGCTCGCGGTCGCAGCCCTCGAGAAGGTGGACGACGTCGCCCGCGCACGCATCGCGCGCACGGTGATTGAGAACGTCAGCGCGTATGCGGCGCACGGAACGATTCGAGTGCCGGGAGCAGCTCGATGCATCGTGGCCACGAAGTAGTCGCACGCTGGCCGCATGGCGCCGACGCGTCGACGGACTGCGGGGGAGAGTCCGATGCCCTCCTAACCAAGGAGCACCACGGTGTAGCCGCCGAAGACCTGGCCCTGCTGGCTCGCCGTCACGCGATACACATGTGCCTCGCCAGGCGCCGGCGCAGCGTCCCCTGTGGTGAAGGCGATCTGCTGGTCGTCGCCGACGACGTGATGCTGGGCCGCCGCGCCTCCGGCCGATGGGCCGCCGCCAATCGTCGTCGGCGCCGACAGCAACACGTCGCCCGTGGGTGCCGCCTGCGCGGGGAATTGACCTCGCGCGCCGGTGCGCAGTTGCAGCCACGGCATCTCGTGCGGCGCCACGCGGGCGACCTGCACTTGTGCCAGCTCGCCGTACAGTGGGCCGACTTTCAACGTCAGCGGCGCCATTGGCGTCGGCAATAGCAGCGGCGCGCCGCCCAAAGCGTGTGCCATCGCATGCATCCCCGCGCCCGACGCCGCGACGTGGATATTGCGTTGCGCCACGTGCCGGTTGAGCGAGGCATCCCAGGGCGGTGTGCCGAGACCGTCACTTGTCTCGTCCCATATCCGAACCACTAGGCACTCGTGGCCGCCGTTCACAAATGTCGGCACCCACGTCGTCGGGCACTTCACGACCGCGTGCGACCGCCCGCTGCCACGCGCGCCCAGCGACACCGAGGTGGTGCCGACAAGGTGGGCTCCAGCCGGACCAATGCCCAGCGTCGGGTCGCACCAGTAGAACTCGACGACGACGTTCGGCGCCGACGATAGGCCGAAGTTCCACACGTGCGCGTACAGCGTATTCGGCTGGCCGGCCAGCGCAGTTTGCCCGAGATCGGGCGGCACAGCGGGCGCAACCGCTGCCTCGACCCCAGCCAGTAGCAGGATGTCAGGGCTCTCCCAAAACGCCCCGACGACC
The DNA here is from genome assembly GCA_025925185.1 of Acidothermaceae bacterium. Next base: position 16,103 of record JAICLV010000027.1, read on the forward strand.
GGCCGCGCCCCGATGTCGCCAGCGTTCGCGCGCATGAACAGGAATGGCAAGTACAGGTCACCGCGCTGACCTGGCCACTGGTTCCAAGGCGGCGTCGAGAAGTTGCACGGATCGAGCTTGCCTCCAGGCACCTGGCCGGTCGATGTGCCGCAATGCCGGCCGGGACGATTCGGATTCTTCCAACCGACGCTGGTTCCCGTCGGCTTACCGGGCTGCGCTGACTTCGGCTTGTCCGGCTTGTGCTCGCCGCAACCGCATTCATGGTGCTGATGGTGATGCTCGCGTTCGCGGCACTCGTGCTCGCGGTGGCACTCGTGCTCGTGGCGGCACTCGTGCTCGTGGCGGCACTCGTGCTCGTGGTGGCACTCGTGCTCGTGGTGGCACTGGCAAAGACATCCGCACCCGGACGACGAACCGCCGGAGCCGCCGGAGCCGCCGGAGCCGCCGGAGCCGCCGTTCCCGCTGTTCCCGCCACCGCCGTCACCGCCGCGGTCAGGGCAGTCGCGATGCGCCACTCCTGCCGCTTGCACCTTCGACCGGGTTCCCCACACCGACAACACGTCGTCCTGATTGCTCATCACGCGCCTCCAGCCTCGTCGTCGCGGCGTTGGATGATGATTTGCGGCGGCGGATCGACGTAGTGCAGCTGCATCGGCTCGGCGCCCTGCTTCCAACGCGCGGTGTCGCGCCAGGGCGCGGCGACCGGCAGTTGATACGGGAACCCGAGGTCGGTCTTGTCGACGTCGTTGCCGCGGATCCAGTCCCAGGTGAGGTACGCGTACGCGCGGTCGGCGTCCAGGTTGAACTGTGTCGCGTAGCCGGTGGGATTGACGAGTCGTCCGATGAGATACGCGGAGAATGGCACCGGATCGCCCAGCGGGCTCACCCGCGCGCGAGCCTTGCCGATGTACTGCTCGTTGAGCTGGTCGGTCTGCCACGGCGTCTGCGCGTTCTCATAGTTGTACCGGCCGGCCGCGTCGACGCTTGCGTTGGTTCTGAAGAAGACCTGGTCCGGCGTCGTCCCTTCTGGATAGGGGCCGGGTCGCATCGGCTTGTACGCCGTCGCCGGCCCGTTCGGGTCGCACTTGCTCGGGTCGTAAGTCTCGGTCGGCGTCGGGACGGTGGTGTTGTCCCCGCCGTCCTCGTACTCGCTGTATTGCGGATAAGCCCACGGGCGGTGGAATTCCCAGTCGTCGGGCGGGTGACCGTCGGAGTGGTACTGCATGACCGGGTAGTACGGCATGTTCGGGTCGCGCACCGAGTGGCTGACAACGACGCCCTCGTTCTTATCCAGGTTGCCGAGCGGATCGATGGCGTCGGCGAGCGCTTGCTTGAACGCGCCGTCGATCGTCGCGCCGAGCGTGATGAGCGGCAGGTCGATCTCGTTCGGCCACTTCAGCTCGCCGTTGTCTTCGTAGCGTTGTTCGGCGTGGGGCATCAGCAATCCGGTATGCGCCAGCACGTCGTGTGTCTTGGTCACAACGTCCCAGATCTTGAGGGCGATCTCGTAGAGCCGCACGCGGATCTCGTACGTCCAAGGGCTGAGGCCGGCCTTGATCAAGTCGCCGATCAGTTGTATGACGGCGGCGATCTCTTTGACGAGCCATTCGACGAGCGCGATGAAGACGTCGCACACGTCCTCGATCGGGTTGTCGCTGTCGGCGCCGGAGAAGTCGGGCGGCTGGAACAGGTTCGTGAAGTCAGACTGCGGCGGCACTATCACAAAGTCAGGAACGCGCGGCTTCGGCAATTCCCAGCCACCGTTGAAGTTCACCTTGTACAGCGTGATCATCAGCCGGTACGCCGTCGCGACCTCCCACGGCAGCGGGAAGCCGGTCGGCACCGAGAAGGTCGGCGGTGGAGCGATCCCGTCGAGCAACTCTTGGAACGGCCGGTCGAGCCCGTGCCCGGTGACCGCCTTGACCATCGTGGTCAGCTTGCCCTCGTCGATTTGCTGCTGGTACGCGTCACCCTGGTAGATCTTCGGGTGGGGGTGGTCGACGAACGTCTCCTTCAGGGCAGCGACAATCGCCTCCGCCATCCACATCGGCATCTCGCCGTCGACGTCCAGCTGCGCTTTGCGGGTATCTGGGTCGTCAGAGAGTGGCGTGGGGCGCTGCTTGCCATGCGGGCAGTCAGGCGTGAGCTGCACGGCGAACCACAAGGCGGACGCCGAGACCTCGGGGTAGTCGTCCGTCTTGCCCCACGGGTCGGTCGGGATGGTCCCGCCCTCGCCGCTCTGCGCGTAATTCCAGGCGTCTATGTGGTTTTCGATGAGGTGGTGGCGGGTCGGGTGGTCGCGATACGGACCGCCGCACTGCTCGTTGACGAACGAATGCGCGATCGTGTCCGTGCCGATATGTGTGATGTATCCGAGGGAGAAGGCCAGGAACTGCTCGAAACGCTCTTCGCCTTCTGGTGTGCCGTCGCGCTGAAGCTCGGCCTGATGCACCAGCGCCTCGCAGATCGCCGACGTGCGCCGGTAGTGCGTCATGTCGCTCCAGAGGAACGTCTCCTCCGGCCAGCCCTTGGCGATGACGGTGTTCATCGCGCCCCAGAGGTCGGCGTACGTCGAAAGCTCTTCCACGCCGACGGTTTCTATTGAGTTGAGCAACTCCTGAAGGCCGGTCTGCAGCTCGCTCAAGATGCCCCCGGTCAGGTCGTCGAGCAGCTCCGATGCGGCGTCGACCAGGGGACCGATCGTGTTGTCCCAGACGGTGACGAAGTCTTTCCAGACCTTCTGGATCTTGATGAGGAACCGGATTATCGCGGTCAGCGTCGAGTTGACGTCTTGCAGGATGACGAGCAAGGGCTCCCAGTCGTCTTCGCTGGCGGCGTCGAAGAAGTAGTAGACGGCGAGGGCGAGCATGATGTCGTCGGAGCGCGGCCCGAGGATGTCGTTGCTCCAGTCCTGCGAGAAGAAGAACAGGTCAGGTCCGATGGCGCCGATGGCCGTGAACTTCTCCCACGTCCGCATGATCTGACCGCAGGTCTTCGGGTCGTAATGGCCGACCGCCTCACCACCTCCGCCGAGCTGCGGCCAGTCGGTGAAGTCGCCACTGGCCAACAGGTCGGCGACTCTTCGAGCGGTGTAGATGTGCGTGAAGTGTCCGGGCATGGCCAACCTCCCCAGAGGGCGCAGTGTGACGCACGTCACAAAGTATGAGAGGCCGCGAGGCGGCGTCTAGATACACCCGGTTTGCCGCGGCGGTTGAGACCACGCGCCAGCTGCCCGACCGACGGGCCGATCACCGGTTGAACCCGACGTCCATTCGCCACGTGTGATGGAGAGGGCTCCACGCTGACCGCGGACCTCGGCGTCCCGAGATGAAGGCCGGAGGCAGACATGGCAACGACTGAGCGAACCCGATCGGCGGTGCGCCTCACGCTGGCGCTGATAGCCGCGGCAGGACTGGCGATCGACGCGTATGTCCACTTCGACCTGGCCTCGACGTACGCACCCATCAAGTCGAGCGTGCTGAACCAGGGCGACCTCTTCCGGGGCGAGGCGGTCGTTGCGGCGATAGCCGCGGCGGCGGTGCTGCTCCGGCCGCGCCGGTACACGGCGGCGTTCGCGTTCCTGGTGGCGGCCGCCGGCACCGCCGCCGTGCTCGTGTACGCCTACGTGGACCTGGGTGCCTTCGGCCCGTTCCCGGACATGTACGACCCGCTGTGGTTCGGCGAGAAGACGCTCAGCGTGGTGGCCGAAGGGGTCGGTGCGCTCGCGGCGCTAGCGCTGTTCGCGCTGCTACACGCGGAAGCGCGGCGCGAAAATCGGGTCGCGGCCCACAGCGGCGACCACGTTCGTGGCGCGTGGCCCCGAACCCGCAATTCGCGCCCTGTTGGCCGCGCCTCACAGGTGCCCCGGCCGTGAGCGGATGCCGCGGCCGGCGAGTGTTAGCCAGTGATCCCGGTGCACGACCCATCGGCGACGGCGTACCACTGCGGTGTGCGTCGTCGTCCCGGCTCGGCACCGACTGACACGACCGCGCGCCCCCCGTCCCACGACCGCGTCTTAGGAGTCGACGGCATCCGCGGGCTCGCGGCCTTGTTCGTGGTGATGAACCACATCTTTCTCCGCGCGTGGCCCGGCTTCCCCGCCGACAATGCGCCATCTTGGGCGGCGGGGTTCATCTACGGTCGGTTCGCGGTCGCCGTCTTCATCGTGGTCTCGGGCTTCTCGTTGGGCCTCGGCCCGGCACGATCGCAGTGGCGACTCGGCTCTGCGGCGCGTTTTGCGCACCGCCGAGCGTGGCGCATTCTGCCGCCGTACTGGGCAGCACTCGCATTCAGCCTGGTGATGACCTGGTATGTGCAAGCCCAGCCGGGCTGGGTCATGCCGAACGGCAAGTCGGTCGTGGTTTATGGCCTGCTCGTGCAAAACGCCGTCCCCGCAGCGATTCCCAACCGGGCGTTCTGGTCTATCGCGGTCGAGGCGCAGCTCTACGTCGCGCTGCCGCTGCTGCTCCTCGTCGCCCGGCGAGTCGGCGCGGCCGCGATGGCGGCGGGTGCCGCCGTCGTCGTCGTAACTGTCGGCGCGTTGGGGCCGATCGACGGGCTGTCAAACGACGCGCTGA
>JAICLV010000050.1 GCA_025925185.1 Acidothermaceae bacterium
CGCGCAAGCGCGCCGCCAAGAAGGTCGCGGCCGCGCCCGAGACGGCCGCCGACCAGCCGACCGACGGCGGGGCGGCCGCGCCAGCCGCCGCGGCGCCGGCCAAGCGCGCCCGCGGCCGCGCGAAGGCGGCCCCCGCGTCAGCCGGCACCGACACGCCCGCTGGCGCTAGCGAGCCGGCACATCCGATCGGCGTGACCATCCCCACCGTGCTCTTCCAAGCCCCTGAGGCGACGGCGACAGCGGCGACCGCCGCGCCGGGCGCCGGCGACTCCGCCGAGTCGAGAGAGGCGGGGGAGTCGGGGGCGGGGGGCGGCCGCCGCGGCCGTCGCCGGGGCGGTCGCAACCGCCGCGGTCACGGTGACGAGCATGCCGGTCACGAGCAAACCGACGACGGCGCCGGCCAGCCTGGCGCGAGCGACGCCGACCTCGCGTCGTCCGAGCAAAGCCAGCCCGACACGGGCGAGGCCAGCCGCGACGGCGCCCACGACGGCGACGACGGAACCGACGCCTCGAGCCGGCGTCGGCGCCGGCGGCGGCGGCGCGGCTTGGGCGGCGACGGCGACGAGCACGCCCCCGACGACCCGCCGAACACCGTGGTGCGCATCCGCGAGCCCCGCGAGCACGACGAGCACGGCGGCGTTCAAGGCGTCAAGGGCTCGACCCGTCTTGAGGCGAAGAAGCAGCGCAGGCGCGAGGGCCGCGAGCAAATCCGGCGCGGACGACGTGGCCTGGTTATCACCGAGGCCGAATTCCTCGCGCGGCGCGAGTCGGTCGACCGGGTCATGGTGGTGCGGCAGCGCGGCGATCGCACCCAGATCGGCGTCCTCGAGGACGGCATCCTCGTCGAGCACTTCGTGAGCACCGCGTCGTCCAACCGGATGGTCGGCAACGTGTACCTGGGCCGGGTGCAAAACGTGCTACCCGGCATGGAGGCGGCGTTCGTCGACATCGGCAAGGGCCGCAACGCGGTGCTGTACGCCGGCGAGGTCAACTTCGACATGTCGGGCATGGAGGGCCAGCCGCGTCGCATCGAGTCGGCGCTGAAGTCGGGGCAGTCGGTCTTGGTGCAGGTCACCAAAGACCCGATCGGTCACAAGGGCGCCCGGCTCACCAGCCAGGTCAGCCTGCCCGGGCGCTACCTCGTCTACGTGCCCGAGGGATCGATGATGGGCATCAGCCGCAAGCTGCCCGACGTCGAGCGATCTCGGCTCAAGTCGATTTTGAAGCAGGTCATGCCTGAGGGCGCAGGCGTGATCGTGCGCACCGCGGCCGAGGGCGCGTCCGAGGAAGAGCTCGCGCGCGACGTCGCCCGGTTGTCGGCGCAGTGGGAGGACATCCAGAAGAAGGCGCAAACCGGTGCCGTGCAAGCGCCGGCGCTGCTGTATGGCGAGCCCGACCTCACCATCCGGGTCATCCGCGACATCTTCAACGAGGATTTCAATTCCCTTGTGGTGCAAGCGGATTCGGAGTGGGACACCGTCGAGGCCTACGTCCAGCACGTCGCCCCCGACCTGGTGCCGCGGTTGTCGCGCTGGACGTCGGAGGAGGACCTCTTCGGCCACTACCGCATCGACGAGCAGATCGCGAAAGCCCTCGATCGCAAGGTTTGGCTGCCCAGCGGCGGTTACCTGATCATCGACCGCACCGAGGCGATGATCGTCATCGACGTCAACACCGGCCGATTCATCGGCAAGGGCGGCAACCTCGAAGAGACCGTGACGAAGAACAACCTCGAGGCGGCCGAGGAGATCGTGCGGCAGCTTCGGCTGCGCGACATCGGCGGCATCATCGTCATCGACTTCATCGACATGGTGCTCGAGAGCAATCGCGAGTTGGTGTTGCGTCGGCTCGTCGAATGTCTGGGTCGCGACCGCACCAAGCATCAGGTTGCCGAAGTCACCTCGCTTGGGCTGGTGCAGATGACCCGCAAGCGGGTCGGAACCGGCTTGCTCGAGGCGTTTTCCGAGGTTTGCGAGACCTGCAACGGGCGCGGCGTCATCGTGCACACCGAGCCGGTGCAACAGCGGCCGCCGCGGCCGTCGTCGCCGCCGAAGCCGGTACCGCCAGCGGGCGGTCGGCACGCTGCGACAAACGGCGCCACGAACGACGGCGCCGAGCCGACGAGCGAGTCTGACGGCACCGCGGCGTCGACCAACGGGTCGCGCACCCGTCGGGGCGGACGACGACGCGGTGGTGCGAAGTCAGCGGCAGCCGAATCCGCGGCAGTCGACACCTCGACGCCTGAGTACGCGACGTCCGAGCGCGCGACGTCCGAGCACGCGACGTCCGAGCACGCGGCGGCACAAAGCGCCTCGGAAGCCGGGTAGCAGTTTCCGGCGTTCCCACTTCACTCGCGCCGCCATCGGCCGATAGGTGATCAAGCGCCTTCTCCGGCGGGGCGGACCCGCGCGAAGATCCCTGTGACGCGGAGGTACGGTCGAGTCATGTCAGGTTGGCGACCCGACGCCCGGGTAAGAAGCGGTGCCGACTGGCTGCGGCGCGGTTGTCGAAAAGTTGCTCGCACCTACGCGTTGCTGTGTGCGCGCGAAGACGCGAAGCGTTGGCAGCTCGTCATCCCGGCCGGCGTGTGGTTTTGCCAGCGCTGCCCCCACGTGACTTTCGACATCGCCCGGTTGCGCGAGCACTACCTGTTCGCGCACGCCTACTGAGGCGTCGCGCGTCAAGGCGCGGCTGCGTCCGGCCCGGCACCGTGATGGATTCGGTCGCGCAGGTCGGCGAGGCGTAGCCCGGTGCCGCCCCACGCGTTGGCGATGATCTCCGCGGCCACCGACACGGCGGTCTCCTCCGGCGTCCGGGCCCCAAGGTCGAGGCCGATCGGCGCCGACAATCGCGCGATCGCGTCGTCGGGCAGGCCGGCTTCTCGCAATTGAGCGAGGCGCTTCTCATGGGTGCGCCGCGATCCCATCGCGCCGATGTAAGCGGCGGGCTTGCGCAAGGCGACCTCGAGCAACGGGCCGTCGAACTTCGGATCGTGCGTGAGCACGCAGACGACCGTGCGATCGTCGGTCTCGGTGTGGCCGAGGTACTTGTGCGGCCATTCGACCACCACCTCGTCGGCGTCGGGGAATCGCCGACGGGTGGCGAAGACCGGCCGCGCGTCGCACACGGTCACCCGATAGCCGAGGAACTTCCCGATGCGCGCGACCGCCGCCGCGAAGTCGATGGCTCCGAACACGATCATGCGCGGCGCAGGTGCGTACGACGACACGAAGACGGCGATCTCGTCGACCCGGCGCTCGCCGTTCTCTCCGTAGCGCAGGACGCCGGTTCGGCCTTTCGCGAGCATGCCGCGAGCGTCGTCGGTGACGGCGACGTCGAGCCCTTCAGCGCCGAGGCTTCCGCTGACCCGATCCGGCCAGACGATCATTCGACGGCCGCGACGCGCGTCGTCGCCGTCGAGCAATGTCGCCACAGCCACGGGCCGGTGCTCGCGGATGTCGGCGACGACCTCGGCCAGTTCCGGAAACGACTGGCGCGAGATCGCCTCAACGAAGACGTCGATGATGCCGCCGCAGGTCAGGCCGACCGCGAACGCGTCGTCGTCCGTCACGCCATAGCGCTGCAGTATCGGGGACGCGCCTTCGGCGACAGAGGTCGCAAGCTCGTAGACGGCTCCTTCCACGCAACCGCCCGAGACACTTCCGATCACGACACCGTCGGGTCCGACGGCCATCGCGGCCCCGGGCGGTCGGGGAGCCGACTCGAACGTCGCAACGACAGTGCCAATGCCGACGGTCTCACCTGCCTGCCACCACGCGAGCAGGTCGTCCGCGATCTCACGCACGCCGAGTCGCCGGAACCGCGATCGTCGCGCGCACGGTGCCTGCGGCCACGGCTCGCCTGTGGCGCGGCGCGGTCGCGCGCAACAACGCCAGACCGAACACGCTGGACGCGATACCGCTGACCGCGAGAATGCCGGCGCCGAGCAACGTGTCGTGCACGCTCGTCGTCGCGCTCACCGGGGCAGTGGCCGCGACGACGGCGGCCAGCGCGAGGCTCGCCGGGATTCCGGCTGCCACCATGCGGGTTTTCGTCTGGCGCGCCGGGTGCCAGCGCGACGGATGCCGACCAAGCACAGGTAGCCAGAACATCAAGCCGCAGCCTATGAAGTACACATGCGTCAACTCGTGAAACACGTCGTTGCGTTGGCTCAACGCGTATGCGGGGGTGAGCAGGTACAAGTACATGATTCCGTAGTAGTGCAAGGGCAAATGAAGCGCGGCCGCGCGTCTGTTCATCCAGTTTAGCCACGGGTGACGCATCAGGCCGACGAGTCGGCGGCCGTTCGCGGGCCGCATCGCCCGCAACAGCAGCAGGACTGGCGCACCCAGGACGAGCAGCGCCGGCGCGACCGCCATCAGCAACACGTGCTGGACGATGTGCACCCAAAACGTCTCGTCGTGACGGGCGAGGCCGAGTTGCAGGCTGAACACGAGCACGAGCACGCCGGCGACGAACGCCGTCGTTCGTGTCAACGGCCAGCCGCGCCCGGCCCGGCTGGCACGAAACGCGAGCCACCCGTACGCCACCACGAGAGCCGCTTCGAGCGACAGGCCAAGGAACGTCATGGTGTTGTCATCGCCGAGCGAGCCACACGATGATCGCGACGATCACGGCCAACCCGATGACGGCGGGAACCGCGCGCTTCAACACCGCCCCACCGGCCAACGAGCCGAGATCGAGCGGCGCGACCTCGGGCGCCGGGGCAGCGTCGCGAACGATCGTGCCGGACGGCGCGGATGCGACGGCGTCGGCACTGTCGGCTCCCACGCCCGAGGCAGCCCCGGCGAACTGCGCGTCGGCCGGCCCCGCGGCCGGGGCCGACTCGGCGACTAACGACGACTCCAGGCACCGCACGAACTGTTCGAGCAGCTTCTCGCTGACGTCGATGATCACTCCGCGCCCGAACTGCGCCACCTTTCCCGTGATCGTCAGGTCGGTGCGCACCGAGACTCTTGTCTGTTGGCTAGTGGGTGTCTGTTCGCCGTCCGGTTCGAGCGCCGCGGTGATGAGCGCGCTCGCGTTGCCCTGTCCGCGCGAGTCACGCCCGCTCGCGCGCAGCACCGCGACGTGGGTTTCGTCGTCCTTGCTTTCGAACGTCGCGGTGCCGGCGTATTGCGCGGTCACTGGACCGAGCTTGATCGTCACCTTGCCCGAGTAGGTGTCGCCGTCGGCGCCGGTGAGCTGCGCGCCGGGCATGCACGGGGCGATGCGCTCTACGTCAGTGAGCAATTCCCAGGCGCGATCGAGCGCCAGCGGGACCGTGAACTCGTTGTTGAGCTCCATCGTGGCCGTCCTTAGCTCGCGCGGCGTTCGCCCCCGCTTATGGGGAGCCTGCTTGGCGAGCCGACGCGCGTCAACGACGTCTTCAGGTATCGCTTAACTCCACAGCGTGACGTAGACCGGAGGCTTGAACTGCTTGGCCGGTCGGCCGCCCGAATGCAGCAGGACGGCTTGCGTGGCGGTCGGCGTGGCGATGAAGCGGCACAGCGCGGCCGCCGCGGGGGAGCAGCGGTCGACGCCGAGCGTGCTGGCGAAAAGCAACCCGCTCGGGGTCGGCATCGCGACCTCGAGAGTCACCAGCGAGCCACGTTGCAGCTCTGCGCGGACGGTGTGCCGGAAACTCAACGTGAGGCCTTGGCCCTCCGCGACGAGTTGCAATGCCGTGGCGCCGCTCGGATAGACCGAGACCTGCGCCGAATCGACGCCGAGCGCGGCGAGAAAGTCGCCGGTGAGGGTGCCTCGGTCGGCGCCCGACGGGCCGAGCAGCCACGGTTGGCGGGCGAGTTGCGCGGCGGCGACCGGCATCCGCAGGCGCCGCGCCCGCTCCGGCGAGGCCACGACGGCGAGCGAGAAGCGTAGAAACGGCACTGATTCGATCGGCGGTGTCCCGCCGGCCGGTGGTCGCGGCCCCAGGGCGACGTCGGCCCGTCGGTCGCGAAGCAGCTCCACAAACGCGGACGGCGCGACCGCGAGCGTGCCGGTCTCCAACCCGGGCTGGCGCGCGGTGAACGCGTCGAGCAGCCACGGCACGACATCCTCGGCGACCATCGGCGTCGCGGCGACCGTGAGCCGTGAAGCCTCGGGGTCGCCGAGGGTTCGACGGGTTTGAGCGGCTAGCCCGAGCATTTCCGCCGCGGTGGCGGCGAGCCGTCGGCCGCCGGGTGTCAGCTCGATTCCGCCGCCGCTGCGTAAGAAGAGCGGGTCGCCGAGTTCCTTGCGCAACACGGCGACAGCGCCTGAGATCGCCGGCTCCGTCACCCCGAGTGAGCTCGCGGCCGCCTTCACCGAACCCGACCGGGCGACCGCGAGGAAGGCCTTGAGCTGGGTGAGGGTCACCGGCACCGCCTCCGCGGGTTAACCATTTGGTGAACTCGACATTGACCCGGCCGCGCGTGCGCGTCAAGGTGCGCTCACGGGGCTAACCGTCGGTGACCCTTTGGCGAGTCTGCCCGGGTCACGGAAAGGGGCGGGCCATGCAGGTTCCCGCACCGGTCGAGTACGAGCGAGCAGCCAGCGTCGACGACGCGCTGAGTCTGCTGGAGCGGCACGGCCCAGACTCGCGGTTGATCGCGGGTGGCCACAGCTTGCTGCCGATGATGAAACTCCGACTCGCCAGACCGACTGTGCTCATCGACATCAACGACCTGACAGATCTGAGCTACGTGCGACTCGACCAAAACGAGTTGTGCGTCGGCGCGATGACGCGACATCGCGACCTGCTGAATTCTCCTTTGGTGGCAGAGCATTTCCCGATCATGCGCGACGCGGAGCGGGTGATCGCAGACCCGATCGTGCGCAATCGCGGGACCGTCGGCGGGTCGCTGTGCCAGGCCGACCCGTCCGAGGATTTGTCGGCGGTGTTCGCGGCGGTGAAGGCGCGCGCGGTCATCAAGTCGGCGACGGGCGCCCGAACGATTCCGATGGACGACTTCTTCGTCGGCCCTTACACGACGGCCGTCGGGCCGGCCGAGATCTTGATGGAGCTGCGGGTGCCCATCAGCCCCGGAATCGGCAGCGCGTACGAGAAGGTCGAACGCCGGGTCGGCGACTGGGCGGTCACCGCGGCGGGCGCGTGCCTGTGGCTTCAGGGCGGTCGCATCGCGCAGGCCGGGATCGGGCTCGCCGCCGTCGGCGCGCAGCATTTCCGGTCGGCCGAAGCCGAGGCGTCACTCGCCGGCGCCGAACCTTCGGGGGACGCGTTTCGGACCGCGAGTGAGCTGGCCGCGCAACACGCGAACCCGGTGTCGGACCAGCGCGGTCCCGACGATTACAAGCGCCATCTCGTCGGGGAGCTCACGATGCGCGCGTTGCGGCGGGCCGCCGCCCGTGCCAGTGGACAGGAGGGCTGACCCATGCAGGTGACGATGACGGTGAACGGCGAAGAGGTCACCCGCGACGTCGAGCCGCGCATGCTGCTCGTGCACTTCGTGCGCGACGAACTGGGCCTCACCGGCACCCACTGGGGCTGCGACACGTCGAACTGCGGCACCTGCGTGCTGTGGTTGGACGGCGAACCGGTCAAGAGCTGCACGGTGCTCGCGGCGATGGCGAACGGCCACAGCGTTCGCACGGTCGAAGACCTCGAACAGGGAACGGCGCTCGACCCGGTGCAGGAAGGGTTCGTGCGAGAGCACGGACTTCAGTGCGGGTTCTGCACGCCGGGCATGATGATGACCGCGCGCTGGCTGCTCGACCACAACCCCGATCCGAGCGACGCGGAGATCCGCGAGGCGATCTCCGGCCAACTGTGCCGCTGCACCGGCTACAAGAACATCGTGAAGTCCGTTCAGTGGGCGGCCAAACATCAGCAGATCCCAGCGCAGGCTGCGGCGGACGAGGTGAGCGCGTCATGACCACGGTTGAGGAGCGTCCGGCGAACCCAGTCGGATTCGGCCGGATGCTGCGAAAAGAAGACGCCCGGTTCGTTCGCGGCCAGGGGCATTACGTCGACGACCTGCAACTGCCCGGCATGCTGCACGGCGCGGTGTTGCGCAGCCCGATGGCGCACGCGCGCATCGTCTCGATCGACACATCGGCGGCCGAGGCGCACCCCAAGGTCAAGGCCGTCATCACAGGGAAAACGCTGGAATCGTTGAAGTTGGCGTGGATCCCGTCGCTGTCGCACGACGTGCTCGCGGTGCTCGCCACCGACAAGGTGCGCTTCCAAGGACAGGAAGTCGCGTTCGTGGTGGCCGAAGACAGGTACGCCGCACGCGACGCGCTCGAGCTCATCGACGTCGAATACGAGCCGCTCGGCCCCGTGATGGACGCCCGCGCGGCGCTCGACGCGGGCGCCCCGGTGATCCGCGATGACATCGAGGGCAAGACCGACAACCACATCTTCGACTGGGAGTCGGGCGACGAGGCGGCCACCGACGAGGTCTTCGCCAACGCGGAGGTCGTCGTCGCGCAGGACATGCTCTATCCGCGCGTGCACCCGGCGCCGATGGAGACCTGCGGCGCCGTGGCGCACATGGACCGCGTCACCGGGAAGCTGGTGATTTGGTGCACGTCGCAGGCGCCGCACGCGCATCGCACCCTGTACGCGTTAGTGGCCGGCCTGCCGGAGCACAAGATCCAGGTCATCAGCCCTGACATCGGCGGCGGCTTCGGCAACAAGGTTGGCATCTATCCCGGATATGTGTGCGCGGTGGTCGGCTCGATCCTCACCGGCAAGCCGGTCAAGTGGGTAGAGGACCGTTCCGAGAACTTGATGTCGACGAGCTTCGCCCGCGACTATCACATGCACGGCGAGATCGCGGCGACCCGAGACGGCAAGATCCTCGGGCTGCGGGTCAAGGTGCTCGCCGACCACGGCGCCTTCAACAACACCGCGCAGCCGACCAAGTTCCCCGCCGGTTTCTTTCATGTGTTCACCGGCTCGTACGACCTGCAGGCCGCGCATTGCACGGTGACCGGGGTCTACACCAACAAGGCGCCAGGCGGGGTGGCGTACGCGTGCTCGTTCCGCGTCACCGAGGCGGTCTACCTCGTCGAGCGCCTGGTCGATTGTCTCGCCGACGAGTTGCACGTCGACGCGGGCGAGCTGCGGATGAAGAACCTGCTGCGCCCCGAGCAATTCCCGTACACCAGCAAGACCGGATGGGTGTACGACTCGGGCGAGTACCCGCGCGCGTTGCGGCTCGCGATGGACATCGCCGGTTACGAGGAGTTGCGCCGCGAGCAAGCGGAGAAACGCGCGCGCGGCGAGTTGATGGGCATCGGCATCTCCTTCTTCACCGAGACGGTCGGCGCCGGGCCGCGCAAGCACATGGACATCCTCGGTCTCGGAATGGCCGATGGCGCCGAGGTTCGGGTGCATCCGACGGGCAAGGCCGTCGTCAGGCTCTCAGTGCAGACGCAAGGGCAGGGCCATGAGACGACGTTCGCGCAGATCGTCGCTGAGGAGCTTGGCATTCCGCCCGAGGACATCGAGGTGATCCACGGCGACACCGACAACACGCCGTTCGGCCTTGGAACTTACGGATCGCGGTCGACGCCGGTCTCGGGAGCAGCGGTCGCGGTCGCGGCGCGACGGGTGCGCGACAAAGCGAAACTGATCGCGTCGGCGATGATCGAGGCCTCGCCCGACGACCTCGAGTGGGAGAAAGGCCGTTGGTACGTCAAGGGAAATCCCACGCAAGGCAAGACGATCCAAGAGATCGCCTTCGGCGCGCACAGCAGCCTCGAGCTGCCCGAAGGCGTCGAAGGGCACTTGGACGCCGAGTGCGTGTACGACCCGCCGAACCTGACCTTCCCGTTTGGCGCGTACATCTGCGTCGTCGACGTCGACCGCGGAACCGGGCAGGTGAAGGTGCGCCGGTTCATCGCGGTTGACGATTGCGGCCCGCGGATCAATCCGATGATCGTCGAAGGCCAGGTGCACGGCGGCCTGGCCGACGGCGTCGGGATGGCGCTCATGCAGGTCATCGCCTTCGACAAAGACGGCAACTGCCTCGGTGGTTCGTTCATGGATTACCTGTTGCCGACCTCGCTCGAGTGCCCGTCATGGGAGCTCGGCGAGACGGTCACGCCGTCTCCGCATCATCCGCAAGGCTTGAAGGGCGTGGGAGAGTCGGCCACCGTCGGCTCACCACCGGCGGTCGTCAACGCTGTCCTCGACGCGATTCAGGTTCGGCACGCCGACATGCCGTTGACGCCCGCGCAGGTGTGGCGGGCGATGCGGGGCAGCCCGTTCCGGACGGACCTCGCGATCGAATGACCACGCAAGATCCGCGCGCGCACGCGGAGGAGTTAAGAAAAGGCGGCGCCGCGTTCGTGTTCGCGACCGTCGTGCGCGCCGAGCGGCCGACGTCGGCGAAGCCCGGCGCGCACGCGGTCGTGCACCCGGACGGCACGATGGTGGGGTTCGTCGGCGGCGACTGCGCGCAGGCCAGCGTTCGGGCGCAGGCACTAGTGACGTTGGCGACCGGGGAGCCACTGCTGTTGCGCATCGCGCCGGACGAGCCCGCCGATGGCACCGCCCCGCAGACCGCGCGCGACGGCGCGCTCACAGTGCACAATCCCTGTTTGTCAGGGGGCGTTTTGGAGGTCTTCCTGGAACCCAGCCTGCCTACTCGGCGCGTTGTCGTGCACGGCTCGTCGCCGATCGCGGTCGCGTTCGCCGACCTCGCCCGCTATCTCGGGTACCGCGTCGACGCAGCGGCGTCAGCGGCGTTTGACTCCCGCGCGCAAGCGCCGTTCGCCGTGGTGGTCGCGTCGCACGGCGACGACGAGGCCGAGCCGCTCATCGCCGGTGTGCGTTCCGGCGTCGCGTACGTCGGATTGGTCGCGTCGCGTCGGCGCGGCCCCGAAGTGCTGGCCGCGCTCGACTTGAGCGATGAGGAGAAGTCGCGGATCCGCACGCCCGCGGGCATCGACATCGGGGCGCGTTCGCCGCAAGACGTCGCGGTCTCCATCATGGCGGAGATCATCGCCACGCACGAGCAGGAGGCGCAAAGGACGGGGAGCGCCGCGCTCCCCGCGTCGTCCCCGACGGAGTCACCGGCGACTGCGATGTCGCCCGCGACAGCGATCGATGTGGTGTGCGGGATGACCGTCGCGGCGGTCGACGCCACCTTGCATGCGGACGTCGACGGCGTCCGCTACTGGTTCTGCGCCGCCGGATGCCGGCGGGCGTTCCTCGCCGAGCCGACGGCGTTCGTCAGCCGATGAGCGGACTGTTCGCGGACGTCGACACCGTGCAGGACCGGCTGGCCGCGAACGATTACCTCGCCGATCGCGGACTGTCTACCGCGCTGTTTCTCGCGGCGACGTTGCCGCAACCGATCCTGCTCGAAGGTGAGGCGGGCGTCGGTAAAACCGAGGCGGCGAAGAGCCTCGCGCGGGTCATCGACACGCCGCTGTTCCGGCTGCAGTGCTACGAAGGCATCGACGTGTCCGACGCGCTTTACGAGTGGAATTACCCGCGTCAGTTGCTCGAGATCAGGGTCGCCGAGGCGAGCGGTCGGGAAGTGAGCGAGGCGGCGCTGTTCGGCCCGCAGAACCTCATCGAGCGGCCGCTGCTGCAGGCGTTGCGGCATCGCGGTCCGCGCCCGGCGGTCTTGCTGATCGACGAGGTCGACCGGGCTGACGACGAGTTCGAGGCGTTCCTTTTCGAGTTGCTCGCCGAGAGCACGGTGACGATTCCGGAACTGGGCACCCTCGCCGCGGAGTTCCCGCCGATCGTCGTCTTGACCTCGAACCGCACCCGCGACTTGCACGACGCGCTGAAACGCCGCTGCCTTTACCACTGGATCGATTATCCGACCGCCGAGCATGCCGCCCGTATCGTGCGACGTCGGGTGCCGGGCGCGGCTATTCCCCTGGTGCAGCAGGCTGTTGCGGCGGTCGACCGCATTCGCAGGCTCGATTTGCAAAAGCAGCCCGGTGTCGCGGAGGTCATCGACTGGGTCGCCGCGCTTGAGGCGCTCGGCATCGATGTCCTCGACGCGGACGGCGCCGACGCAACGATGGGCTCGGTGTTGAAGTACCGCGAGGACGTCGAGCTGGCGCAGCTTCGCCGAGACGAGTGGCTCACCGGGAGCTGAGTCGCGGCTCGCGTCGGCTCGCGTCGGCGATGACATCGACGACCTCGCGAAGCGCCGAAAGGCTGTGCCCGCTTAAGAACGCGTCGCAGTAAGGCAGCGCGGCGGCCATGCCGCCGACGGCCGGCCGGTATCCGACGTCGGCGCTGCGCGGGTTGACCCAGATGACGCGGTGGGCGAGCCGGTGAAGTCGAGCCATCTGCTCGCCCAACAACGCCGGGTCGTCGCGCTCCCAACCATCGGAGATGATGACGACCACCGCGCCGCGCGCCATGCCTCTTCGGCCATGCGTGCCGAGGAAACTCTCGATCGCCATGCCGATGCGGGTGCCACCTCGCCAGTCTGGCGCGGCTGCGGCGGCGCGGCTGATTGCCAGTTGCGGTTGGCTGCCGGAGAGTTCCTTGGTGAGCCGGGTCAATCGGGTCGCAAAGGTGAAGACCTCCGCCTTTGGCATCGCCGCGTTCGCGTGCAAGAACTGCACGTACGCGCGCGAATACGCCTCCATCGAACCCGAGATGTCGCACAGCACGACCACCCGACGAGCTCGGTCGATGCGCCGTCGGTGGATCCGGGCCACGGGGTCGCCGCCGGTGCGCGGCGCACGGCGCAAGGTGGCCCGCAGGTCGAGCCGGTCGCCGTTGGGACGTCGGCGACTGCGTCGTCCGCGCCGGAGCGGCGGCGCAAGCCGCAGCTGGCGCATCAACGCCTCGAGCTGGGCGAGCTCGTGGGCCTCGAGCTCGCCGAAGTCGACGCTGGCCAGTCGGTCGACGTCACTTGCGACGGTCGGAATAGCGATCGGACGACGTGGTGCCACGTCGTCCGCTCCGTCGCCGGATCCGGCGTTCGAGGCGTCCGGGCCGGCGCTGAACGAGCCTCCGCTGCCGTCTCGCTCGTTGCGGCCGTGCGGGCTGGCGTCGTCAGCGCGACGCGTTTTCGGCTTCGGCGCGTTGGGATCACCGCGGCTCTCGCCAAGCGCGCCAGGGTCGGGCAGGCCGCGAAACACTTGGGCGAAAACACGGTCGAAGATCGGCAGGTCGGCGCGGTTGACCACCAATGTGACCCGCGCCGTCCAATAAAGGTCGGTCAGCGATCGCGCAGAGACCGTCCGCACCGAGCGCGCGAACCGCATCGCTTGCGTCGGTGTCGTCTCAACGCCGGCGGCCCGTAGCAGCGCGGCGAATCGCGCCGCCAGGCTCGCGAGGTCGGTCGCGGAGTCGGCACCAGGGGAGGTCAACCCGCGTGCGTCGATGTGATGCAGCCTATCGCCCCGAATCTTTAGCCGCCGTCGGAGAAAACCATCAGCGCGCCGCTGTAACAGGCGACCCACACGTGGTGCGTCGCGTTGTCGTACGCAATGCCGATCGGGTCTTTCTTCGTCTCCACCGTCTGCACGATGCGCATGTCGCTGGAGCGCAGTTTGGTCATCGTGTTGGACATGTAGTTGACGACGTACAAGTAACCGCCGTCCGGTGAGATCGCCATGCTGCGCGGCGCGCGCCCGGTAGCCACCCGATGCGTCACTTTGCCCGTCGTCAGGTCGATTTTGTCGACGACACCGTCGCCGTTGACGGTCGCGTACAGCCAGTGCCCGTCGGGACTGATGACCAGATGTCGCGGCGCAGAACCGACGCGCTCGATCCACGAAACGTCGAACGTCCGCAAGTCAAGGACGGCGATCCGCGTGCTGCCCATGACGGCGATGTACGCGGTCTCGCTTGAGGGGTCGACGACGATGCCGCGCGGGTAGGCGCCGATCGGGATCTGCTTGATTTCCTTGCCGGTGGCGGCGTCGATGACGCTCTCGGTGTAGGAGCACCAGTTCGACACCAGCACGTACTTGCCGTCGGGCGTGACCGCCACGTACTTCGGGACGGCGCCTACCTCGATCACTTGATCGATCGTCAACGACGCGGTGTTCACCCGGTAGACGAAGCTGTTCGAGTAGTGGTCGGCCGGTTTGCAGACGTCGGAGCCCTCCCGGTCGAATGGCGCCGCGCCGTACATGGAGTAGTTCGAGATGTAGGCGCTCGCGCCGTCGGGGCTGAACGCCGCCTCGACGGGGGCGCCCTTGTAGCTGCCCGGGTATTGCGGATATCCGAAGTCGGCGAGCCGCACTTTGTCGGGGATGATCTTCACCAGTTTGAAGTCGCGGTCGTACACGTTGATCGTGTGCAGGTACATCATATTTTGCGCGAAGAACAGTCCGGTGCCCGACGACACCACCGACTTCGGGTCGAGATGGCTGTAAATCGTCTTCACCAGCCGCAGCGGCCCGGTCGGTGGCGGGGGCGGGGGTGGTGGTAAGGGTGACCCGGACGTCGTGGGGGTGGTGCGCGCCGACGGTTGGGCCACGTCGCTCGACGGCAGGACCGACGACGGACTCACCTGCGCCGGCGTCGCGGCCGCGGGTGTCAGCGGGGGCGGCGTCGATGGCGGCGTCGATCGCAGTGAGGATGGAAGGGGGTCGGCGGCGGTGTGCGCCGTGCAGCCCGCCGCGAGCCCCGCCGCCACGAGCAGTGGGACGACGCGCAGGCACCAGCGGGTGGGCATGCGCGCCATTGTGACGGACGCGACGTGGAGTGGCCCGGATTGAGCGGTCCAGGCGGCGGTCCGCTACGCTTATGGGTCGGCGCGCCAAGTCGCGCCCGTTCCCGCGTGTCCGCCTTCGACCTCGTCGAGATGGCAGGCGGGATCCCCGTGACAGGTCGAGCAGGTAGGAGTCCGCGGTGTACGCGATCGTCCGCAGCGGCGGCAGGCAGCACAAGGTGGCCGTCGGCGACGTCGTCGAGATCGACCGGGTCGACGGTGAGCCGGGCGCCATGCTGACGCTTCCCGCGCTCCTCGTGGTCGACGGCGCGAACGTCACCACCGACGTGAAGGCCCTTGGCGCCGTCACGGTGACCGCCGAGGTGGTCGACCACACCAAGGGCCCCAAGATCACGATCCTCAAGTACAAGAACAAGACCGGCTACCGCAAGCGGCAGGGCCACCGTCAGCGCCACAGTCGCGTGAAGGTGACCGGCATCGAGACCGGGAAGTAGGGCCGTATCGCATGGCACACAAGAAGGGCGCGTCGTCCAGCCGCAACGGCCGCGACTCCAACGCGCAGCGGCTCGGCGTCAAGCGGTTCGGTGGCCAGCAGGTCAACGCCGGCGAGATCATCGTCCGGCAGCGCGGCACCCACTTCCACCCCGGCCTTGGCGTCGGCCGCGGTGACGACGACACCCTGTTCGCGCTGGTGGCTGGGAAGGTCCAGTTCGCTCGCTTCCGCGGCCGCCGTGCGGTGAACATCGTGCC
>JAICLV010000155.1 GCA_025925185.1 Acidothermaceae bacterium
AGCATCGACCTCGTCGTCGAGCCTGGTGAGATCCACGCGCTACTGGGGGAAAACGGGGCTGGTAAGAGCACGCTCATGAACGTGCTGTACGGGCTCTACGAGCCCGACGACGGCGAGATTTTGCTGGACGACGTGCCCGTGCGGTTCGCCGGTCCTGGAGACGCGATGGCCGCCGGCATCGGCATGGTCCACCAGCACTTCATGCTGATCCCAGTGTTCACCGTGGCCGAGAACGTCATGTTGGGCCACGAGGAGACCAACGGGGGCCCGGTCGGCTGGCTCGACCGCCGGGCGGCCCGGCGCAAGGTGGTGGATGTCTCCCGCCGCTACGGGCTCGCCGTCCCGCCAGACGCGCTCGTCGCCGACCTGCCGGTCGGCGTGCAGCAGCGCGCCGAGATCGTGAAGGCGCTCACCCGTGACGCGAAGGTGCTCGTGCTCGACGAGCCGACGGCGGTGCTCACGCCGTCCGAGATCGACGACTTGATGGCCGTCATGCGGCGGTTGCGCGACGCCGGCACGTCGATCGTCTTCATCAGCCACAAACTCAAAGAGGTCAAGGCGGTCGCTGACAAGGTGACGGTCATCCGCCGCGGCAAGGTCGTCGGCCAGCCAAGCCCGTCCGCGAGCGAGCACGAACTCGCCTCGCTGATGGTCGGCCGGCAAGTGCAGCTCACGCTCGACAAGGCGCCGGCGTCTCCCGGCGATGTCGTGCTCGACGTCCGCGACATCCGGGTGATCGACGACGCCGGCGTCGTCCAGGTCGACGGCGTGTCGTTTCAGGTGCGCGCCGGTGAGATCTACGCCATCGCCGGCGTGCAGGGAAACGGCCAGACCGAGCTCACCGAATGCCTGCTGGGGCTGGAAACCGCCACCGAAGGGTCGGTGCACATCTGCGGGCGCGACGTCAGCGAGGCGTCCGTACGCGATCGGCTCCGACTCGGCGTCGGATACGTGCCAGAAGACCGCCTGCATGACGGGCTCGTGGGTGGGTTCACCGTCGCCGAGAACCTGATGCTCGACATGTACGATCGCGCGCCTTTCGCCAGAGGAGTCGGGCTCGACCTGCGCGCCGTCAGCGCGAACGCCGCCGCGCGCATCGAGGAGTTCGACGTGCGGACGCCGAGCGGCTCAGCGCTGGCGAGCACCCTGTCGGGCGGCAACCAGCAAAAAGTCGTGCTGGCAAGGGAAATGTCCCGCGAGCTGAAACTGCTCGTCGTCGCGCAGCCGACCCGCGGCCTTGACGTCGGCTCGATGGACTTTGTGCACCGGCGCATCGTCGCCGAGCGCGACAACGGCACGGCCGTCGTGCTCGTCTCGACCGAACTCGACGAGGTGCTGGGCTTGGCCGACCGAATCGCGGTTATGTACCGCGGGCGCATCATCGGCGAACTGCCCGCGGGCGCCTCCCCATCGGAGGTCGGCTTGCTCATGGCTGGCTCGACCGCGCAGGCAACCGCTGGGAGCGCGCCGGTCGCGGGCGCCGCACGGCACGGAGTCGCCGATGAGTGACACCCCTGCCACCGAAGTCGTGTCGTCGAAACCGGCCGACGCGCCGCCGTCGCGTGCTCGTCGCACCGCGATCTGGTTGCGATCGACACACCCGGTCGTCGTCACCATGTTGGCCTTCGTGGCGTCGATCGTCGTGGGTGGAATTTTGATCGTCGTCACCGACACGCCGACGCGAAACGCGGCCAAGTACTTCTTCTCCTCACCCGGGGACACTTTTTCAAAGGCGTGGCACGCCGTGTCGCAGGCGTACGTCGCGTTGTTCGAGGGCGCGATCTTCGATCCGCAAACCGCGTTTCACGGCAGCTTGTGGAACGCGCTGAACCCGCTGTCCGAAACGCTGCTCAACGCGACACCGTTGATTTTGGGAGGCCTCGCGGTCGGACTCGCCTTTCGGGCCGGGTTGTTCAACATCGGCGCCCAAGGGCAGCTCGTCCTTGGCGCGATTTTCGCTGGCTACGTCGGATTCGCGTGGCATTTGCCGGTCGTCATCCACGTCATCGTCGCGCTCATCGCGGGCGTGATCGGCGGCGGGCTATGGGGTGGACTTTCGGGCTGGCTGAAGGCGCGCACCGGAGCGCACGAGGTCATCACGACCATCATGCTCAACTACGTCGCCATCTACTTGCTGGGTTATCTGCTGACCGAGAACGGCTTCAAACGCAGCGGTTCCAACCAGGCGATCTCCCGGATCATCGACTCCAACGCCCGATTGCCGAAGCTTTTCCCGGAGCCGTTACGCGTGCACACCGGGCTCATCGTCGCATTGCTCGCCGCAGCGGGCGTGGCGTGGTTGCTCAATCGCAGCAAGCTCGGATTCCAGCTGCGCGCGGTTGGCACGAACCAGTTCGCGGCACGCACCGCAGGCATGGACGTCGGACGCAACTACGTCGTCACGATGATGCTTTCGGGCGCGCTCGCCGGCCTGGCCGGATGCAGCCAGATCCTCGGCACCGTCAGCTCGATCACGCAAGACATCGACGCGGGCATCGGCTTCACCGCCATCACGGTGGCGCTGCTCGGCCGCGCCCAACCGTGGCCGACTGTGCTGGCCGGCATCTTGTACGGCGCCTTCCAGGCGGGCGGCGTCACCATGCAGAGCCGCACAGGCACGCCGATCGACCTCGTCAATGTGTTGCAGTCGATCATCGTCTTGTTCATCGCCGCGCCCGCGCTGGTCAGCGCCATCTTCCGACTGCGCGGCGCCGCCGACACGTCCGGCCAGCAACTCGCCAAGGGGTGGAACGGCTGATGAGCGCGGTGCAAACGGAAGAGCTCGTCGAGACGCACGAGGTCGTCGAGGTCGCGGCGTCGAAGAAGGCGCGCGTCATCTCGGGTTCGGTGCTGGTTCTCGTCGGGCTGCTGTGCGTCTTAGGGTTCGGCCTGGGCTCCCATGCGGGCTACAACGCGCGCTTCGAACTGTCCCCGGCCGACGCGCGCATCCACGTGCCGGCGTTGGTGCTGCCGGCCCGAATCACCTCGATCGTGCTCGGCGCGGTCGTCGTCGCGCTGGGGTTGTGGCGCATCGCGCGCGGTGGGTCGCGGCGGGCGATGCATTGGATCATCGGCGTGTCGATCGTCGCAGTCGTGCTGTCATTCTTGTGCTGGTCGCTGACCGGCACCAAGGGCACCTCGCTCGACCTGCTCGGTTTGCTGCAGCAGACGATTTTCCTTGCGGTTCCGCTGATCCTCGGGGCGCTGGCCGGCGTGCTTTGTGAGCGGTCCGGCGTCATCAACGTCGCTATCGAGGGTCAGATGCTGGCCGGCGCGTTCGCCGGCGCGCTCATCGGCACCGTCGTGCACAGTGCGGGCGCCGGCATCATCGCGGCGTTGGTCGCGGGCGCGCTCATCGGCGCGCTGCTCGCGGTCTTCGCGATTCGCTACCTGGTCAACCAGGTGGTGCTCGGTGTCGTCGTCAACGTGTTGGTGCTCGGCCTCACCGGTTATGTCTACGACGCGCTGATGGCGCGAGATCAAAACACGTACAACACCCCTCCCGGCCTGCACGCGATCAGCATCCCCGGGTTGTCTGACGTCCCCATCCTTGGACCGTTGCTGTTCAAGCAGAACGCGATCGTCTACGCGATGTACATCCTCATCATCGTGATCGACGTCGCGCTGTTCCGAACCCGTTGGGGGCTTCGCACCCGCGCCGTCGGCGAGCACCCCAAAGCCGCCGACACCGTCGCCATCAACGTGCGACGCACCCGATTTGTCAACGTGGTCGTGGGTGGCGTGGTCGCGGGGCTGGGCGGCGCGTCCTTGACGATCGGATCCGCGTTGCCATTCGGCAAGAACATGACCAACGGCAAGGGCTTCATCGCGTTGGCCGCCGTCATCTTCGGGCGGTGGAGCCCGCGTGGGGCGGTGGGCGCCGCGCTGTTGTTCGGTTTCGCCGACGCGCTGCAAAATGTGCTGTCGTTCATCGGAACACCCGTCGCGATCCCTTCGCAGTTCTTGGCGATGTTGCCTTATCTCGCGACGATCCTGGCGGTCGCTGGTCTGGTCGGTCGGGTGCGTGCCCCCGCTGCCGACGGCGAGCCGTACGTGGGCCGATGAGTTCTCCAACCGGTGTGCCGGCCGTCGACTGGCCGGCTTTGCGAACCGCTGCTGTCGAGGCGATGCGGCACGCCTACGTGCCGTACTCGTCGTTCCCGGTCGGCGCCGCGGCGTTGGTCGACGACGGCCGGGTCATCGCCGGCTGCAACGTCGAGAACGCGTCGTACGGCCTGACCCTGTGCGCCGAGTGCGCGGTGGTCTCGGCGCTGCACTCCGGCGGCGGCGGCCGGCTGCTCGCGTTGGCGTGTGTCGGTGGCGACGGCACGGCGTTGATGCCGTGCGGCCGCTGTCGCCAGTTGCTGTACGAGCACGGGGGGGCCGACATGTTGATCGACCACGCGTCGGGTGCGATGCCGCTGCGTGCGCTGCTGCCCGAGGCGTTCGGGCCGGAGAACCTGTCCGACTCGAGAACCGCCGGGAGGCTTTGATCGTGGACGTCGTAGACGTCATTCGCACCAAGCGCGACGCTGGGGTGCTCACCGACACGCAGATCGACTGGGTCATCGACAACTACACCCGAGGCGTCGTCGCGGAAGAGCAAATGTCAGCGCTGCTGATGGCGACGTTCTTCCGCGGCATGACCGCGGACGAGCTGGCGCGCTGGACCGCCGCGATGATAGCGACCGGTGAGCGAATGGATTTCAGCTCGCTCGACCGGCCGACCACCGACAAGCACTCGACCGGTGGCGTCGGCGACAAGGTCACTTTGCCGTTGACGCCGACCGTGGCGGCGTGCGGCGCGGCGGTGCCTCAACTCAGCGGTCGCGGCCTCGGGCACACCGGCGGCACGCTCGACAAGCTCGAGTCGATCGCCGGCTGGCGGGCGACCTTGTCGCAGGAGGAGATGCTGCGGCAGTTGCGCGACGTCGGGGCGGTCATCTGCGCCGCTGGCGCTGGTCTCGCGCCCGCCGATCGCAAGCTGTACGCGCTGCGCGATGTCACGGCCACAGTGGAGTCGGTGCCGCTGATCGCCAGTTCCATCATGAGCAAGAAGATCGCCGAGGGGACGTCGGCGTTGGTGCTCGACGTCAAGGTCGGCACCGGCGCCTTCATGAAGGACGTGGAGCAGGCCCGGGTGCTCGCCCAGACCATGGTGGAGCTCGGCGCTGCCCACGGTGTGAAGACCTCGGCGTTGCTCACCGACATGTGCACGCCGCTAGGTCGCACCGCCGGCAACGCGCTCGAAGTCGCCGAGGCCGTTGAGGTGCTGGCCGGAGGTGGGCCCCCCGACGTCGTCGAGCTCACCGTCAGGCTGGGCCGCGAGATGCTGCGAGCGTGCGGCGCCGACAACGGGAAGGATCCCGCCGATGCGCTGCGCGACGGCTCCGCGATGGACGTTTGGCGGGCGATGATCCGAGCCCAAGGCGGTGATCCGGACGCCGCGCTGCCGCGGGCGCGGCACACACACGTGGTCGCCACGACGTCGTCCGGTCGGCTGACCCGGCTCGACGCG
>JAICLV010000145.1 GCA_025925185.1 Acidothermaceae bacterium
GAGGATCCGCGATAGCTCGTTGCGGTCGAAAGTGGCGATGGGGCGCCGGTCCCAGGCACGCGGGAACGGCGCAACGACGCTCAAGCGCTCTTGACCTTCGGCTGGGGCTGACGCGCGGCCTTCAGCACCTTGAGCTCTGCGCGAAGCTCGTCGAGTTCGTGCTCGAGCTCATTGAGGCGCGCCCGAACCGGGTCGCAATCCTCGCCGCACGGAGTGCCGTACGGGATGAAGCCCGGGCTGTAATGGACCATGTCGAGCGGGACCGGCTTGGCCGGAATTCCGACCACCGTCGACCCCGGCGCGACATCCCTCGTTACCACCGAATTTGCCCCGACCTTCGCGCCCTCGCCAATCTCGATCGGTCCAAGCACCTGCGCTCCGGATCCGATTACCACGCCCGACCGGACCGTCGGATGACGCTTGCCGCCCACTCCGGTCGATGGGTTCGTGCCTCCCAAGGTCACATTCTGGTAGATCGTGACGTCGTCGCCGATCTCGGCCGTTTCCCCGATGACGCTGAAACCGTGGTCGAGGAAGAACCGCTGACCGATTTTCGCGCCTGGATGGATGTCCACCGCCGTCAGGAATCGCGAAAAATGGTTCACCATCCGCGCGAGGAAGAACAGGCGCCCTTCCCACAGCCAGTGGGCAAAGCGGTGAAGAACGAGCGCCCAGACGCCCGGATAGAAGATAACGTCCCAGCGCGAACGAGCCGCCGGGTCGCGGCTTTTGACGGAGTCGAGATAGGCGACCAGCCGGGGATGCAACGCTTGAGACCTCTTGCAATTTCCGTTGCAATTTAAGTGCAGGGCGGAACAAATGGAAGGCGAGTTGAGCCGCGCCGCGGCCAGCCGCCGCCGCAACGCGCGTTTGCGCGCCGTGACGGTTGGCTCGTCCGCGCTCGACGGGCCGCCCGTGCGCGATCCCGGCCGCTCGGCCACCCGCACCTCCAGTCCAAAGCACGGCGGTTCCGGCATGTCCCACGTCGTCCGGACGGTTGTGGACATTCAACACGCCGTCCGCTGTCCCCCGGCTAGCGTCTACGCAGAGCCGCGCGCTCGTGCGAGCATCGCATTGAGTTATTGCGGAATGGTTGCGCCCGATTCGGGTGGACTCGGCGACTGACCGGAGGTGCGGGTGGCTTTACGCACACGCCTCTCGCTGGCCTTCGTCTTCCTTGTGCTGTTGCCGGTGGTCGTCGGGTCGATCTTGGTCGTGGTGGTGGCGCCGAGCACCTTGAACGACCAGGTCGCAGGGCGGTTGCGAACGGCGCGCACGAGCGTGACCGACGCGCTCGCCGCGCGGTGCAGCCAGGCGGCGCAGGCGGCGCAGCTGCTCGGGCTGCAGGTCGCCGCGCTCGGTCCGCAGGCCGCCGTGCGCAGCGCGGTCGAACAAGCCGGAGTCGGCTACGCGGTGGTCGGGGACGCCAGCGGCAACGTCGTCGCGAGCGCCGGGTCGCTGCCCGCCGCCCCGTCGTCGGCCGGCGCTCATCCGCTGCCCGCGACGCTGGACAGCTGCGGTGGCGGCGCGGGCGCGGCCTTCGCGATCTCAGCGCGCGCGCAGGTGCGCATCGCCGACCTCCCCACCCTGCGCGACGTCGCCGTCGCCTGGCCGGTCGACACGAAGACGGCCGCGCAACTGAGCGGCCGGCTCGACGGATCGCCGGGGGTCACCTTGCTCGCGGGCAAATCGGTGGTGTCGACGGACGTCGCGGGCGATTCCGCCGCGAAGCTCGCCGCCGCGTACGCGAGCCACGAAGGCGCGCCCGGCAACCTGAACGCCACGACCAAGGTCGGCAACTGGCTCGCGGTGTTCGCGCCGCCAGGCCAGGGCCAGCCGTACGGCGTCGTGGTGAGCGAGTCGGCGCCGGCCACCTCGAAGCTGACGTGGCTGCTGGTCGCCGTGATCCTGTTCACGATCGCGGCCGGGCTGTTCATCGGCCGGTTGCTGGCGCGGCTGATTAGCCGTCCGGTCGTCGAGCTGTCGGAGGCGGCCGGCCGGGTAGCGGGCGGCGACCTCGACATCGCGCTGCCGGTTCGCTCGCGCGACGAGGTCGGGCGGCTGGCCTCGGCCTTCAACCACATGGCCGCCGAGCTGCGCAGTTACATCGGCCGGCTCGAGCAAAGCCGCGACGAGCTGCGCCGAAACGTCGACCGCTTGGGCTCGACCCTCGCCCACACCCATGATCTCGGCGGCATCCTCGACGTCGTCCTCGAAAGCGCGATCGGCAGCGTGCAGGCCACCGGCGGTGTGATCATGTTCCTCGACGCCGATCACAACCTCACCGTGCGAGCCCGGCGTGGGGCCGTCGCCGCGGCGATGCCGGCCGACGCCCGCGTCGCCATCGCCAAGGGCATCACCGGTCAAGTGGCCAGCACCGGGGAGCCGGTGCGCGGGACCGTAGGCGAGGGACCAGGGCTACGGCCCGACCCCGCCGAACCGGAGGCGCGCACGGTCGTCGCGGTGCCGCTGAAGCAGTCGGGCCGCATCGTCGGTGTGCTCAGCCTGTACGACAAGTCGCCGGCCGATGTCGGCGCCGCCCATGCGTCGACCGCCGATGTGAAGCCGGACAGCGACCTGCCGCGCGAGTTCACCGCGCACGACCTCGAGTCGCTGCTGACCTTCGCGGGGCAGGCGAGCGTGGCCATCGACAACGTGCTGCTTCACCAAGAGGCGCAGCGGTTGTCGCTCACCGACCCGCTCACCGCGTTGTGGAACTACCGCTACCTCACCCTGGCGCTCGGCCACGAAATCGAGCGCGCCACCCGATTCGGCCGGCCGCTCGCCGTCTTGATGCTCGACCTCGACCGATTCAAGCTGATCAACGACCGGCACGGTCACCAGGTCGGCGACGCGGTGTTGATCGAGCTCGCCTCGCGAATGCGCACGCAGGTGCGCGAGGTCGACACCCTCGCCCGCTATGGCGGCGAGGAGTTCGTCGTCGTGCTCCCTGAGACCGACGCCGAAGGCGCCGCGCGCACAGCGGAGCGGCTCGGCGCCGTCATCCGGTCGTCGATGTTTTGCGAGGGCACGGCGCACGAGCTCCCGGTCACCGCCTCGGTCGGAGTCGCGGTCTTCCCCGACCACGGCGTCGACGCCAGCCAGCTGCTGCGCAGCGCCGACAACGCGCTGTACGACGCGAAGGCGGCCGGTCGCGACTGTTGGCGGTTCGCATCCGGCGAACCGGTG
Source organism: Acidothermaceae bacterium (assembly GCA_025925185.1). The sequence continues at coordinate 3,190 of JAICLV010000145.1, forward strand.
GGCGACGTCCCGCGCCCGGATCCCGCGACGTCGTCCGAGGCGTTGCTCGAGGCGTTCGACGAGACGAGCCCGATCGCGCGCTCGGGCGACGCGTCGTCCGAGCACCCGTCGTCCGAGCACCCGTCCTCCGAGCAGCCGTCGTCCGGGCAAGAGGCGCCGCCGACGCCGAAGGTGGTCGTGATGCCCGACGTGCACGTCGCGACCCGTGGCGAGCCGCGCCGACCCGAATCCTGACGAGTGCCGCCGCGCGCGTTAGGGTCGCAGCGTGTCCACGATCAAAGCGAAAGCCGCCACGCGCTCGGTCACCAAAGCGGTGATCCCGGCCGCCGGCTTGGGCACCCGATTCTTGCCGGCCACCAAAGCCACGCCGAAAGAAATGCTGCCGGTGGTCGACAAGCCGGCGATCCAATACGTCGTCGAGGAAGCGGTGGCGTCCGGCCTGAGCGACATCTTGATGATCACCGGGCGCAACAAGCGGGCGCTCGAAGACCACTTCGACCGCAACTACGAGCTCGAGGACACGCTGTCCGCCAAGGGGGACGACACGAAACTCTCGCTCGTCCAGGAGGCGACCGACCTCGCCACCGTGCATTACGTGCGCCAGGGCGAGCCGAAAGGTCTTGGCCACGCGGTGTTGTGCGCCGCGCAGCATGTCGGCGACGAGCCGTTCGCGGTGTTGCTCGGCGACGACCTCATCGACGTCCGCGACCCGCTGCTCGCGCGCATGGTGCAGGTGCAGCAACGGCACGGCGGTTCAGTCATCGCGCTGATCGAGGTCGAGGCGTCGCAGATCCAGCTTTACGGTTGCGCGGCGGTTGAGAAGACCGACGACGACGACGTCGTGCGAGTCACCGACATGATTGAGAAGCCGCAGTCGAACGCGCCCAGCAATCTCGCGATGATCGGCCGATACGTGATCGCGCCCGAGGTCTTCGACGTGTTGCGCGAGACAAAGCCGGGCGCGGGAGGCGAGATTCAGTTGACCGACGCGCTGCGGGTGCTCGCCACGCGCGATTGCGACGGCGGTCCGGTGCATGGTGTGTTGTTTCACGGACGTCGTTACGACACCGGCGACCGCCTCGACTACCTGAAGGCCGTCATCCGGCTCGCGGTCGAAAGAGAAGATCTCGGCCCGGAATTGCTGCCCTGGCTGACGGAGTTCGTGCGGCAGCGCGAAAATGAGCGCAGCGTGCGGCAGCGCGAAGACGAGCGCAGCGTGCGGCTACGCGATTCAGCGTCATGAGAACCGTCGACGAGCACCTCGCGGCGGTGTTGAGCCAGCTCGCACCGCTGCCCGACCTCGAGGTCACGCTGCTCGACGCCCACGGTTGCGTGCTCGCCGAAGACGTCGTGTCGCGGCGCGCGTTGCCGCCGTTCGACAACTCGTCGATGGACGGCTACGCCGTTCGGCTCGACGATGTGGCTGGGGCGTCTGAAGAAAGTCCGGTCGAGCTGCCCGTGATCGGTGACATCGCGGCCGGCAGCGGCGGGGCGTACGCGGTGAACACCGGATTGTGCGCGCGCATCATGACGGGCGCGCCCGTGCCGCACGGCGCCGACTGTGTCGTGCCGGTCGAGTGGACCGACGGCGGAGTCGCGCGCGTGCGAATAAGTCGTGCGCCGACCAATGGGCAGAACATTCGTCGCGCCGGCGAGGACGTCGAGTCTGGCGAGACCGTGCTCACGGCCGGCACGCCACTGGGCGCCGCGCAGATCGGCCTGTTGGCGGCGCTCGGCCTGCCGCGGGTCCGGGTGCGCCCGAAGCCGCGGGTGGTCGTTTTCTCCACCGGCAACGAGCTTGTCGACGTCGGTGTCGAACCGGGGCCCGCGCAAATCAACGAGTCGAACAGCTACGCGCTCACCGCCGCCGCGCGTGAGACCGGCGCCATCGCCTACCGCATCGGCATCGTGCCCGACGACCGCGTGCGGTTGCTCTCGATGATCGAAGACCAGCTCGTGCGCGCCGACCTCGTCGTCACCACCGGAGGTGTGAGCGCGGGCGCGTACGACACGGTGAAAGAAGTGCTGTCGCGGCTGGGCACCGTCGACTTCGCGAAGGTCGCGATGCAGCCGGGCATGCCGCAGGGTTTCGGCGCCGTCGGTCCTGACTCCACGCCGATTTTCACGCTTCCCGGCAATCCGGTGAGCGCTTACGTCTCGTTCGAGGTTTTCGTGCGGCCGGCGATCCGCCGGATGCTCGGAGTCGGGCAGTTGTACCGGCCGTTGGTGCGGGCGACGCTGACCCAGCCCATCAACAAGTCGGAAGGGAAGCGCTCTTACGTGCGCGCGCGGATCGAGGTGCGCGACGGCACTTACGCGGTCGCACCCGTCGGAGGTATGGGTTCGCACCTGGTGGCCGACCTCGCTTTGGCAAACTCGTTCATCGTGGTGCCTGAGCACGTGACGCACGTGCCGGTGGGTTCGACGGTTTCGGTGATGATGCTCGAACGGCGGTCGGGGTGAGTCCGTCGTCCGAGTTCACTCACATCGACGACCGCGGCGCGGCGCGCATGGTCGACGTCTCGGCGAAGGACGTCACGGCCCGCACCGCGCGCGCCACCGGCCGGGTGTTGGTCTCACCTGAGGTGGTCGCGCTTTTACGCGGTGGCGGGGTCCCGAAGGGCGACGCGCTCGTGGTCGCGCGGCTCGCCGGCATCCAGGGCGCGAAGCGCACGC
>JAICLV010000088.1 GCA_025925185.1 Acidothermaceae bacterium
GACGAGCGCAGCTGGACCTTTGACCTCGACCCCGGCGGCCGCGACCCCGTGCTCGGCATCGAGCGGCTGCAAGAGGCGTACTTCAAGCGGTTCCCGGGCTATGCCGGTGCTGTGGGCGTACGCCCGCGACCTGTTCCAGACGCCCGGCTTTGGCGACACGATCGACTTCGACCACATCAAGCGGCACTACTACTGCGTGCACCGCGACATCAACCCGACCGGCATCGTGCCCGACGGGCCCGACCTGTCCGGTTGGGTGACGTCGCACGGGCGGGAGCAACTCGGGGGCAGCCCGTTCGGCGACGGTACCCCGCCTTCCGCGCCGAAGCCGGCGGAGACCGTCCCGCGGCAGCACACGCCGCTCGCGGCCTAGCGTCGTGCCGGCTTGTGCGCGCTCCGTGACCGTTTCTTGACCCATTGGTGAGGCCCGCATAGCCTCAAAAGGAGTGAGGAGTTGCCCCGGCGACGGGGCGTGAGCACGCGCAAGCACGACGAAACCAGCCGGGCCGATGGCCCGTCTTGATACCCGACAGATCGGGCTCCGGCCACACCGGCCGGAGTCGCGCACCGGCAGCGACGGCGTCTCCTACGCCGCCGTCTTCCGGTGCATGTCCGGCGTCACGTGCTGCCTGTCACGTGCCACGCGCCAACGTCACCTCCTCGCGCGGACGCGGTCACGGACGAGGAGGCGGCGATGCCCACGGCGGCCCTGGTAGCGGTGATCGCGTTGGTGTCGGCGGCGGCGCTCGCAGCCTGCATCATCGTCATGCTGGCCATGCGCCGCGACCGGTACGGCGGCTCCGCGCCGGCGATCGACCGCCGCCAGCAGGCGCGAGAGCAGGCCGACCTCATCGAGGAGGCCAGGCAGGCCAACGAGCTCGAGGTGAAGGCGCTCAAGACCGAGCTTCGCGAGCTGCGGTCAGACCTTGAACGCCGCGAGCGCCGGCTCGCCGACCGAGAAGCGAGGGTGGACGACGAGCAGCGCCGCGTCGACGCCCGTGATCGCGAGCTGACCGCGCTCGAAGCCGACCTCGCCAAGCGGCGCGCCGAGCTCGAGGACGTCGCGGAGGAGCGCCGGCTGGTGCTCGAGCGCACCGCCGGGCTCACCGCCGAGGACGCCAAGGCCGAGCTCATCTCGACCATCGAGAACCAGGCCAAGCGCGAGGCCGCCATCGTCGTCCGGGACATTGAGCGGGCCGCCACCGAAGAGGGCGAGAAGCGCGCCCGCAACATCGTCACCACCGCGATCCAGCGGATCGCGAGCGAGCAGACCGCCGAGTCGGTCGTGTCGGTGCTGCACCTGCCCAGCGACGAGATGAAGGGTCGCATCATCGGGCGCGAAGGCCGCAACATCCGCGCGTTCGAGACGGTCACCGGTGTCAACCTGATCATCGACGACACGCCCGAGGCCGTGCTGCTTTCGTGTTTTGACCCGGTGCGCCGCGAGGTCGCGCGGGTGGCGCTCGAGAAGCTGGTGCTCGACGGACGCATCCACCCGCACCGCATCGAAGAGGTCTACGAGCGCAGCCTCTCCGAGTTCGAGCAGCTGTGCTTGCGCGCGGGGGAGGACGCATTGGTCGAGGTCGGCGTCACCACCCTGCACCCTGAACTCGTGGCGGTGCTGGGGCGGTTGCGTTACCGGACGTCGTACGGCCAGAACGTGCTGAAGCATCTCGTCGAATCGGCGCACATCGCCGGGATGATGGGCGCCGAGCTCGGGCTCGACGTCCCGCTGGTCAAGCGGTGCGCGTTGCTTCACGACATCGGCAAGGCGTTGACCCACGAGGTCGAGGGCAGTCACGCGCTGGTCGGCGCCGAGCTCGCGCGCAAGTACGGCGAGAACGACGACGTCGTCCACGCCATCGAGGCGCACCACAACGAGGTCGAGGTGCGCACGGTCGAAGCGGTATTGACCCAGGCCGCCGACGCCATCAGCGGTGGGCGGCCGGGCGCGCGGCGCGAGTCGCTCGAGTCGTCCGTCAAGCGATTGGAGCGGCTGGAGCAGATCGCCTCGTCGTACGAGGGCGTCGAGAAGGTGTTCGCGATGCAGGCCGGCCGCGAGGTGCGGGTGATGGTGCTGCCCGACCACGTCGACGACATCCAGGCCCAGGTCATCGCGCGCGACATCGCCAAGCAGATCGAGGAGGAGCTGACCTACCCGGGTCAGATCCGGGTGACGGTCGTGCGCGAGTCGCGTGCCACCGAGCTGGCGCATTAGTCCGGACGACGCCGCGCCCCCGCGGCACAGGGTTCAGCCTCCGCGGCGATGGGAATGATCTCGGTCGATGTGACCGGGAGGTCAGGATGGGACGGTTCGGCACGCTCTTTGGGCGACCCGAATTCCTACGTGGCTTTCACGGTTGGATGACCTTGTGTTGGGGGGCGCTCATCCCGATCACCGTCTTCACCGGCCTCAAGGGCTCGATCATCTGGATCGCGCTGATGTCGGTTTGGGCCAACTTCGTCGGACACTTCTCCAGTTGGCAAGCGGCGCGTGTCGAGGTCAAACAAGGCGAGCAGATCGGCGAGACGGCGACCCTCGCGAATGGGGCGACGGCGCTAGCCCAGCAGACCGCCGATGCGGCGAGCGGCGCGCTCTTCAGCGACGCCGAATCGCGGGTCTGACGCCGCAGGGCCGAAGGTCCGTCGCGTGGGCAGCGCGGAAACAATTCGTCGCCTGGGCGCGAATTGTCTCCGCTGTTCAGCCTTAACGGGCAGTTGGACGACGGCCGCGCCTAGCGCGGCGTTCGCACCCGCAGGAACTCGCGGTTGCGCCGGAACACGAAGCCCATCGACTCATAGAGTCGGATCGCGCTCGTGTTCTCCGCGGACGCGTGCAACATCGGCAGCTCGCCGCGATCGATGATCCCCGCCCCGATCGCTCGGACCAGCCGGGAGGCGAACCCGCGACCGCGGAACCGCTCGTCGGTGCACACCGCGCTGATCTCGACCCACCCGCGGGGCCGCAGCCGCTCGCCGGCCATCGCGACCAGCTCGCCGTCGACTCGCACCCCGATGTAACGGCCCATCTCGACCGTGCGGGGCCGCCACGGGCCGGGCTGGGTTCGCTTCACGAGGGCCGTCATCTCCGGCTCGTCGGCCGGCCCGAGCTCGACCGCCTCGGGATCGTCCTGCACCTTGAGATCTTCGCCGGTGAGCTGCACGCCGGCGATTCGCCCGACGATCTCCCAATCACCCGGCGGGTCGAACGGCGCGTCGACCACGACGAGATGCGCGCCAGGCTCGGCGAGCGCCGCGAGGTCGCGCCACGCCGACGGGTCAGCGTCGTCGGCCATCGCAGCGAAGACCGCGACGTCAGGGTCGAAGCGCGCCGCCGCGCCCTGTTGCAACGCGAAGTGGGCTTGCGCGCCGTTGAGCGAATCCCACACAGGGTTGTCGAGCGGATGAGTCACGACCCGATGCTCTCAAAGGTTGGACAGCGGAAGCACCGGAATATCCGGCGGCGTGAACCCGAACACCTGCCCATAGAACGACAGCTCCGCCTCCAGCGCGGCGATCACGTTCTCGGCGCGCCGGAACCCATGCTGCTCGCCGGGAAACGCGATGTAGGCGTGCCGAATTCCCTTAGCCGCAAGCGCGTCGCGGAACATCTCGGCCTGCGACGGCGGCACCACCTTGTCTTCGAGTCCTTGCAGCAATAGCACTGGACACGACAACTCATCGACGTGGTTCAGCGGCGCACGCTCGACGTAGAGGTCGTGCGCCTCCGGCAGTGGCCCAACCAGGCCGTCGAGGTAGCGCGACTCGAAATCATGAGTGTCCGCCGCGAATTTCAGCAGTTCCGCGACACCGAAGTACGATGTGCCGGCCGCGAACGCGTCGGTGCGCGTCAACGCCGCCAGCGTGGTCCAGCCACCCGCGCTGCCGCCGCGAATGGCGAGTCGCGCGCGATCTGCCTCGCCTCTGTCAGCTAACGCGAGGGCCGCGGCGACGCAGTCCTCAACGTCGACGACGCCCCACTGGCCGCGCAGCCGCTCGCGGTATTCGCGGCCGTAGCCGGTGGAGCCGCCGTAGTCGACGTCGACGATGCCGACGCCGCGACTGGTGAAGAACGCGTACTCCAAGTCGAACGTCGCGGGGGAGTCGGACGTCGGGCCGCCGTGCACGAACACGATGTACGGCGGCAACTCTCCTTGCGGAGCAACCGCTTCCGGGTTTCGCGGCGGGTACACGTGCGCGTGCACGTCGCGTCCGCGTGGTCCGGGCAGCGTCACCGAACGGGGCTGTGGCAGGTACATCTCATCGGGAATCGACTCGGCCGCGCGCCGCAGCGTCACGCATTCGCCGCTTCGCACATCGACCCGCACCACCGACATCGGCAGGCTCGGGCTCGCGGCGACACCGGCGACCGTCTGATCGGCAGCAGCCAGCACCGGTAGCCAGTCGCTGAACGGCGTGCGCAGCGGCTCGACCGCACCGGACGCAGGGTCGAGAATCCCAAGCCCCTGCTCGCCAAAACCATGTCGGACGACGAGACGCCCGTCGTCGAGCACCGCGTAGAAGCGGTACCCGAGCTGCCACAACGGGCCGGCGAACTCTTGGTCGGCCGGGTGGAGCGCGCGCAGGTCGGCGCCGTCAACCCCGACCGAGTAGAGGTTCCACCACCCCGAGCGGTCGCTGATCACGTACAGGGACTCGCTCGTCGCCCACTCCGGCTGCAACACCGACTCATCCGGGCCGCCCAAGACCGGCCGCCATTGCGACACGACGCCGTCGACCAGCGCGCCGACCCGCAACTCCGTTGAATCCCACGGCATGTTCGGGTGGTCCCACGCGATCCACGCGAGCCGCGAGCCATCCGGCGAAAGTCGCGGAAAGGCGAAGAACCGGCTGCCGGAGACCACGACCCGCACCCGAGAGGCGTCGTCGGCCGCCGCGCCGTCGAGCGGCACCGCGACGATCGCGCGTCGCACCTCGCCGTCCGGCGTGTGCTCCTCCCGCACGCACCAGACCTCGTCGCTCGCGACGACGTGAACCAGCTCGGCGTAGCGCCAGCCGGCGTCGACGTCGGAGAGCGGAGTGAGCGGCGTGGGTTCGCCTCCAACCGCGAGCCGGTACAGCCGCTGGTCGCTCCACTCGGCGAACACCAGAGCCGACGCCGACAGCGCCAGCCACGCCATGCCGCCGTATTCGTGCACGCGGGTGCGCGCGTTCCAGGGCACGGGCAGGAGGTCGCCGCGCGCCGCCGAGACCACGACCTGCCGCCCGCCCTCGGCCGGCCGGCCCTCGGTCCACCACACGTCGTCCGCGTCATCGGCGGCGCGGACGACGGTGAGGAAGCCGAGGCGCAGCCCGCCGCGCGCGACGTCGGCGGCGCTGATCGGAGAGGGCCAGGAACCATGGGGGAGGACGACGCTCATGCCCGCAATCTTCGCAGGCGCGCCTTCCTCCCCAGCCCCCTCATGCCCCCCTGGAGGCGGGAATGGCGGCGGGAATGGCGGCGGCCGGCGCTATCGCGTGCCCGAACCGGAACAGGTTCTGCGGGTCGAACCGCGCCTTCAGCTCGCACAGCCGCGCGTAGGTCTGCGGGTCCCACGGCCGGGCGCGGTCGGCGGCGTCACCGGGTCGCCCGTGGAAGTTCACGAAGGTGGCGCCGCCAGTTCGCGACGAGAACCGGGCGAACGACGCCACAAGCGCGTCGGTCGCCGCCGGAGCGATCTCCGCAACCGGACCCATCAAGACGCCGATCGCCTCCAGCACGAAAGCCGCGTCGCGGTTGTCGACCGCGTTGGCGACCGCGGGCGGGCGCGACAGCGCGCCGCCGAGGTGACGGATCTCGACGATCATCACCGGCGTCTGCACGCCGGGCCCCGCGAGCTCGAGCAGCTGCGCGACGACCGCGTCGTCGAGTGCCGACAGCAGCACGCCGCGCTCGTGCGCCGGCACCGGATGGTCGGGGTCTTGGTGCACGCTGTCGATCGCGGTGTAGGGCATCTCGCCCACCAGGTCGACGATCGCGGGCGCGACCGCGCGCATCGGCGCCACCAACCGCTCACCGCTCTCGGCGTCACCGACGTGAATGATCCGAAGATGGACGACGAACCGCCCGCGCAGCGGCTCGGGGATGTCGGGAATCGGAGGCAGCCGCAGCAAGGCGATCGACGTGTTTGTCTGCTCGTCGAGCCCGCCGACCCAGTCGCGGTAGGCGCGCAGCAGCTCCGGCGCGTGCTCGCCCGGGAAGAAGATGCCGCCGCCGTAGATGCGGCGGACCGGCACGAGGTCGACCGTGATCTCGGTGACGATGCCGAGATTTCCCTTGCCGCCGCGAAGTCCCCAGAACAGGTCGGGCTCGGACGTCGGCGACGCCTCGCGCACCTCGCCGTCCGCCGTCACGACGGTCATGCGCTGCACGTGGTCGGCGGCGAAGCCGTAGGTGCGGCCCATCAGCGGCAGGCCGCCGCCGACCGTGTAGCCGACCACCCCGACGTCGGACGACGAGCCGTTCAGGGGGGCGAGCCCGTGCGCGGCCGCCGCCTCGACGACGGCCTTCCACTTCACGCCGGCGCCCACCGTCGCGGTGCGCTCGCGCGGGTCGATGGCGAGATCGGCCATCGCCCGAGTGTTGATGAGCACCCCGCCGTCGACCGCGGTGACCGCGCCGTGCCCGGTGGCTTGGACGGCGACCGGCAGGCCGCGCCCGGCGGCGAACCGGACGGCCGCCGCGACGTCGTCGGCGCAGGTGGCCGCGACGGCGAGCGCGGGACGATGCGTCGTCGCCAGGTTGAAGCAGGCGACCTCCTCGTCGTAGCCCGCGTCGTCCAGGCGGTACACGGCGCCCCGTACGGCCGCGGCGAGTTCCTGACTGTCGAGGGGTTGTTCCGTCACGGTCATTGCAGGTGCCTCACTTGTGTTGTCGTTGCGGTCGTGGACGAGTCTGGTTGTGGGGCGCCGGGCTCGGCATGGGGCAAGTCCCTGAGTCTGCCCCCTATTTGTGCGGACGCGCGGCCAGTTAGGCGCACAATGCCGAGGTGGACCTGACCCGCAGCGTCGGCTTGCACCTGCGTGCCGACGAGGCCGACGCCGCCCCAGCGCTGATTGAGGCGGCGTTGGCGACCGGCTCGCCCGACGCCCACCTTGCCGCTGGCCTGATGTTCTTCGCCGTCGCCGACTTCGCGCTGTCCGCCCGCCATCTCGAGACGGCTTTTCTCGACTACAAGGCGGCCGGACGACGCAGGCGCGCCGCCCTGGCGGCGTCGCACATGACCCGGCTGCACTTCGACGGCACCGGCCGGCAGTCGGTCGCGGCCGGCTGGCTCGCGCGGGCCCGCAGGCTGCTCGCCGACGACCGCGACTGCGTCGAATCGGGCTGGGTTTCGGTGACCCTGATCGGATGCAGCGTCGCCAACATCGAGGAGTTGGAGGCGAACGCGACGCACGCGCTCGCGATCGCGCGACGCCTCGGCGACGTCGACCTCGAGTGCAAGGCGCTCGCCGACTCCGGCCTCGCGCTGGTCAGCCGCGGCGCCATCGACCAGGGGCTCGCGCGCATCGACGAGGCGATGGTGATGGCGAGTAACGGCGAGTGCGACAACTTTTGGATCGTCGGTCAGGTCTATTGCGCGTTGGTCAGCGCCTGCGGACGCAGCGGCGACCTGCACCGGATCGAGGACTGGCTGGCCGTCGCGCCGATCGGCGAACCGGCGCACCAGGGCGTCGCGCCGCCGAACCTGCTGCTCAACCACTGCCAGATCGAGTACGGCACGTTGCTGTGCGAGGCGGGTCGGTGGAACGAGGCCGAGACCGCGCTGCGTTTCGCGGTCGACGCCACCGCGCATTTCGCGCAGCGAGCGCAGTCGCGCGCCGCGTTGGCCGGCCTGCGCATCGACCAGGGGCGGCTGGCCGAGGCCGCGAGCCTGCTCAACGGCTTGGAGCAACGCGCCGAGGCCCAGCTGTCCCTGGTGCGGCTGCATCACGCGCGCGGGGACCACGACCTCGCGGTGGCCGTCGGCCGGCAGGCCCTGCGCATGATGACCGGCGACCGGCTGCGCACGGCTCCGATCCAGGTGCTGGTGCTGCAAGCCGAGCTCGCCCGCGACAACATCGCCGCGGCGCGGGACATCGCCGAGGTGCTTGCCGCGTCGGCCGCGGAAACCCCGTCGCGCACGGTCTTGGCGCTCGCGCGGTGGGCGGCTGGCCGGATGCTCCTCGCCGAGTCCGACGGCGGCCACTCGCCCGCGGCGATCGCGCAGTTCGAGGGCGCGTTGGGCGCGCTGCACCCGGGTGAGCGGTCTCTGCTCGCGGCCTACGTCCAGCTCGACCTCGCCCGCGCGCTCGCCCGGGTGGACCGGGCGCAGGCGATCGCCGAGGCCCGCCGCGCGCTCGCCACATACGGACGGGTCGGCGCCCATCGGATGCACGCCGCGCAGGCGTTGCTGCATGACCTCGGCGACGCCGCGGCGGCCCGCCCCGCCGCTCCCGACGCGGTGCGGGCACTCACCGCGCGGGAGCGGGAAATCCTCAACCTGCTCGCGCAAGGTCTGTCGAACCCGCAGATCGCCGAGCGCTTGGTGATTTCCCCGAAGACCGCGGAGCATCACGTCGGCGCCATCTTGCGAAAGCTGCAGCTGGGGAGTCGCAGCGAGGCGGCCGTGTACGCGGCCACCCTCGCTGCCAACGCGACTAGCTCTTAACCGGCACATCGACGACCAGGTAGCTGTTGTGCGAGGTGTCGGTGCCGGGCGCGTTGCTCAACCAGATGCCGTAGTGATCGTCGACGAAGTGGTTGTGCGTGATGACGGTGTCGGTCACCGGGACCACCGCCGAGAACACGATGACGCCGGCCGTCTGCGTCACACCAGCGGAGAAGTCGCCGATCGCGTTGTTGCGCCCGATCTCGTTGAACTCGATGACGTTGCCGTGGACGTCCTGCGCGGGCGCGTGGCTGTGGATCGCGACCCCTGAGTGGCCGTTGCCCGAGACGACGTTGTGGGTGACCGTGTTGTCATAGGCCGCGGTTCCGGGGAACCCCGTCGCCATCAAGATGCCGGCGCCACCGCTGCCGCTCGTGCCGTTGTCGAGCACCAGGTTCTTCGTGATGGTGTTGTCATAGACGCCGCCGGCCGTCGGGTTGCCGAGCGCCGTCGAGTTGTGCGAGGGCAAGGAAATGCCGCAGTCCCAGAGGTTGGCGACGACGCTGTTGCCCTCAATCAGGTTGTCGAAACTCGGTCCGGACGGCGAGGTGTATCCGAACGCGGTCTCGCCGATGCTTCCCGCCGGAACGCCATCGGTGATGTGGATTCCACCGGTGTTGTGACTCACCTCGTTGTCGATGACGCGCGAGTGGCTAACCGCGCGCAGATGCAAACCCTCACCGCAGTCGAGGCTCGGGTTGACCTGCGGCTGGCACGCGAGGTTGTTGCCGGTCACCCGGTTGTGCGCGACCGTGATGTGGCTGGTGTGCTGGACCAGCAGGCCCTCCTGCCGCGCTCCGGTGATCGTCAGGCCGGTCACGCTCGAGCCGCTCGCGCCGTCGCCCTCGATCGTGAGACCCGCGGTGTCGCTCGTCGCCGGTGGCGCGATCGTGGCGCTGTCCGCGCCGTCGCCCGTGAGGTGGACGACCTTGCCGTCGATGACGACCGCCTCGGCGTAGCTGCCGGCGCACACATGCACGGTCGCGCCCGACCGGGCCGCCGCGACCGCCGTCGAGATCGTCGAGTAACCGGCCGTGCGGCACGAGTGGTCGCCGGCCCCGTTGTGACCGGTGGGTGAGACGTAGAGCGACGACCCCGACGCGGCGAACGCGGGAGCTGCGGCGCCGATCGTCGTCGCGCCTACCCCGCCGACGACGAGTGTGGTCAGCGCGGCGGTTCGGCCGAGCCGGCCAACGCGGCCGAAGCCAAACCTTCGAAGCTTGATGATGCTCATGACGGGTTCCCTTCGTGATGGGTGATGAAGACATGGACCGCGCGCAGGTCGCGGACGGCGGCGCCGCGCGTCGACGCGTCCGTGAGCAGCGCGACGATCGGCGCGAGCCGCTCGTCGCGAAACCGCGCGGCCGCCTGCTCGTCGTCCCAGATCTCGATGATTCGCACGCCCTCGTCGGTCGGGCCGGCGATGTGGGCGAGCAGCCCCTGCGGAAGCGGGTCGACGAGCGCCGCGGCGGCCCGTTCGTACTCGGCCCAGCTCGACGCGACGTCGTGAATGCATGCGTACGCCACCGGCGGAGCATCGCCGCTCGCGGTATAGCGCGGGTTTAGTCGCGGTGGCGTCCGTCGCGGTGCGAGACTTCCCGGCGTGGGGGTGGTGGCAAGGTGGTCGAGGTCCGGGTGC
>JAICLV010000101.1 GCA_025925185.1 Acidothermaceae bacterium
ACGGGATGCCCACCGACATAACGCGACAAGTCGACACCCAGTGCCTGAGCATCAGCTTGAGGTTGAGCCTTTGCTGAACCAACATCGCTCAAGGTACGGGCGAGATGAAGTTGCTGAACCCGCAGAAGTTCGGCACCGATGTGACCGGGGGGTACCGCGATCACTGCCACGTCGAAAGAATCGTCGGCCGACCTCGGCCGGCCCGCCCCGAGCTCGACCGCCAAGGCAAGCCGCCCCGGGTCGCGGTCCTCCAGCGCGACGTCGACCCCGACCTCGCGCAAGGCCAGCCCGATCGAGGTGCCGATCAAACCCGATCCGACGATCAGCACGGATTTCAGGGCCAACCGATCAAGGCTCGGATGGCGTGCCATCGGGCCAGCCGGGGCTGGCGCCGACTCCGCGTCAGGCCGCGACCCCGCTGGTGTGGCGTCGGCGTCGGTCATTGCGGCAGGTCGTCACGCAGCGCCGCCGCCGCGCCCAAGAACGCGTGCCGAATGTCTGGGCGCGACCGGTCGGTCTCCACATGCGCGAGCATCCGGACGACCCGCGGCAGCGACCCCGGCACGGCAATCTCGCTCGCGCACAACAGCGGGACGTCGTCGAAGCCCACCTGCCGCGCGCCGGCCGCCGGAAAGCACGACGTGAGATCGGGGGTGGCCGTGAAGAAGATGCTGATCACATCGGCCGCTGACAGCTCGTTGCGATCGAGAACGGCGGCGATCATCTCGTGGACCCCGCGATAGATCGAATCGGGGTCGTCGGCGGCCACTTGGATGGCGCCGCGCACCGCTCTAACCGCCACGATTGCTCCTTGATCGACAGGTGTCTTGGTCACCCTAGCGACGTGCCCACAACGCTTCAAAACGCTTCGGCGGTGTGTCGGCGAAGCGTGTAACCGATCTATCGACTAATGGACCGGTGGTTGTGTCGATAGTGCCCGGTGTGGCAGGGTGCCCGATCCCGGTGCCACAAAGTCGACTTATCTCTTTACGAATGCCAGTTGACCTGCGTCAACTCATCCAGGATCGGCATGGTCCAAGTTCCCGCCCGCCGTGCCTTGCCAGCCGGCATCGAGCCGATTACGGACGAACTCATAACGCGATTTGTCGACATAGCACCATGTCGGGAGATAGCTCAATCCGTTCGAAGCTTCCTAGCTCGGTCGCGCTTAGGACGGCTAGCGCGATCTTCGACGGCGGCGAACAGCTCGCCGACCTCGCGCTGGGTGAGCGGCCGGATCTTTCCCGGCCGCAGCTCCCCCAACATCACCGGCCCGATTTGGGTGCGCACCAACCGCTGAACCGGATGGCCGACGGCGGCGAGAAGCCGCCGCACGATGTGTTTGCGACCCTCGTGCAGGGCGACCTCGACCATCACCCGGGGACCAGCGCGGCCCAGCACCCGGAAACTGTCGACTCGGGCGAGGCCGTCCTCCAACTCGACGCCCGCCCGCAACGTCCGGCCGACGTCGCGAGGCACCGTGCCGGTGACCTCCGCGACATAGGTCTTGCGCACGCCGTAGGACGGGTGCATCAGCCGGTGCGCCAGCTCACCGTCGTTCGTGAGCAGGAGCAAGCCCTCGCTGTCGGCGTCGAGGCGGCCGACGTGGAACAGCCGCTCGGAGCGGTGCTCGACGAGGTCGCCGAGGCACGGCCGACCGGCAGGATCGGACATCGCGCTGAGCATGCCGCGCGGCTTGTTCACCGCGAGGTAGCGGGCGGTCTCGCGAACCGACACGCGAACGCCATCGACCTTCACGACCGCTCGATCGGGATCGACCCGCACGCCCTGCTCCCGCACGGTGCGGCCGTCGACCTCCACGCGGCCCTGCGCGATCAGCTCCTCGCAAGCCCGCCTCGACGCCACTCCAGCGGCGGCGAGCACCTTCTGCAGCCGAATCCCTGTCTGGTCTGCCTCCGAACTATTCATCTCGACCTGAACTTGAGAGTTCGCCTTCTAGTTCCTCGATCGTCGTAGACTCAGGAAGGAAGTTGGCCAGATTAGGCAACTCTTCTAGGCTCCGGAGCCCGAGCCGCTCCATGAAGTAGTCCGTCGTTCGATAGAGCACAGCGCCGGAGTCCTCGGCGCCCGCCTCCTCGACCAGACCCCGGCTGACCAGCGTGCGCATCACCCCGTCGACGTTCACCCCGCGCACTGCGCTGACCCGCGCGCGACTGACCGGCTGCCGATACGCGACGACGGCGAGAGTCTCCAACGCGGCCTGCGTCAGCCTGGCCTGCTGACCGTCGAGCACGAACCGCTCGACGTACGGCGCGAACTCCTCCCTGGTGTACAGCCGCCAGCCGCCGGCGATCTCCCGGAGCTCGAAGCCGCGACCGGACCGCGTGTAGTCGCGCCGAATCTCATCCAAGGTGGCGAGCACGCGCGTTTCCGGCACCGCCAACACGCTCGCGATAAGGGTTGCGCCGGCCGGCTCATCGACGACCAACAAGATGGCCTCGATCGCCCCGCGCAACTGCTCGTCGCTCAGTGTCTCCTCGGCGCCGTCCGACGACTCGGCGCCGTCCGACGACTCGGCGGTGTCCAGCGCCTCGGTGCCCACGGCCTCGTCGTCCATCGCCTCGGTATCCACCGCCTCGGTATCCACCGCCTCGGTATCCAGCGCCTCGTCGTCCACCGTGGCGGCGCCGATCGGGTCCCCGCCGTCCGGTGGATTTGTCGACATAGCTACCTCCAGATCGTGACGCGGCACGCCCGCGTCCGAGAACGGCCGGCCAGCCAGCCTACGGTGCCGACCGAGCCGCCCTACGGCGCGGCCGGTGGCGCCTCGGGCTCGTCGGCGGTGGCGGCGCCCTGATCGTCCGGCCACTCCGAGACGGCGGCCGCCGCCGCCCCGTCGTCGTCCGGCGCGCCGGTCCAACGCACGAGCAGGTCGCCGAGCGGGGTGAGCTGCTCGAACGACACCAGCGCTTCCTTGAACAACTCCAGCAGCGCGAGGAAGCGGGCGACGATCTCCACGGTGGCCGTGCAGTCGGAGGTCAGCGCGCGGAAGGTCGCGGTACCGCCCCGACGCAGCCGCTCGCTGACGATCCCGGCCTGCTCCCGCACGCTCACCGTCGGCGCGTGGATGTGCGCGACGGACACCGTCGCCGGCGGCTTGGGCGTCAGCGCGCGGGCCGCGATCGCGGCGAACTGCTCGGGACCAAGTCCGATCAACACCTCTGGCAGCAGCCCGGTGAAGCGCGGGTCAGGACCGACCGCCCGCGGATAGCGGCGTACCTCCGTCGCCAGCAGCGAGGCGAGGATCGCCGCCACCTGCTTGTACGCGCGGTACTGCAGGAGGCGCGCGAACAACAGGTCGCGCGCCTCGAGTAACGCGAGGTCTTCTTCGTCCTCGACCTCGGCGGCGGGCAGCAACCGGGCGGCCTTTAAGTCGATCAACGTGGCCGCCACCACCAGGAACTCGCTGGCCTGACCGAGGTCCCAGCTCGCGCCCATATGCCGGATGTAAGCGATGAACTCGTCAGTGACCGTCGACAGCGATACCGCGGTGATGTCGAGCTCGTGCTTGGCGATCAGCCCGAGCAGGAGGTCAAACGGACCCTCGAACACCTCAAGATGCACCTGAAAGCCGCGCGGTTCCGCGCCCGCTGGCAGCTCGTCAACCATCGCCGTCACGCGATCAGCCCGACCAGCGGGTCGACCATCGTGCTCAAGAGGGAGACGAGGATCGGCTCTCCGAAGATCGGCAACGCGAGGATCAGCAGGATCAGCGTCCCCCAGTTCTCCTCGTCGAGCCGGTAGTGCGCGCGCTGCCAGCCGGGCGTGCGCGGCACCAGCGCGAAGAGCAGCTTGCCGCCGTCGAGTGGGGGCAACGGCATGATCGCGAGAATTCCCATCGTCAGCCACTCGACCCCTGCCAACAGCAGCGCGATCTGACCGAAGTTGCCGACGTAGTCGATGTGGCTGCCGCCCACGAGAAAGTGCGGCGCGCCGTCATATATCTCTCGTAGCCACGACAGCTCGCGACCGAAGTCCGCGCCCGACCAAGACCGAAACGCGGCCAGCGCGCCGATTCCTATTGCCGCCAGCGCCACCGGGCCGGCCAGCAGTTGCCCTGCCACCCGTGCCGGCGGCTTACGCACGAAGTTGCCGACCTCGACCGAACTCCCCCAAGCCGGGCCGGCGATCGCCGCCGCGACGCAGCCGTACGGATTGATCACCGGCCGCAGCCACCCAAACGCGCGCCGGCGCGCGATATCACGCGCCCACGCGGGACGTCGCCCACCCGCCACCAGGCGTTGAGCGAGCCCGCGGACGTAAAGGCCGATCGCAAAGGCAACCACGAGGACGACGAAAGACAGCGGGAACCGCAGCGCGTAAAGCACCGATCAGCGCCCGCGCAGCCGGCGGACGAGAATGCTCGCGTCGCCCTTCGCCTCGAGGTCGGCGAGGACGACGGCGACCGCCTCGCGCACAATCCGGCCGCGGTCGACCGCGAGGCCATGCGAGCCGCGCAGCGCGAGCCGCGCGTGCTCCAGCTGGAGCAGCTCCTCCGGGGAGCAATACACGGTGATCTTCTCGTCGTGCCGCTCGCGGCCGGTCGGCTCGGACTGCCGGACGTCGCTGCGGCGGGTGATCCGAACCGGTCGGGCACCACCGGGCCGCGCGCCTCGCGGATCATCGAAACGCTCGGGCGCGGTGTCGCGTTCCGTGTTGCGGACGCCGGCGTCGTCTTCCCAGTCTGAGTCCGGCGCAGGCTGAAGCGCGCGGCTGACGCGGGGTGCCCGTGCGGGCGCGGCGAGCGCGGCGCTGCCCCGCGTCGTCGGTCCTGGCGTGGCGGCGGACGGCGCGGCCGCGCCGGCCGCGCCGGCGGAGAGCGCCGCGGCGCCACCCGTAGCCCGGAACAACTCGTCGGCGCCCGGCAGCCGGGGTCGGCGGTTCATCGGGCCAACACCTCCTTGGCGAGTTCGCGATAGGCCCGTGCGCCCGCCGAACTCGACGCGTACGTGGTGATCGGCTCGCCGACCACCGTCGTCTCTGGAAAACGTACCGTGCGACCGATGACCGTGTGGAACACGCGGGGACCGAACGCCTCTACGACGCGAGCCAACACCTCGCGGCTGTGCAGCGTTCGTGGATCAAACATTGTCGCGAGAATTCCCTCAACCTGAAGTCGAGGGTTCAACCGTTCTTGCACTTTTTCTATCGTCTGCATGAGCAGCGCGACGCCACGAAGCGCGAAAAACTCGCATTCGAGCGGGATGATCACTCCCGTCGCCGCGGTCAACGCGTTGACAGTCAGCAAGCCGAGGGACGGTTGGCAGTCGATCAAGACGATGTCGTAGTCGGGTAGCACCGGTTCGAGCGCCCGGGCGAGCACCTGCTCGCGAGCCACCTCGTTGACGAGTTGAACCTCAGCGGCGGACAGGTCGATGTTGCTCGGCAACAGGTCCATTCCCGGCGTGTTCGTCTTCAGCAGCACGTCGTCGACGGAGACGTCGCGCTCGATGAGCACGTTGTAGACCGTGCGGTCGAGGTCGTGCGGATTGACCGCGAGCCCCACCGAAAGCGCGCCCTGCGGGTCGAAGTCGACGAGCAGCACCCGGCGTCCCCACTCCGCGAGCGCGGCCCCCAGGTTGATGGTCGTCGTCGTCTTCCCGACCCCGCCCTTTTGATTGCACATCGCGAGAACCCAGGCCGGCCCATGCCGATCGAGCGGCGGCGGATCGGCGAAGACGGGCAACGGCCGCCCAGCCGCGTCGAGCCCGTCGCGCGCGAGTTTCGCCTCGACGACGTCGGAGTCCGCAGCCGGCGTCGACTCCGCGGATTTTGTCGACTTAGCCATCTATCGCTGTGCCTCTCTGGCGATGAGCCGTCATGCCGTCATGCCGACGAGTCGAGACACTAAAGCCCAACTCACTCCGCGGGCAAGCCGAGCGCCCGAGGGTGTGCGGACGCGTACACCTCGCGCAGTCGGTCGACTGTTACCAGCGTGTAGATCTGCGTCGTCGTCACCGATGCGTGGCCGAGCAACTCCTGCACCACCCGTACGTCAGCGCCACCGTCGAGCAAATGCGTCGCGAACGAGTGCCGCAAGGTGTGCGGCGAGATCGCTCCCGTCAGCCCGGCTCGCTCGGCCGCCGCGCGCAGCACGGTCCATGCGCTTTGCCGCGACAATCGCCCGCCCCGCACGTTCACGAACACGGCCCCACGGACGACGGGTCCCGCCGTTCGTGACGACGTGGTTGCCAGCAGCGCCGGCCGCCCAACCCGCAGGTAATCCTCCAACGCGCGGCGAGCGAAGCTGCCGAGCGGCACCACCCGCTGCCGCGAGCCCTTGCCGAACAACCGCACCACGCCCGCGTCGAAGTCGACGTCGTCGACGGCGAGACCGACCGCCTCCGAAATCCGCGCTCCCGTGCCGTACAGCACTTCGAGCAGGGCACGGTCGCGCTGCTCCCGCGGCGAGCCAGCCGAGCCCGCTGAGCCGGCCGCAGCGAGCAGCCGCTCGACGTCCTCGACCGAGATCGCCTTCGGCAGCCGTCGCGCAGGGGTAGGCGGGCGCACCGCCCCAGCGGCGTCGACCTCGACGGTGCCCTCGCGCACGGCGAACTTGTGCAGTCCGCGAACCGCGACGATCGTGCGCGCGGCCGAGGTGATCGACAGCGGCGGATGTGCGTCGCCGCCGCGCCGCAACGCCGCCAAGAAGTCCGAAACATCGGTCTCACCGACCTCCGCCAGCGACGACCGACCGGCGGCGAGGAGGAACTCGGCGTAGCGACGCAGGTCTCGCCGGTACGAGCTCAACGTGTTCTTCGCAAGGCCGCGCTCGACCGCCAGGTGGTCGAGATAACCGCGGATCTGCGCGTCGAGCGTGAGCGACGCCATGTTGTCGTGCGTTCGTGAAGCCTTGTCATCCAGCGCTCGCGAGGCCATGCGGCGCACCTCCAAGCCGGCGGACCGTCCCCGCGGATCTGACAGGAACGCGTTCAGGCTAGGACGTCGGCGAGCACCGCGACGTCGAGGCCGTGCGCTTCGCCGACCGGCGTGCTCACCACCTGGCCATCGTGGGTGTTGAGCCCCGACGCGAGCGCCGGGTCGGACCGGCAGGCGGCCCGCCAACCTTGGCTCGCGATCGCCGACACATACGGCAACGTCACGTTCGTCAGCGCGTAGGTCGACGTGTGTGGAACCGCCCCGGGCATGTTCGCCACGCAGTAGAACAACGTGTCGTGAACGCGATACGTCGGTGCGTCGTGCGTCGTGGGCCGCGAGCCCTCGAAGCAGCCGCCCTGGTCGATCGCGATGTCGACGAGCACGGCGCCGGGCTTCATCCGCGCCACCAGGTCATCGCGCACCAGCTTCGGCGCCTTCGCGCCGGCGACGAGCACCGCCCCGATCACCAGATCGGCGTCGAGGCAAGCCTTTTCGATCTCGTAGGAATTCGACGCCACGGTCTGCAGATGGCCCTGATAGATGCGGTCCGCTTGGCGGAGCTTGTCGATGTTGTTGTCGAGCAGCAGCACCTCGGCCTGCATGCCGAGCGCGATCGCCGCGGCGTTCATTCCCGCGACACCGGCCCCCAGCACCACGACCTTGGCGGCGTACACGCCCGAGACGCCGCCCATCAAAATCCCCCGCCCCCCGGCCTCGCGCTCCAGGCAACGGGCGCCGACCTGCGGCGCCATCCGGCCGGCCACCTCGGACATCGGCGCGAGCAATGGCAAGGAGCGATCCGCCAACTGCACCGTCTCGTACGCGATCGCCGTCGTGCCCGAGGCGAGTAGCGCGTCGGTGCACTCGCGCGAAGCAGCGAGGTGCAGGTAGGTGAACAGCACCTGGCCTTTGCGCAGCCGGTGGTACTCCTGGGCAATCGGTTCCTTGACCTTCAGCACGAGGTCGGCGAACGCCCAGACGTCATCGGCGGCGGGGAGCACACCGGCGCCGGCTGCGGCGTAGTCCTCGTCGGGTATCGACGACCCGACGCCCGCCGCGCGCTCAACGACCACCTCGTGGCCTTGGCGCACCAACTCGTGCACGCCAGCGGGCGTAATCGCCACGCGGTACTCGTGGTTCTTGACTTCGCGCGGTACGCCGATCCTCACGACGCGCTGCCTTCCGCCGATGGGACGGCCGCCGACCTGGTCGTCGGCGACCTTCGCAACCTGCGGTGTCGCCGCGGTCGCTTTGCGAGTCTATGCCCGATGCGAGCCGCGGATGATCACCTGCGGCCGCGAAACCAGGGCGCGCCGGAGTCTCGACCGGCGGGCACGCCGTCGAGCAATACGGCGGCGGCGGCCAGGATGCCGATCACGCCGAGCGCGTTGTGCAGCCGTCCGGCCAGCGCAGCCTCGCGCGCCGCGGCGAGCGGCGTCCACGACGTCGGCATGCCACGCTCCTCGTCTTCGCCGACGTACCGCTCCCCCGGCGCCACCTCGGTCAGGTCGCGCGCCAGATAAATACGCACGGCTTCGTCCGACCCTCCAGGTGAGCTGAAGGCGTCGATGAGGACCGACCACTCGGCGGCGCGGTAGCCGCCCTCTTCGAACAACTCGCGGGCGGCCGCGTCCGCCGGGTCCTCGCCCTCGACGTCGAGCAGCCCGGCTGGCACCTCCCACAGCAGCGCGCCGACCGGGTGGCGGTACTGCTGGACCAGGAGCACGCGCAGGTCGTCATCGACCGCGACGACTCCCACGGCTCCGGGGTGGACGACGATGTCGCGCTCCACCTGTTGCCCATCGCCGAGATCGACACGGTCGGTGCGCACGCCTAACACGCGTCCGTCGAATCGCCGCACGCTGTGCAGGACCGCGCGGTCGGCGACTTCGTCGGCGAACTCGTAAGCCGGCCGCTGCCCCGTCACGCGGTGGCCGCCGGCTCGGGCACCCGCACCGCCGAGGCGTCGGCGCCGCCCGAGCCGCCGGCCGAGCCGCCGGCCGAGGCGCTGGCCGAGCCGCTGCCCGCCGCTCGCACCAGCGCGGCCGCCACCAGCCCGCGAAACAGCGGATGCGGCCGGGCCGGGCGCGAGCGCAATTCGGGG
>JAICLV010000034.1 GCA_025925185.1 Acidothermaceae bacterium
ACGCACCGTGCTCAGCCAGGGAATCGTGCTGGGCCTGCTGGGCGGCGTCATCGGCGCCGGTGCCGGGATCGAGGTGGGCTTGCTCGGACGCGCGGTGCTCGCCGGCCACGCCGGCATCGTGTTCGGCGGCCTGCACTGGCACCCGGCCGAACTAGTCGGCGCCGCGGCGATCGGCGTCGTCACCGGTGTGCTCGCCGCGATGCTGCCCGCGCGTGCCGCCAGCCGCCAGGACGTCGTCGCCGCACTCGCCGGCCGGCGCGGCGTCGTCCGGTCGTCACGATCGCTGCCGGTGCTGGGCATCGTCGCGTTCGCGCTCGGCGCCTTCGTCGCGGTCCTCGGCGCAACCCACGCGCGGCGGGCGAACTTCATCCTTGGCGGGTCGATGGTCGCCGAGCTCGGGTTAGTGGCGTGCACGCCGATGCTGGTCGGCCTGGCCGGCCGGTTGTCGCCGTTCCTGTACGGGTCGATGCGGCTGGCGCTGCGCGACGCGGCTCGCAACCGGTCGCGCTCGGCGCCAGCGGTGGCCGCGATCCTGGCGGCCGCGGCCGGCTGTGTCGGCGTCCTCATCTACACCACCAGCGGGCAGGCGCACGACCGCGCGGACTATCTGCCGAGCGCTCCGATCGGAACCGCGGTCGCGCAACTGCCGTGGGGTGACGTCGACGGCGACAACGGTGTCGATCCCGCCGCGGTGCTCACCGCCGTCCGCTCGTCGCTCCCCGTCGACCGGGCAGCGGTGGTCGACACGGCCGGCGGCACCTGCGTTGCAGGCAAGTGCACCTCGGTGAACGTCAAGCTGCCTCCGGCCTGCCACACCAAGCTGGCGGCCTGCACCGGTGGCGGCGGCGCGTTGACGAGCCCGGCCGTCGGCGCACCTGGTGTCGTGTCGCTGCTGGCTGGCCGAAGCGACACCGCGGCCGAGCAGGCGCTCCGCGCTGGCGACGCAGTCGTGTTCAACCCCGCGCTGCTGACCGGCGGCAAGGTGACGGTCGAGGTGACCCACTACTCGGTCGGGCCGGTCGACAACACAGGCGTTTCGAACAAGTCCGTCGTTCAGCAACCCGTCGCGATGTCGTTCCCAGCGGTGGTCGCACCGCACGGCGACAACGCGGTGCCCGACGTCGTCCTTTCTGCGCAGGCGGCGAAGCAGCTCGGCGTCGCGACCCAGGCGCAGGCCGTCGTGGTGAGCATGACCGCCACGCCGAGCCAGCACGCCGAAGATCTGGCGCGGACGGCGGTGCAGCGCGCCGGCGGGTCGGGAATGTACGTCGAACGCGGCTGGCACGACCCGTCGCAGGCGTTCGACCTCGCGCTCATCGCGTTCGCGGCGCTCGTCATCGTGGGCGCGGCGGGGGTCGCCACCGGGCTGGCGATCGCGGACGGTCGCGCCGACCACGCGACGCTCGCCGCGGTCGGCGCCTCGCCCGGCGTGCGGCGCCGGCTGGCGGCCGGGCAATCCGCGATGCTCGGCCTGCTCGGCGCGCTCGCGGGCGCCGTGGCCGGCGTCATCCCGGCGGCGGCGATGCTGCACTCGCACTCGGTGGCAGCGGCGCGCAACGGCACCAGCGGCTACCCGTTGGTGCTGCCATGGACGTCGCTCGCCGTGCTCGTCATCGGGGTGCCGCTGCTCGGCGCCGCGTGCGCGTGGCTGCTTACGAGGTCGCGGCTTCCGCTCGGTCGACGGGCCACATGAGCCACGCGCGCCGGGTCGGCCCGGCCGAGGGCCGTCGTCCGCGGGTCGCGCGGCGAGTGCTCCGGATTCGCGTGCTCAGGATTGTGGTGTTGGTCGCCGTGCTCGTCGTTGGAGCGGTCGTCGTCGTGCAGCTGAACGGCGGCGCCGCGTCGTCCGGCACCGGTGGTTTCAACAACCTCAACAACGGACTTGCGCCAATCGTCACGGCACCGGCGACGCCACCCGAGGCGTCGGCCACCGCCCCGTCGTCCGGCGAGAAGGTCGGGCCATCGGTGCCGGCCGCGACCGGACGGCTGCCCGAGGCGCCGTTGTCTGAAGCCGGTCCGGGCGACGTCGCCAACCTGCAGCCCGCGTTGCGGCACGCGATCCTCGCCGCGATCTACGCGGCAAGGCAGGACGGCGTGCACCTCGACGTCAACTCCGGCTACCGCACGCCCGCGCACCAGGAAGAGCTCTACGAAGAGGGCATCGCCAAATACGGCAGCGCCCAGGCGGCCCACGCGTGGGTGCTACCCCCCGATCAGTCGGACCACGTGAAGGGCGAGGCGGTCGACGTCGAGGCGGCCGCCGGCATCGCGTGGTTGGAAAAGAACGGAGTTCGATTCGGCCTGTGTCGCAAATACGCCAACGAGGACTGGCACTTCGAGCTGCTCGCGCCCGCCGCCGGCTCCAGCTGCCCCCCGATGCTGCCGCACGCTTGAGGCGCCTGGCCAAAGACCCGGCGCCTCAGGCGCCTCAGGCGAATCACATGTGCAGGACCTCGCGAACGTCGAGGTTGCGGTAGCTGGTCTCCCCCTCGGTGACCTCCTGTAGCTGCTTGGCCAGCTCAGTCGTGGCCGGGTGCTCGGAGTTGCGCATCGCCGCCGCGTAGTCCGGGAACGCCACCAACTGGACGTAGGTGTTACGGCGGTCGCGATCCGCGGAGATCACACCCCAGCGGGCGGTCGCCTCCGATCCGATCCGCGCTCGCCACTGATCGGCGAGCTCCCGAATCCGGTCGAGGTCACGCGCCTGGAACTCAATGAGCTGGATGAAAGAGCCCTGTTCGGCCTGCAACATGTCTTCATCACGAAGGTCCGCGCGCAAGCTCTCACGCAGTTCGGGACTATCCGTGTGCCCGTGTGACGCCACCACGTGAGCCGCGGCCAACTCGAGGATCTCGTCCTCCTCACCGGAAATCACGACCGTACAGTGGCGGTCGCTCGGCATGCTCCGGCAGTCCAACATCTTCCTGGCCACCGTCGTCCTCCTTAGGACGGGGGCCCGGCCCTCCTGGCCGGCGGGCCGTGGGCCCAGGCCGCCCAACCTAGTTCGTTCGATGACCGGCGTATAGCTCCTGCCGCCCCGATGCTCCCGCACGCCTGACGTCGGTCCCGAGCGCCGCCTCAGTGCGAGGCCGCGGACCCGTCGGGCGCGGGTTGCTCGGGGAACGGTTCCTCGGCCAGGTGTTGCAGGACCCGTTCGTTGAGGGTCGCGAACGTCTCGAGTTCGGCAGGGGTGAACAGGTCGATGAGGTGCTGGCGAACGCGGTCCACGTGTGCTGGTGCCGCGTCCTCGATGGCGCGGCGGCCGGCGGGCAATAGGCGGATCACGACGCTGCGGGCATCGTCGGGGTTGGGTTCGCGGACGATGAGTCCCCGTTCCTGCATGCCGCGGATCTGGTGGGAGAGTCGGCTCTTCTCCCAGGTCAATGTGGCGCACAGTTCCCCGGCCGGCATGCGGTCGGCACTGTGCTCGGAAAGCACGGCGAGCACCTCGTAGTCGGACTGGGTGAGTCGCGAATCCTGGAGCAGGTGGCGGCTAAGGCGCACGTCGAGTTGGTAACCGGCGCGTTTGAACGCCCGCCAGGCGCGGTCTTCGCGGGGGTTGAGCCACCTGGGTTCGGTCGGCATGCCCCAAGCCTAACTCATGGTTGACTTCTCAACCAATCTCTATATGGTTGAGGAGTCCACCATTCACTTCTCGGCAGAAAGTAGGCCCGCATCGTGAGCGGCATCAGCATCATCGGCCTGGGAAATATGGCGCGCGTCCTGGCAATCCGGGCGCTCGCAGGCGGAAACACCGTTGAGGTCATCGGCCGCGACGCGGCCAGAGCCGCGGCCCTGGCCAAAGAACTCGGCGACGGCGCCGTAGCGGGAACGATCGGAAGCGTCCCGAGCGGTGACGTTGTCATCCTCGCCGTGCCTTACGCCAGCGCCGCCCAGGTCGTCACCCAGTACGGGCCTGCTTTGGGCGGCAAGACCATCGTCGACATCACCAACCCCTTTGACCCCAGCTACACCGGGCTTGTCACCCCCGATGACAGTTCTGGCGCGCAGGAAATCGCCAAGGCGGCTCCAGCCGGCGCGCACGTCGTCAAGGCGTTCAACACACTCTTCAGCCACGTTCTCGCCAGCCGGGTTGACACCCGTCCGCTGGACGTGTTCATCGCCGGCGATGACAGCGAGTCCAAAGCGCGGGTGTCTTCGTTCGTCGAAAGTCTCGCGCTGCGTCCACTCGATGTCGGCGATTTGAAAATGGCGCGCTGGCTGGAGGGGGCAGGTCTGCTCGTCGTCGCCCTCGTTCTCGGTAAAGCCGTCAGCGACAACAACTTCTCCCTCGCCGTCAAAAGCCTCGGCTAAGCCCAACCCACGTCAACCACGAACCACAGGAGTCAAGAAATGCTCGACATCGCCCAAGCGATAACCGCCCTCACCGGCGACTACGTCGTCGATCCCGCCCACAGCCGCATCGGCTTCGTGGCGCGCCACGCCATGGTGACGAAGGTGCGCGGCTCTTTCACCGAGTTCGAGGGCACGGTCTTCCTCGACGAACAGGATCCGGCGCAATCGAGCGCGCGAATCGTCATCAAAGTGCGCAGCATCGACACCGGGAATGCCGATCGCGACAATCACCTGCGCAGCAACGAGTTTTTCGCCATGGATGAGTTCCCCGAAATCACTTTCACTAGCAACGCGGCGGAACAGGTTGGCGACGAAGACTTCAAGCTCACCGGCGACCTCACGGTCAAGGGCGTGACCAAGCCGGTCACCATCGACTTCGTCTACCAGGGAACGGCCAAGGATCCCTATGGCAACGTGCGCGCCGGTTTCGAAGGCAAGACCACCATCAACCGCAGGGATTTCGGCGTGACCACCAATCTCGCGTTGGAGACCGGCGGCGTGCTGGTGAGCGACAAGATCGCCCTTGAGCTCGACGTCTCACTCATTCGCGTCTGACGCAGACTCGGCGGCCCGCATCGTGGCCGCTGGGGCGCGGTTAAAAGAACGGACGCGATTCGGCGACGGCCCGGCCGGCCTGGTATCCGGCCGGGTCGTCGTTTCACAAAGACAGCCGACCCGTGGTCGATGTTCCGACGTCAGGACCGGTCAGGTCAGGCAGTCCATGTCCCGGGCCGCGGCTGGAGTTCGGGACGGTTCGCGTAGCCGTCCTCCCACGGAAACCGACGCCACTTGTCGTCGTACGTCAGCTGGTAGACCGGCACCGACGCGTGGTCTGGGCGTTGGTAGTGGCGATTGGCGGCGAGGACAATCTCACCGGGGTTCGGAACCTCCTCGACGACGATGCGGTGCGGCCACTCGTCGAACACGAGCGTCTCCCCAGGCACGAGATTCGCGCCAGCTCTGATGCGCGCACCGAGCGTGTTGAGCACGCCACACGCCGTGGGTGCGCCCACGCTGAGGATCACCAACTCCGGGTGGCCGAGCCCGAACAAGCCGACCGTGTACGCGAAATCCGGAGGCACCTCGCCCGGCTCCCCAGCGACGAACTGGATGAATTGCCCGTGCTTGCGGATCACCTGCGCGACGTGGGCGTCTTCTTGGTCCAGCCAGGCCTGAATCTGCGCTTCTGTCATGCGGACATCGTGCTGCGGTCAACCGACAACATGACTGCCCGTTCCGCCTCCCGTGGACGCTCGAGCGATATCCACAGGTCGGCGAACCCGGCCTCCCTCGCGGTTGCGCTCGTCGGGGTCCGGCGCGAGCCGTAGAAGCGCGGTTGTCTGTGCGGCTTGTCCGCCGCGATCGTGTATGACAAAGTACATACATGCCGACCCGGAAGACCACCACGACCGTGAAGACCGCCACGAAGAAGGCGCCCGCGCGGATACGCAAAACCGCCTCTGCGCGCGCCAAGACTTCTTCGGTGATCTTGCAAGCCCGTGTCGACGGCAACTTCGCGGAGGAGTTGCTGGCGCACGACGCTGCTGTCCTCGGACTGGATGGACCGTCTGAGGTTGTGCGCGAGGGACTGAAGTTGGTCCATCGGCGGGCGCAGGAACAGTCGCTGATCGACTCCTACGACGCCTTCTACCAAGGTCTTCGCGCCCCACTCCCCGCTGGCCTAGCCGACGCGGATGCGGACTAGTTGTATCCGCTGCGCGGGGAGGTCTGGGACGCGCACATTCCAGGCACAGGGGTTCACCCCGTGGTCGTCCTCACGATCAACCCACTGCTCACCCGGCTGAGTTCCGTCACCGTACTGGTCGTCACCGGCACTGAAGGTCCTGCGGCAACGCACATCCCGATCGGACGCGAAGCGGGACTTACCAGATACACCGAGAGCTACGTCAACGTGACCGACGTTCACACGCTCGCCCAGGCGAAGCTCAGCAAGCGACGGGGCGCGCTTCACCCGGCGGAACTGGCACGGTTAGAGGAGTCGCTGCGCGTGACACTCGGCTTGTAAAGTGCGCCATGCGCGCGAACGTGCGTCGGCGGTAACCGGCGGCGTGTCATTGCAGACACGCTTCACGATCAACTGATGCCATAGCGACGGCGGCACGAGCCGGACTGCGCAAAAGCGCAGGTCAACTGCTATCTGTGGATAGTGGGCGAGGGGGGAGTTGAACCCCCACGTCCTTACGGACACACGGACCTGAACCGTGCGCGTCTGCCATTCCGCCACTCGCCCGAGTGGAGCGCCAGAGTAGCAGGACGGCCCTGCGAACGCGGACTCGCGTCCAGGCGTCTGGATAGCATCACGAGACGGGAAGACCCGAACGCGACGAGAACACGGCAGGAGGGTGTGTGGGCGTGCTCCAACGCTTCGAGCGCCGGCTCGGGGGGCTGGTCGAGGGGATCTTCGCCCGCGCCTTCAAGTCAGAGGTGCAGCCGGTGGAGGTGGCGGCCGCGCTCCAACGCGAGCTCGATGATCGCGCCGCGGTCGTCGCGCGCGACCGCACCCTGGTGCCCAACCACTTCTCGGTCGATCTCGGCGACCACGACTACGACCGGCTGGCACCTTACGAGAAGCCGCTCACCAAGGAGCTCGCGGCGATGGTCCGCGAGCACGCCGACGAGCAGCGATACGCGTTCGTCGGCGGAGTCGAGGTCGAGCTGCGACACGAGCCGTCGCTTGAGACGGGGGTCTTCCGCATCCACAGCGACGTGATCGCCGGGGCGGAGGTGGCGCCGCTCGATCTTTCGGGGCTGGCGGCCGCAGGCCGCGAGCCCCGCGTCGTCCACACTGCTGCGACAGCGCAGGCCGCCCCCAACGACGACTACGGGCGCCTCGTCGTCCGGGAAGGCAAGAACGCCAGCTACGAGATCGAGTTGCGGCACTCGGTCACCGTGATCGGGCGCGCGGCCGACGCGGGGGTGCGGCTCGCCGATCAAGCGGTGTCGCGACGGCACGCCGAGATCCGCGTCTCGGGCAACGGCGCGATCGTCAGCGACCTGCAGTCGACGAACGGCACGCTGCTCAACGGCGCGCGGGTCACAACGGCCGCGCTCGTCGACGGCGACGAGCTGCGCATCGGCGAGACGGTGCTCGTGTATCGGATCGGTTCGCCCGGAACGTCGCAGGGCTGAGCCGGCGATGTCGGAGCTGTCGCTCTTCCTGCTGCGGGCGGGCTTTTTGGCCCTGCTCTGGATTTTCGTCATCGTCGCGTTCGGCATCGTGCGCTCCGACCTGTTCGGATCGGCGCAGGCGCGCGTGCAACGCCCGCAGCCTAAGAAGCAGACCAAGTCGAAACCGGCGCGAAAGGGTCCGCGCAAGTTGGTCGTGGTCGCTGGAGGGCTCGCCGGCACGAGCCTCAACCTTGGCGACGCGCCGGTCACGATCGGCCGCGCGAACGACTCCACGCTCGTGCTCACCGACGACTACGCGTCGACCAGGCACGCGCGGCTGTTCCCGCGCGACGGCGAGTGGTTCGTCGAGGACCTCGGCTCTACCAACGGCACGTTCCTCGACCGCACGAAGGTCACCCAACCGACGCCCGTCGGGCAACGCACGCCGATCCGCATCGGCAAGACCGTCCTCGAGCTGAGGCGGTAGTCCGATGACATTTCTACCCGCCCGCCCCCTCCGCTCCGCTCCTCGCTTCGCTGCGATGCTCACTTCGGCGGCTGGCTCATGACGCTGGCCCTCCGCTACGCCGCCCGCTCCGACGTCGGCCTCATCCGCACCAACAACGAGGACGCCGTCTACGCCGGCCCGCGCTTGCTCGCCGTCGCCGACGGCATGGGCGGCCACGCGGCGGGCGACGTCGCGAGCGCCGTCACGATCGCCACCCTAGCCCCGTTGGACGACGACGAGCCGCCCGCCGACCTGCTCGGCACGCTTTCGCAGACGATTCGCCAGGCCAACGACCAGTTGCGCCAGATGATGGAGGCCGACGAAGAGCTCGACGGTATGGGCACGACGCTCACCGCGTTGCTGCTCGGCGGCAACCGGCTCGGCCTCGCGCACATCGGCGACTCACGCGCCTACCTCCTGCGTGACGGCGAGCTGACGCAAATCACCGACGACCACACGCTCGTGCAGCGCTACGTCGACGAGGGCCGGCTCGACGAGGCCGACGTGCCGTCGCACCCGCAGCGTTCGGTGATCCTGCGGGTGCTCAACGGCCGGCCGGACGACGAGGCGGATCTCTCGATCCGCGAGGCCCGCGCGGGCGACCGGTATTTGCTTTGCAGCGACGGGCTTTCCGGTGTCGTCAGCAAGGACACCATTTGCGAGACGCTCAACATGCCCGACCCGGAACAGGCTGTCGACGCGTTGGTGAACCTGGCGTTGCGCGGCGGCGCCCCCGACAACGTGACGTGCATCGTGTGCGACGTCGTCGAGTCCGACCACGTGCCGGTCGCCGAACCCGTTGTCGGCGGTTCGGTCACCAACGGCGACGACGAGCGCAGCGGCCAGCCCGACACCTCAGCCGGCCGCGCGGCGGCGTTGCGCGGCCATCGGCGGATGCCGTCGCGTCGCCACGCCGCGGAAGACGACCTGCCGCGGCGGAGGTTGCGCGGGCCGCTACTCGTCGTCGCGCTGCTCGTCGTCGTGGCCGGCGCGTTGTTCGGCGGCACCTGGTGGTACTCGCAGCATCAGTATTACGTGAGCAGCGACGGCGACAATGTCGTTGTCTACCAAGGCATCAAGGGCTCGATCCTTGGCATCAACTTCTCCTCGCCCATCGAGAACACGCACATCCCGATGGACTCCCTCCCCG
This sequence comes from Acidothermaceae bacterium, assembly GCA_025925185.1. Next base: position 9,144 of record JAICLV010000034.1, read on the forward strand.
CGTTCGAGCGCGACCGGATCGCCGACGGCATCACCGCGCACAGCCGTAGCGCGGCCGACCGCATCGTCGACGGGCTTCGCGACTCGACGCAGTCGCCGCCGTCGTCGAATCCCTCGTCGAATCCGTCGACAACCCCTTCCGCAGCGCCGTCAACCACGCCCTCGTCGTCCGTCACGGTCTCGCCTGGGGCTTCGCCATGACGTCGACGACCGCGACCGGGCTCGCGAACGCCGCCAAGGCGATGAAACCGCGTCGGCCGCGCACCCGCCGCGGCGTCGAGCTCGCGATGCTCGTCTTTGCGGTGCTCATCGCGCTCGCGGCCTACGCCGACGTCGGATTGGCGCGCTCCCAGAAGGTGCCGCCTGACATGCTCACCTACGGGCTGGGGCTTGGCGCGCTCGTCCTCGTGGCCCATATCGCGGTCCGTCGGTTCGCCTCGTACGCCGACCCGTTGTTGCTTCCATGCGCGGCGCTGCTCAATGGCGTCGGGCTCGTGCTCATCCATCGGCTCGACCTCGTCGCGCCGAAATCCGACAACTCCGACGCGACGCTGCAGCTGGCGTGGAGTGCGATCGGTGTCGTGGCGTTCATCGTCGTCCTCGTCGTGGTGCGCGACCACCGCCGGCTGCAGCGCTACACCTACACGTCCATGTTGATCGGCCTGCTGCTGTTGGCGATCCCGTCGATCCTGCCGGCCCGGTTCAGCGAGGTGAACGGCGCCCGCAACTGGATCAGGTTTGCCGGGTTCTCCATCCAGCCAGGCGAATTCGCGAAGATCCTGCTCGTCATCTTCGTCGCCGGGTTCCTCGTCGCGAAGCGCGACGCGCTTGCCTTGGCCAGTCATCGCTTCCTTGGGCTCGACCTTCCGCGCGGCCGCGACCTCGGCCCCATCCTGGTCGCTTGGCTGGTCAGCATCGGCCTGCTAGTGCGCGGCCGCGACCTCGGCATGTCGATGCTGTTCTTCGGCTTCTTCATCGTCATGCTCTACATCGCGACCGAGCGGCTTTCCTGGGTGTTCATCGGCGTCGCGTTGTTCGGCGGTGGCACCTTCGTCGCGTACCACCTCTTCGCGCATGTGCGCGAGCGCTTCGAGATCTGGCTGCACCCGTTCGACTACGCGAAGACGTCGGGCTACCAATTGGTGCAGGGCTTGTACGGGTTCTCGTCGGGCGGATTGATGGGCACCGGGCTTGGAAAGGGACGGCCTGACCTGGTGCCGTTCGCGAAGAGCGACTTCATCATCGCCACCGTCGGCGAAGAACTCGGACTCACCGGCTTGATGGCGATCCTGCTTGTCTACGTCGTGATCGTCACCCGCGGCCTGCGCACGTCGCTGTCAGTGCGTGACTCCTTCGGCAAGTTGCTCGCGGGCGGGCTCGCGGTTTGCCTTGCGGTGCAGGTGTTCGTGGTGGTCGGCGGTGTGATGCGGCTGATCCCGCTCACCGGCATCACCACGCCTTTCCTTTCCTACGGCGGCTCGTCACTCGTCTCTAACTGGGCGCTCATAGCGCTGCTGTTGCGCATCAGCGACTCCGCGCGTCGTCCCGCCCCGCCGCCCGCGCCAAGGCCGGACGACGCGGCCACCCAGGTGGTGCGGTTGTGAACAAACCCATCCGTCGCGTCGCCATCGCGTGCCTGCTGCTGTTCGCCGCGTTGCTCGTCAACGCGAACGTCGTCCAGTTCGCCGACGCGAAGAACCTGCGCGACAAGCCCGACAACACCCGCACGCTGTACGCCCAATATGACCGGCAGCGCGGCGACATTGTCACGGCGGCGGGCGGCGCGATCGCGTCGTCCACGCCCACGAGCGACACGCTGAGGTATCTACGCACGTACGAGAACGGGCCGCTGTACGCGCCGGTGACCGGCTTCTACTCGATCGTGTACGGCGCGACCGACATCGAGTCGGCGGAGAACTCCGTGCTCGCCGGCACCGACGACCGCTTGTTCGTGCGGCAGCTGACCAACCTCATCACCGGCCGCACGCCACAGGGCGGCAGCGTCATCCTGACGATCGACCCGGCGCTCCAAGAGGCCGCGTATAAGGGTCTCGCCGGGCGCAAGGGCGCGGTCGTCGCCGTCGACCCCTCGACCGGCGCGATCCTGGCGTTGGTCACCTCGCCGTCGTACGACCCGAACGTCTTGTCGTCGCACGACCAGGCGTCGATCCAGCAGAACTGGAAGCAGCTGACCAGCGATCCCAACAACCCTATGCTCGACCGGGCGCTGAGCCAGACGTACCCGCCGGGTTCTACGTTCAAGTTGGTGACCGCCGCGGCGGCGTTGTCGAGCGGCGGCTACACCCCGCAGTCGACGATCCCGGCGCCGAACACGTTGCCGTATCCGAACTCCACCAAGTCACTGCAGAACTTCGCCGGCGAGACGTGCGGCAACGGAAAGACGACGACGCTGATCGAGGCGCTGACGGTCTCGTGCAACACCGCGTTCGGCGGGCTTGGTCAAGCGCTCGGCGAGGACGCCCTTCACAGCCAGGCCGAGGCTTTCGGGTTCAACTCGACCTTCAGTGTCCCGATGAAGTCGGCCACCAGCGTGTTCCCGAGCAATCTCGACGCGGCGCAGACCATCCAGTCGGCGATCGGCCAGTTCGACGTGCGCGCGACGCCGCTTCAGATGGCGATGATCGCGGCGACGATCGCCAACGGCGGCACGTTGATGAAGCCGTACCTCGTCAAGCAGCTCGTCGGGCCCGACCTCGGGGTCATCGACACCACGAAACCAACCGCGATCAGGCAGGCGATTTCGGCCGAGGTGGCCGCCGAGCTCACGACGATGATGGAAAGCGTCGTCGACAAGGGCACCGGCACGACCGCCCGCATCCCGGGCGTGAAGGTCGCCGGCAAGACCGGGACGGCGGAGAACGCGCCCGGCAAGCCGCCGCACGCCTGGTTCGTCTCGTTCGCGCCTGCCGCTTCACCGAAGATCGCGGTCGCCGTGGTGGTCGAGAACGGCGGCGGGGTCAACGACGCCACCGGCGCGAAGGTCGCCGCCCCGATCGCCAAGGCGGTCATGACCGCCGCGCTCAAGGAGCAGCCATGAGCTGCGACGCGGAAAAGCCGCGAGACGCATTGAACCCGCCTGCCACCGGTACGGTGAATGGGCTTCCCGCGACACGAGAGGGTCTTCATCATGACTGAGCCACGACGGCTCGGCGACCGCTACGAGCTGGGCGAGGTGCTCGGCTACGGCGGCATGGCAGAGGTGTTGCGTGGTCGTGATCTGCGGCTGGGCCGCGACGTCGCGGTGAAGACCCTGCGCGTCGACTTGGCCCGCGACCCCTCGTTCCAGTCGCGCTTCCGTCGCGAGGCGCAATCGGCGGCCTCGCTCAACCACCCGGCCATCGTCGCGGTGTACGACACCGGCGAGAGCACGCTCGACGGCGTCCAGGTGCCGTACATCGTCATGGAGTACGTCGACGGCCGCACGCTGCGCGACGTTCTGAAGACCGAGCGGCACATCATGCCGACCCGCGCGCTCGAGATCACCGCGCACGTGCTGCAGGCGCTTGATTACAGCCACCGCAACGGGATCATCCATCGTGACATCAAGCCCGGGAACGTGATGCTCACGCGGTCCGGCGACGTGAAGGTGATGGACTTCGGCATCGCCCGCGCGCTCGCCCAGTCGACCGCCACGGTGACGCAGACCGCGGCCGTGATCGGAACCGCGCAGTACCTTTCGCCCGAGCAGGCGCGCGGCGAGCCGGTCGACCCGCGCTCCGACATCTACTCGGCCGGCTGTCTGCTCTACGAGCTGCTCACCGGTATGCCCCCGTTCACCGGCGACTCACCCGTGGCGGTCGCCTACCAGCACGTGCGTGAGGATCCCGTTCCGCCGTCCCAGCTCAACGCCGACATCAGCCCCGCCATCGACTCCATCGTGTTGAAGGCGATGGCGAAGAACCCGGCCAACCGCTATCAGTCGGCCGCCGAGATGCGCGACGACATCGAGCGGGCGCTCAGCGGCATTCCGGTGCAAGCGACTCCGCTGCTCGCCGATCAGACGACGCGCATGGCGCCGGTCACCGACAGTCGCGTCGTCCGCCAACAACCGCGCGGACGACGCACGCTGACCTACATCCTGCTGTTCTTGGTCGCGATCGGCCTTTTCGTCGGCATCGGCGTCTTGCTGCGCCACCTGTTGGTGTCGAAGCACAGCGTCACCGACGTGAAGGTGCCCACCGTCGTCACGCTGTCGCAGGCGGACGCCGAGAAGGCGCTGCGCGACGCCGACCTGAAGCCGGTCGTCAAGCAGGAGGCCACCGACAAGGCGAAGAAGGGCATCGTCTTCGACCAGAACCCGCCGGCCAACACCTTGCTGCCGCCCCAGTCGCCGGTCACGATCACCGTCTCGACCGGGCCGGCCAACGTGCAGGTGCCCGACCTCACCAACAAGACGCTGGCCGACGCCCAGGCGGCGTTGCAGCAGGCGAAGCTCAAGCTGGGCACCCAGACACCGCAGGACTCCCAGCTGCCGCCGGGCACGGTGCTCAGCCAAGACCCGAAGGCGGGGCAGCCGGCGACAGAGGGCTCGGCGGTCAACATCGTCGTGGCCAGCGGCAAGGGCAAGGTGCCCGGCGTCGTCGGGTTGCCGGCCGACGAGGCGCAGCAGACCTTGTCGGAGGCCGGTTACTCGCCGCAGATCATCGAGCAGCCGAACTCGACGCAACAGGCGGGCACCGTCATCAACACGTTCCCCGGCCCCAACTCAGCGTTGGAGATCGGCAAGACGGTGAAGGTCTACGTCGCCACCAAGCCCCCGCCGTCGTCACCGCCGCCGTCGACCCCGCCCAGCAGCGGTGGGGCGACCACGCCGCCGGCCAGTCCGACGCCTTAGCGGAACCGAGAGGTCGTCTGGCGTTACAGCGGCGCACTGAGCTCGAGCGCGCGGGCTGGCGCGTCGACGTCGCCGCAGCGGGCCAGCCAGTTGGCGAGCATCCGGTGCCCGCCCTCGGTGAGCACCGACTCCGGGTGGAACTGCACGCCTTCGACGTCGAGCTCGCGATGCCGCATCGCCATCACCACGCCCGAGTCGGTGCGCCCGGTGACCTCGACGAAGTCGGGCAACGTCGCCTCGTCGACCGCGAGCGAGTGGTAGCGGGTGGCCGTGAACGGGTCGGGCAGGCCGGCCAGCACCCCCGCGCCCGAGTGGCGCACCGAGCTGGTCTTGCCGTGCAGCAGCTCCGGCGCGCGGCTCACCACACCGCCGTACGCGACGGCGATCGCCTGGTGCCCGAGGCAAACCCCGAAGATCGGCACCCGGCCGCCGACCTCGCGCACCAGCGGAACGCAAACCCCCGCGTCTTCGGGCGTGCCGGGCCCTGGGCTGAGCAGCACGCCGTCGTACCCGAGCGCGTCGGACGGCGACACCTCGTCGTTGCGCAACACCACGCACTTCGCGTCGAGCTGGCCCAGGTACTGCACCAGGTTGAACACGAAGCTGTCGTAGTTGTCGACGACGAGGATGCGCACGACCGAAGTGTCGCATGTGCCGCGACCTCGCGTCGTCCTACTTGGTCGCGGACGGCGAGGGGCGCGAGGGGCTCTGCGAGTCGACGATCGACGGCAGGCTGCCGACCGGCGGGGTGTTGACGGTGACGTCGTTCCACGGCAGATGCGGCTCGACAACCGGAAAGATCACGAAGAACAGCAGCGCGAGCGCGCTTACCAACAGCAGCAGCATCGCGCCTATCTTGGCGAAGACGTTGCCGGGAATTGACCGCCACAGCGCCGCGTACACCGGTGTCACGCTCCCTGCAGCGCGGGCGGGGGCCCGGCGGACTTGGGCAGCGCCGACTGCAGCGTGCCGTAGATGATCAACCGGTGCGAGGCCGAGTACTTCGGCGTGCAGGTGGTCAAGGTGATCAGCGCCTTGGTCGGCTTCGCGTGCGGCTTGTCGGGCACGGGCAGGACGACGCCCACCGCGGTGGGCAGCACGGTCTCGCTGCCGGTGACCCGGTAGGTGTACCAGGTGTCGCGGGTCTCGATGACGATGGCGTCGCCAGGCTCCAGCTCGCCCAGCCCGTTGAACGGCGCCAGATAGGTCGTGCGGTGGCCCGACAGCACGAAGTTGCCGACGCCACCGGGCATCGCGGTGCCGGGGTAGTGGCCGGGACCCTTCTTCAGATCGTCGGTCGAGACGCCCTCGACGATCGCGTAGGAGTAGTCGACGCCCAACCTCGGGATGCGGATCAGCCCGATCGCGTTGCCGGGCAGGGGCGTGTCGACGAGCCCCGGCTCGGCGCTCGGGCCGGACGCGCTCGGGGTCTCACCGGGGAGCTCGGTCGGCGCCGGCGCGGGCTGGGCCCACTCGGTGCGCAGTTGCGACTTGAGGTCCGATTGCGCGTGGGCGGTGTACAGGCCGGTGAACCACAGCTCGTACGCCAGGAACAAGAAGACGATGACGCCGAGGGTGATCAGCACCTCGCCGACCACGCCGATGACCGTCCGCGGGTCTCGACGTGGGCGGAGGCGGTGGGCGGAGGCGACCTGGGTCACGGCGTCGGCCCGGCCGAGTGCATAGGCGTGCTGGGCGTCACAGGCGTGACTGGCGTGACGGGCGCGACAGGCGCGGCCGGCGTGCGCGCGGGCACCGACGGGCCCGCGTCAGCGGCTGTTGGGGACTCGAGCGCGGTCGCGTGCGCGAGCGACACGCCGCCGGTGTACGCCGGCATGGTCACGTTCGATTGCGTCGTCACGTCGTACCCGAGGTGGTAGGCCCGCACGTACTGCTTGTAGATGATGATGTCAGGCGCGTCATTGAGCGCGCCGCGCAGTTGGTCGATATCCCCGATGGCCGAGACGACGTACGGCGGCGAGTAGACGACGCCGTGGAGCAGCAGCGTGTTGCCGACGCACCGCACCGCGCTCGTCGAGATCACCCGCTGGCCTTGCAGCGTCATCGCCTCCGCGCCCCCCGCCCAGAGCGCGTTGACCACCGCCTGGACGTCCTGCTGGTGAACCACCAGGTAGTCGGGCGGCACCGAGCCCTTCTTCGAGCCGGGTAGCGGCGGCGCGTCGTCCAAGGTGACGGTCACCGCCGGACCACGCACCGGTGACATGCCCGCGTCGTCCGCCACCGCCTCGGCCTCGTCGCGGGCGATCGCCACCCGGTTGTCGGTGCGCGCGGCCCGCGACGTCGCGGCCTGCACCTGCTGCTGGAGGTTCGCGAGCTGCTTCGTCTGCCCGATCACGGCGCGCTGCTGGCGCTCGGCGAAGCTGACGCCGTCGTCGTGGCCGATCACCCTGATGTCGACGCCGTGAGAGGTGTTCGCGGACGTCGCGAACAGCAAGCCGGCGAGCAGCGCCGCGACCGGTACGGCCGTGCGCCAACCGATCCTCTGCCTCACACCCACGCGGAAAGCCTTCTGCCGTCGTCCGGACGCTGTTAAAGTCCTGCGGCTACGCTAACGAACGAGTACACGTAACGTGTCCGCGTTCGCACTAGTTTCGTTCGCGCTCGTTGTCAGTCGATGGTTGTCAGTCGAAAGGGCCACCGTGCCGAAGTCCCGCGTACGCAAGACCGACGTCTACACGCCGCCGCCCCGGCGCTCGGCGAAGAAGAAGGTCAGCCCGCCGTGGCTCGCACCCACCATGGTCGGCCTGATGCTGCTCGGCGTGGCCTGGCTCGTCGTCGGCTACCTCTCGCAGTACAACTTCCCCGGCATGAGCGCGCTCGGCGGCGAGGCCGGCAACCTGATCGAGGGGTTCGCGCTGCTGATCGCCGGCCTCGGCCTCGCCACCCAGTGGCGCTAGAGCGCCGAACCGCCCGCTAGCCTCCCGATAACCTCCCGCGCCCCTCCCTAGACCCTGAAAGTCGTGCTTAGACACCGCCATTGAGGTGTCGAAGCGCGAGTTTCAGGGTCTAAGGGCGAACGGATCGCCGGAGGAGCAGCGAGTTACAGCGGTGTGATTCCTCCACAGCGGTTGTCCACACTGGGGACAACCCCGCCAGCACCCCGGCCGCCGCAGGCACAACGGGCCCTGGACACCTGAGCGCATCCGAGGACACCGATCGACGGGTGTCCTCGCGTGATGCCGGGTGTCCTCGGGCTCGGGCGAAGGCTCAGCCGGTCAGCGCGTGGGTGCGCGCGACGACGATCAACGCGATGATCACCGCCATCGCGACGGACGACGACACCTGCGCCGCCAACCGGTACTGGCGCGGCGGGTAGGCCCACGCGCCGGCGAGCGCGGCGCCGGCCACCAAACCGCCGACGTGTCCCTGCCAGCTGATGCCCGAGATGGTGAAGGTCAGCAGCAGGTTGATGCCGATCAAGAACCCGATCGGCCTGATGTCGAAGCGCAGCCGCCGTCCGACCACGAACAACGCGCCGAACAAGCCGAAGATCGCGCCCGAGGCGCCGAGCGTCTGCGACTGCGGATCAGCCAGCAGATACACCAGCGCCGAACCACCCAGGCCCGACAGGAAGTACAGCACGAGGAAGCGCGCCCGGCCGAGCATCGCCTCAAGCGGCGCCCCGATCACGAACAGCGCCCACATGTTGAACAAGATGTGCGCGACGCCGGCGTGCAGGAACATCGCGGTGACCAGCCGGTAGTACTCGCCGTGCGCGACCCCGCCGTACGGCGACGCGAACGGCCAGTCGGGGATCAACTCGAACCGGCGCGAAAAGGTCCCCGACGATTGCTGGATCAGGAACATCACGATGTTGATGCCGATCAGCGTGTACGTCACCGCGGTCTTGTTCGGCGCGATCCGGCCGCCGAACGCCGTCCGCGCCACCCGCTGCGTCTTGTTGCCCCCGCGCACGCACTCGGGGCACTGGAACCCGACCGCCGCCGGGATCATGCAGTCGGGGCAGATCGGGCGGTCGCAGCGCACGCAGCGAATGTGCGCCTCGCGCTTCGGGTGCCGGTAACAGGTCGGGACGACGTGCGGCGGGGTCGGGCCCGTGCCGTCCGAGCCGTTGACCGCGACGTTCTCGGACGGCGGGAAGCGCACGTCGTCCGTGCTCATGATGTTCTTTTCGTCTCTCGGCTCAGCGCGCTTCGATGCTCACCGAGTTGATGACGACGTCTTGCACCGGTCGATCACCCGCGCCGGTGGGCGCCGCGACGATCGCGTCGACGACCTCGGTGCCGGACGTGACCTCGCCGAAAATGCTGTGCTTGCGGTTCAGCCACGTCGTGGGGGCGACCGTGATGAAGAACTGCGAGCCGTTCGTCGACGGCCCGGCGTTCGCCATCGCGAGCAGGTAGGGCGTGGTGAACGCGAGCTCGGGGTGGAACTCGTCCTGGAACGTGTAGCCCGGCCCCCCG
>JAICLV010000014.1 GCA_025925185.1 Acidothermaceae bacterium
GAGCGCCGCCTGCAAGATGTCCGGCGCGGGCTTGCTGCTCTCGGCGTCGGCGGAACTCGTCGCCGCCGTCACCACGTCGTCGCAGTTCAACGTGGCGCGCAGTTTGATCATTTCGCTTTCCGACGCGGACGAGGCGAGGACCACCGCGAGACCCTCGTCGGCGCACGCGCGAAGCAGATCGGGCGCGCCGGGAAGCACTCGTAAGCGGTCCCAATACGTGGACTAGAGCGTCTTTTTCGCGGTGATCAGGGCCTGTTTCGCGTCGTCGTCCAAGTTCTCGTTGGGCAGGAACTGGTCGAGAATCCGGTCGGACCCCATACCTATCGCCCGATGAATCTGCGCCATCGGGACGTCGAACTCGAGCTGGCGGAGAGCCTGCCACCAACACACGGTGTGCAGGTACACCGTGTCGACCAGGGTGCCGTCCACATCGAAGAGGATTCCTGTGTTCACGACGGGTCCAGGGACTGCGTCGCCTTTTGGGCCGCGTCGTAAATCAACTGCGCGGTGTCGGAGATTGCCTTTGCGGCGATGGTGCTCGCGAGCAATCTCGTTGACTTGGGCGCGATCACCAAGCCTGCCACGAAACCGGTAGAAACCCATTGGGCGAGGCAGAACGGGCAGGTGATGAGTTCGCCGGCCGCGTGTTGCAGGCCCTGTCCACGCACTTCTTCCGACAACTCGGCCTCGCCGGACTGTCCAACGAACCTGGTGAACGGCGCTCTGAACGGGCTTATCACGGGATCCTTGGCGATCATCCGGCTGAGTTTGTGCGTGGCGAGGCCGACCAGAACGAGATCGCTGGTGTTCACCCGGCTAGGCAGCGGCCGCTTCAGCATCTTGGCGATCAGCGCGGCCACGGCGGTGCCGCCGGTGTAGATGGAGATGAGGCCGAGGTAGCCGCCGAGCGGCCGGTCCTCGCCCGCGCTGTACTCGGCCTTGACTCGCGACAGCCAACCGCGCACACGAGACCCATCCACGTTGGACTCCATCCTGTTTTTCGTTGGTTGTCTCGTGCTTACCCACCGTCTGCCAAACCACGTGGCGCCGCTCGTGCCAATGGCCGTTTCGCGGTTCGGAGCGTCGCTGTTGGGTACCCGATAACCAGGAGCCTTGGGCGCCCCTGGAGAACGCTATGGAGCATTGGAAAGCCGCTGTGGTGGCGTCGATCGTCGGCATCGCGATGGTCGCGCTGGTAGTCGTGGTGAGCTTCAAGGTGGCCGGGGCAGGGCCGCGATACACGTTCACAAATCAGCCAACGGTCGGGACCGTGGCATCGCAATGACATAGGCCAACCGCCGACGTTAGAAACTGCTCTCGCGTGGGGAGGTGGCCGGTCAGCGACAGAGACTTGTCGACGACAAGGCAACCGGGCACGGACGAGAGGCGGCTGGGCACGAACATGGAGCAGTCACACCACGACGTCGGCGCAATGATTCCCTTGACGACCGAGCAGTACCGGCGGGCCGCGCTCGCTGTCTGCGCGCAGGCGCAGGACATTGAAGACGCCGCGCTGTTACTTGACGCACTCGGACTTCGCGCCGCGTTGCGAGCGGTCGCGGTTCCGGCATGAGACGCGTCGCGCCGAGCCGGGACGCCTAGCAGCTCCCCTCAATCAGAGGTCCGCAACCGCCGGGCCGCCGCATGGCGGTCGGCGGTTGCGCCGTCTGGACCAACGTGGTCGATACGTATCGGCGGTTGGTTTCGGCGCTTGGAGGGTCGACGCTTGTCGATGGGAGTGCGACAGGTTTACTCCGCAGACTGGTGCGGCGACCGGGAGGTGGACACGAGGTGGACGCGTGACCACCGATGTGCGCCGGCTCGCGACCGCCCGCACGGCTCGCAACGAGCGGGCGCCCGTCGTCCCACTTGAGTCGACGCAATCCACCGCGGCGACCATCGCGGCGTGCGCGGCCGCGCTGCCTGAGGTGCTCACTGACCCGAGCCAACCGCGGCTGCTGTTCCAACCCATCGTCGACTTGTCAAAGGGCAGTGTGGCGGGTTACGAGGCGCTCGCGCGTTTCGACGGACCGGTCGACGCCACCCCCGACAAGTGGTTCGCGGCCGCTGCCCGCGCCGGCCTCGGGCCGGCCTTGGAGAGTCGGGTCGTGCGCGCCGCGTTGGCCGCGCGGGAGTCGTTGCCAGCCAACTGCTTCTTGACCGTCAACGTCACCCCGCGCGCTCTCACCAGCGCGCCCGTCATGGACGAGTTCTTGCGCGGTGGCGAGCTAGCCGGATTGTTCGTCGAACTCACCGAGGAACAGGCGATCTCCGACCCGGACGCGATGCGTCGCGACCTGGCGCGATTACGTGACCGCGGGGCGATGATCGCGCTGGACGACGCGGGCTCCGGGTATTCGGGCTTGCAGCGGTTGCTGGCGCTCGGGCCAGAGTTGATGAAGTTGGACCGATCACTGGTCGATGGCATCGACGAGGACGAGGCGAAGCGTGCCTGTGTCGAGATGCTCATCGTGTTAGCCCGCCGATTGGGTGCGTGGCTGCTCGCCGAAGGGGTCGAGCGCACCGGGGAGTTGCGCGAGCTCATCAACCTCGGCGTGCCGCTCGCGCAGGGATTCCTGCTTGCCAGGCCGGAGCCGCCGTGGGCATCGCTCGGCGCGCAAACCACCGCCCGCATAAGGGTTTCCGCGCGTTCGGCGTGGAGCCGCGGGCAGGTCGCCGCACTCGTCGAGCCGGTGTTGCTGGTGCCCGCCGAGCATGCCGACGTGATCCGCACGACCGGCTATCGAAGCATGTCCCGCAACGGGACCGGCGAGCCCCAGCAACTGGTGGTCTTCCTCGACGAGGATGGCCGGCCGACTTCCCTCGCGGTGCGCGACGACGACACCGACAACGTCCGGGAGGTCGAGCTCACGTTGCGGCTGAACATCACGACGTCGATCAGCGACGCGACCCCGATGTGCCTCGCCCGCCCGGCCGCGCAACGGTTCGATCCGGTGTTGTGCACGCATGACGACGGCACGGTCGCAGGTGCTGTGCGAATCGAGCGCATCGTCGGTTGGCTTGCGGAGCGCTAGGGCGCGCGCGACGCCGTACGATGGCGCGGTGGCGGGAGATGAGCCGCGAGGGCGGCACGAGCCGCGTTGGCTAGACGACGACGAGCAGCGCGTCTGGCGGTCGTTTCTCGCAGCGACCCAGCTGCTCGCCGATCGGCTTGACCAAGAACTGCAGCGCGACGCCGGTGTTCCGCACGCCTACTACGAGGTGCTGGTGCGGCTCTCGGAAGTGCCCGGACGTCGCTTGCGCATGAGCGAACTGGCAAATCGCTCGCTGTCATCGCGAAGCCGGTTGTCGCACGCCGTCGCCCGCCTCGAGGAAGCGGGGTGGGTGCGTCGGGAGACCTGCGCCACCGACCGGAGGGGGCAGCTGGCGGTTCTCACCGATGAGGGTTTTGCCGCGCTCGAGGCCGCCGCCCCGGGCCACGTCGAAGGCGTCCGCGAGCATCTCTTCGACCAGCTAACCCCCGGGCAGGTTCGCCAGCTCGGCGAAATCTGCGACGCGATCGCCACCCACCTTGGGCCGCCCGAAAGCGGGTAGCGGAAACCGGCGGCAACTGGCATGCACCCACGCGGCGACGTGGGGCGTCCATCTGTCATGAAGTCGTCTTGGCCGGCGCGCACGGTGGTCGTTGCAGCTCTTGCCGTTGTCGCGCTCGCAGCATGCTCAAGCAGCCCCGCCGGCAAGGCTGGTCACCAGCCAAGCGTCGCAAGCGGCTCGCCAGCGTCGATGGCGCAGGCGTCCGGGTCGCCCAGCTCGCCGCAGCCGGCGCCGTCGCCGACGATCGCGCCATCGCGATCGCCCGCGCCGACCTCGGCCACCCAAGCGGCGCCCGCCGGGTTCGCACCCGGCTCGGTCACCTTCGTCTCGCCGAGCGACGGGTTCGTCATCGGCGCCGCCTCGTGTGCGAGCGGCATGTGCACGATCCTCATGGCGACCACCGACGCTGGAACGAGTTGGCACCAGGCGGGTCAGCTACGCCCGGCCATCGTCGGTGACAACCCGGCGGTCGCCAAGGTGCGGTTCGCGACACCCCGCGACGGCTGGGCGTTCGGGCCGCAGTTGTGGTCGACACACGATGGCGGTAAGACCTGGCGGCAGATCCAACAGCCGCAGCCGGTCAGCGACGTCGAGGCGTCGGCCGGCACCGCTTACGCCCTCGCCGGTGACCAGCTGTTACGCGCGCAGGTCGGGTCCGACGCCTGGCAGAACGTCCGGCAGGTCGGCGCGTCGGCGACGATAGCGCTGCACGGGCACTCGATCTGGCTCATCGAGCGTCTCCCAGACCGCGCGCAACTGCTCACCAGTCCCGACGGCGCCACCTGGCAAACGCTGCCCGATCCCTGCGCGAGGCTTGGCGCCGACTGGACGCTGAGCGCGATCGCGCCGGTCACCACGAGCCACGTCTTCTTGCTGTGCGGAGGCGGCGTCGGCGCGGGCAGCGAGTCGAAGAAGGTGCTCTTCTCGGCCGACGCGGGCCGGACAACCGCGGCCGCCGCCGCGGATCCGGCCCGGGCTGGCATTGCGAGCGGCTTCGCGGCGGCGAGCGACTCGGTTGTCGCGGTCGCGGCGGTGTCCGGCGCAAGTGAGGTGTATCGCAGCGGTGACGCCGGTAGGAGTTGGCAAACGCCGCTACAGCAGGGCGATGGCGGTGTCGGCTACTACGACGTCGGTTTCACCACCACCTCCCAGGGTGTGGCAATCTACGGCCAGCCGTGGAAAGGCGGCACAGCGCCGCCGACACTGCTCATGACGCGCGACGCAGGCGTCACCTGGTCCGCCGTCCACTTCTAGAGCGCGGATACTCGGTGGATGCCCGTTTCGCGCGTCATCGAGGTCGGCCCTGAGCGGATCGCCCGCTGGGCGGCTGGATTCACGTCGAGGCACGGGCATCACGACATCGAGATATCGGACGACGCGGTGACGCTGCGCGCCACCGACGGCGCCGCCGCGATCTTGACCGCGCCCTTCCCACCGGTACGGGCGCTCGACGCCGACAGCGCGATCGAGGCACTCGCCGCGCACGCGCGACGGGCTCGACGAGTCGGAGTTCTGTTGGTGCGACTCGGCGGTTACGCGGTGGGCGTTTTCGACGACGGCGACATCGTCGCGTCAAAGGTGGGCGCGCGCCCGGTGCATGGACGATCCGCCGCAGGTGGGTGGTCGCAGCAGCGGTTCGCGCGACGCAGAGAGGGTCAGGCGAGAGTCGCACTCGCGGCGGCCGCCGACGCCGCTCATGCGATTTTGTCGCCGGTCGCGAGCACGCTCGACGCGGTGGTCACCGGCGGCGACCGGCGGGCCTTGCGCGACGTGCTCGCCGACCCGCGGCTCGCGATCCTCTCGCCGATGGTGGTCGAACGGGTGCTCGATGTGCCAGACCCGAAGGCGGCCGTGCTGCGGGCCAGTTACCTCTCCGCCATCGCGATCAGGGTGACGCTCACCGAGCCTTGACCCGTCACGCCCGTACGCCGACCGCGTTGTTGATCCAGCAGCGGACTATGTCGCGCATCGCGAGAACACCGACGACCTCACTGCCGTCGAGCACCACGAGATGTCGAAAGCCGCCCTTGACCATCGCGGCGGCGGCGTCGTCAAGCGACCAGTCTGGCGCCGCGAACACCAGGTCTTTAGTGAGATGCGCCGACACCAACTCGGCGTCCGGCTGCTCGCCGGCCGCGACCGACTCGAGCACGTCTCGCTCCGTCAGAATGCCGATGCCGTCGGTCTCTGGGTCGGCGACCACCGCGGCGCCGACGCGCCGTTTGGCCATCAGCCGGCTCGCCTCGCGCAGCGTGTGGTTCGGCCCGATCGTCAGCACCTCTTGGTTCATGCCGTCACGGACGTGCATCACGACCTCCTGACGCCGCAAAGAGCGGGACGTTCCCACCATCGTGCTCCGCGCCGCCCGTCCGCCACAAGGCGCGCCGACGCCGGGCGGTGGGGCGCCGATCAGCGCGCTTAGACGTGATCCATTGTGGAGACAACGTCCCCATGGCTGGATTCCTCACCGAGGTCACCAAGGGCTCGTCGAACCGGTTTCTCATTCGGCTCGCCACGATCGCGGCGCTGGGCGGATTTCTGTTCGGCTACGACACGGGCGTCATCGGTGGCGCGATGCTCTACATCAAGAAGGATTTCCACGCCAGCACCGTCGCCCAGTCGAGCATGGTGTCGGCGATCCTGATCGGCGCAGCCATCGGGGCGCTGATCTCCGGCTGGGCTGCTGACGCGTTCAGCCGTCGGCGCACCAAGATTGTCTCGGGCGCGGTCTATGTGGTCGGAGCGCTGCTGTGCGCCTTCTCGCAGAACACCCTGCAGATGGTCGGTTCGCGATTCATTCTCGGCCTCGCCGTCGGCACCGCGAGCTTCGTCTCGCCGATGTATATCTCCGAGAACGCCCCGCCTCGGATCCGCGGCGGTCTGACAACGTTCAACCAACTGATGGTCACGATCGGCATCGTGGTGGCCTACATCGTCGACTGGGGGTTGGCAGGCGCCTCAAACAACTGGCGATGGATGTTGGGCCTCGGCGTCATTCCGGGCGCCGCCCTCGCTATCGGCATGATGTTCCTCCCCTACAGCCCTCGCTGGTTGGTCGACAAAGGCAGAAGCGACGACGCGCACGCCGTTCTTGAGCGCACCCGTGCTGAAGAAGACGACATCGACAAAGAGATGGAGGACATCGAGAAGGCAGCGCGCCGCGAAGGTGGCGTGCGAGACCTGCTTTCGCGCTCGGTGAAGCCGATGCTCGTGATCGGCCTCGCGCTGGCGCTGTTCCAGCAGTTCGTGGGCATCAACACCGTGATTTACTACGGCCCGACCATCCTGAAAGCCACGGGTATCGGCGACGGTGGCGCGCTCCAGCAGAGCGTCTTCATCGGTGTCACCAACGTCGTGTTCACGATCATCGCGGTGCTGTTGCTTGACAAGGTCGGGCGACGCGTTCTGCTGTTGACTGGAAACGTCGCGTTCTTCGTCGCGCTGGTCGTCCTCGGCATCTACTTTGCCGTGGGCAGCTTGCAACAGAACGCGCAATGGCTCGCACTCGCGGCGCTTACCTTGTATATCGCTGGCTTTGCGATCAGCCTTGGCCCAGTCTTCTGGCTGATGATCTCGGAGATTTTCCCACTCCATCTGCGGGCGCCTGCCATGGCCGTGTGCACGATTGGCAACTGGCTGGCCAACTTCGTCGTCAGCGTGAGCTTCTTGAGCCTCACCAATGTCATCACCCGCCAGGGCACGTTCTGGCTGTACGCCGCCGTTTCGGTGGCCGCGTTCATCTTCTTCGCCGCCCGGGTGCCCGAGACGAAGGACAAGAGCCTCGAGGAGATCGAGGCGCAGATCGGTACCGACACGTCCGAGACGTCACAGGCATACCCGCGGGAAGGCGGGCGGTCGGCGCGCCAGGCTCCCGCGTGACCAGCCGCTAGCGGGCGTCACCCAGCCGGCGCAACACCTCGTTGTGCAGCACGCCGTTGCTGCACAAGACGCTCGGCGCATTGGGGCTCTTGTCGCCGTCGATCCCCGTCACTGTCCCGCCGGCCTCCTCGACGATCGGCACGAGCGCCGCGACGTCCCACAGCGAAAGCTCCGGCTCGGCGGAGACGTCGACAGATCCTTGCGCCACGAGCACATGCGACCAGAAGTCGCCGTACGCGCGGGTTCGCCAGACCCCACTGAGTAGCGCCTCGAATTCCGCGCGGCGAGTCGTCCACTCCGTCAGGTCGGAATACGAGACCGAGGCGTCGGCGAGTCGGCTGACGGAAGACACCTGGTTGCGACGCGCGTCGGCACCGAATCGCGACGTCCAACTTCCGCAGCCCTTCGCGGCCCACCATCGGTGGCCTAACGCCGGTGCCGACACCACGCCAACCACGGAGTCGTCGCCGTCAAGCAACGCGATCAGCGTCGCCCAGACAGGGACGCCGCGGATGAAGTTTTTCGTCGCGTCGATCGGGTCGATCACCCAGCGCCGTCCGCCGTGACCTGGGCCGGACGCCGCGGACTCCCCGTACTCCTCCCCGACGATCGCGTCGTCCGGTCGTTCGTCCCTAAGCAGCTCGCGTAACGCGATCTCTACCGCCCGGTCCGCGTCGCTCACCGGTGTGAGGTCGGGTTTCGTCTCCACGCGCAGGTCGAGTGCGCCGAAGCGGGAAAGGCTCGCTTGATCGGCGACGTCGGCCAGTTGCCGGGCGAGGGCGAGGTCGTCGACGTAAGGCATGCGGTGACGCTACCGCTAACGTCGAGCTATGCAGTCGACCAGTGTGTGGACCGTGCACGGCGAGCGCACCCTCTACGACAGCCCGTGGGTGCGGCTCGCACTCGTCGATGTCGAGATTCCGGGCGTTCGCCGGTTCGAGCATCACGTCGTCCGCGTCCCACGGCCAGCCGCCGGCGTCGTCGTGCACGACCCCGATCGAGGGGTGTTACTGCTGTGGCGGCACCGGTTCATCACCGACTCGTGGGGCTACGAGATCCCAGCGGGTGGCGTCGACGAAGGCGAGACCCCGGAGCAGGCCGCCGCGCGCGAGGTGCTCGAGGAGACCGGGTGGCGACCCGGACCCTTGCGCGAGCTCGCGGTTTACCACCCGAGCAACGGATTGAACGACCAGACGTTTCACCTCTTCGTCGCCGACGGCGCCACGCATGTCGGCGAGCCGACCGACACGTCGGAGTCGGAGCGTGTCGAGTGGATGCCGGTGGACGCTCTGGCCGCCATCGTCCGCCAGGGCGACGTGCGAGACGGGCTTAGTCTCACGGCGTTGTCGATGGCCTTGCTCTTCGAATTGCCCGCGAATAAGCGGGTCTGATGACCGGGCAAACCGATCTGCCGGACCCAGCGAGCGTGCTCGCGCTGCTGGTGGCAGGGGATCGGCTGCCCGTCGTCGCCGCACTCGTGCTGGGCGCCAAGACCGTGCCGGAGGTGGCCCAGCGCGCGGCGGTGCCCGCCCGCGACGTGCTCAGGGTGCTCACCCGGCTGGAGTCGGCGGGACTGGCCTCCGTCGAAGGCGACGAGTGGGCGTTGCACGTCGACTTGCTGCGTGAGGTGGTGACGACGAACCGTTGGCCCGCGCGCGAGACGGCGGTCGTCGGTGACGCGCCTCCTGAGTCAGCGTCGGTCTTGCGGGCGTTTGTTCGCGGAAAGCGGCTGTTGCGCGTGCCCGCGCAGCGCAACAAACGCCTCGTGGTGCTCGACTTCGTGGCGCGTGACTTCGAGCCGGGCACCCGATACACGGAGAGCGAGGTCAACGCGAGGCTGTCGGCGCGTCACCCCGATTACGCTGCGCTGCGTCGCTACCTCGTAGATGAGGGATTCCTAGCGCGTGAGAGCGGAATGTACTGGCGGGCGGGTGGCACCGTCGAGGTGTGAGCCACTCAGTCGTCGGCCCGCTCGGTTGCCGACAGCAGTCGCCGCAACGACTCCAGCCGCGCAGCGTCGGCGTGCCCCTCGGCCACCCACGCGTCGAGGGCGCACTTCGCGATGTCGTCGTCGACGGACGGCGTCGGTTGATGGATGCAACCACGTGGGCACTCGGCGGTTCCCGGCTGCAGGTCGGGAAACGAGGCCACCACGCGCGCGACGTCGACATGGGCGAGGCCGAACGACCGGACGCCGGGAGTGTCGATCACCCGGCCGCCGCCGGGCAGATCGAACACGACGGTTGACGTCGAGACGTGGCGGCCGCGGCCGGTCACAGCGTTTACCGCGCCAGTGGCCCGAAAAGCACCTGGCACTAAGGCGTTGATGAGCGTCGACTTGCCAACGCCCGAACTCCCGGCGAGCACGGTGGTGCGGTCTCGCAACAAGGTGCGCAATTCGTCGCGAGGTTCGCGATGCGCGGTGACCACGAGGCGCAACTCGAGGCCGCCGTAGGCGTCGAGCAGGGGTGCGGGATCCGCGAGGTCGGCTTTTGTCAGTATCAGCAGGGGTTCTAGGCCGCCGTCGTAAGCCGCGACGAGATAGCGGTCGATCAATCGGGTGCGTGGCTCGGGATTGGCCAATGCGACCACGATGCCGAGCTGGTCGGCGTTCGCGACGATCGCGCGTTCGACCGGGTCGTTGTCGTCGGCGCTTCGTCGCAACAGCGAAAACCGGGGCTCCACGCGCACCAGCCTGGCCAACGAGTCTGCGCCGCCGCTGACGTCGCCGACCAGCGCGACGCGGTCACCGACGAGAACCGACTTGCGGCCAAGCTCGCGCGCCCGCACGGCGACGACGATGCGATCGGCCACCTCGCAGGTGAACCGGCCGCGGTCGACGGCGACGACGAAACCCTCGACGGCCTGCGCGTGCGCCGGCCGCAACCGGCTGCGCGGCCGAGTGCCACGACTCGGCCGGATGCGGACGTCGTCCTCGTCGAGGTGGCGCGGCTGCCGGCTCACCGAAGCAGCGCGCTCCATAAGTCGATGAAGCCGGGCATCGTCTTCGCCGTCGTCGCGACGTTCTCAACCTCGACACCGGCGACGGCGAGCCCCAGTACAGCGCCGGACGTCGCCATCCGATGATCGGCGTAGGTGTGAAAAGGCCCGCCGTGCAAGGGCTTTGGCCGGATCGTCAAGGAGTCGGGGCGCTCCGTGACGTCGCCGCCGAGCGCGTTCAACTCGCGGGCTACGGCGGCGAGCCGGTCGGTTTCGTGACCGCGCATGTGTCCGATGCCACGCAGCGCCGACGGCGAGTCGGCGAGCGCGGCTAGCACGGCGAGTGTCGGCATCAGCTCGCTGGTGTCGCGCAGGTCGACGTCGACACCGTGGATCGCAGCGCCGCCACGCACGACCAACCCGGCGTCGTCGAACTGGCAATCGGCGCCCATCGCGGTGAGCAAGTCGGGCAACGCGGCCCCGGGCTGGGTCGTGCGCCGAGGCCAGCGTGGGATTCGCACGGTGCCGCCGGTGACCAGCGCGGCCGCCGCGAACGGCGCGGCGTTCGATAGGTCGGGCTCGATGTCGATGACTCCGCCGCTGACCGCGGAAGGAGCGACCCGCCACAGTCCGGGCGCGGAGTCGTCGACGGTCACACCGCGTTCGCGAAGCATGGCGACTGTCATCTCGATGTGTGGCAGCGACGGCAAGGTCGCGCCGACGTGCTCGATGACGACCTCGGCGTCGGCGCGCGCCGACGCGAGCAGCAGGGCAGACAAGAATTGGCTGGACGACGAGGAATCCACCTGGCATTTGCCGCCCGCGAGGTGACCGTTGCCGAAGACCGTGACCGGCAGCCGTCCCCGGTTGTGGCCGGTGTCTTCGACCCGCACACCCAGCTGGCGCAACGACTCGAGCAACGGTCGCAACGGACGGCTTCGTGCGTGCGGGTCGCCGTCGAAGCGCACCGGGCCGGCGGCCAACGAAGAGATCGCGAGCAGGAATCGCATGACGGTGCCGGCGAGCCCGCAGTCGATGTCGGCCGGGCCGCGCAACGGCGCCGGCGTGATGGCCCAGTCGACGCCGGTGTCGTCGACGCCGACGCCAAGGGCCCGTATGCCAGCGACCATCAGATCGGTGTCGCGAGAGCGCAATGCGCCGTGGATCACCGTCTTGTGCGTGGCGATCGCGGCCAACGGCAACGCGCGGTTAGTGATGGATTTTGACCCCGGCACATCGACGATCGCGTCGACGGGAGCGGACGCCGTCGGCGCCAGCCACATTTCGCCTGAGTCCCTCACACCGATGAACTTATCCTGACGCTATGTGTGGGCGTTACGCGACAGCGAGAGATCCGGTCGACCTCATCGAGGAATTCGACGTCGAGCGGGCGGCGGTCGAGGAGGCGTTGACCCACAACTACAACGTCGCCCCGACCGACCCCGTCTACGCCGTCGTGGAGCGGCTCGACAAGGAAAACCTCAGCGCGCCGCCGCAGCGCCAGCTGCGCGTCGTCCGATGGGGTTTGGTTCCGTCGTGGGCGAAGGACCCGAAGATCGGCAGCCGGCTGATCAACGCCCGCGCCGAGACATTGGCGGAGAAACCCGCGTTCCGCAAGGCGTTCGCCGCGCGTCGATGTCTTTTGCCTGCCGACGGTTACTACGAGTGGTACTCCGACGACGGCGCGAGCGACGCGCCCGACAAGTTGAGCTCGTCGGCCAAGAAGGCAACCAAGCAGCCGTATTTCATCCACAGCCGCGGCGGCGGCATCTTGCCGATGGCCGGGCTGTACGAGTTCTGGCGCGACCCGAACGCGGCCGAGGGGTCCGACCCCTGGCTGTGGTCGTGCACGGTGATCACGACGGCCGCGGCCGACGACCTCGGTCGCATTCACGACCGGATGCCGATGCTTGTCGAGTCGGACAACTGGGACCGCTGGCTCGACCCTCGCCTCGACGACCCGAAACAACTGAGCCCGCTGCTGGTGCCCGCCGCGCCCGGCCGGCTCGGGGCATATCCGGTCTCGCCACAGGTCAACGACGTGCGCAACAACGGGCCGCAGCTCATCGCTCCTGTCGAGGATCCCGGCGCTGAAAAGCTGGGTAACGAGGGGTAGACGCGTCGAGTCTGCAAGCAATACACCTGCAGGATGCACAACACTCGACCAGCGGCACTCGGCCAAGAGATGGGGCGGATCCGGTGCGAACCGTGGACACGCAGGAAGCTCGAGAGCGCCTTGAGGCGAGTCTCGCCGACCTTGACCGGTCGATCGCCACGCTGACCCCGCGGGTGGGCGAGTCCGAGCATCACGGCACGCCGGGTGACGCGGACGCCGGACTGGATCTTGCTGACAACGCGCGGGCGGCCGCGCTGCTCGAGGTCGCGACCGAGCAACGACGACACGTTGTTGAGGCATTGCGCCGGATCGAGGACGGAACCTACGGGCTGTGCGTCACCTGCGGGGAGCCGCTGCCCGAGGGTCGGCTGGAGGCGCGGCCGGAGGCGGCGCGCTGTATGGCCTGCCAGGCGAAAGTCGAGTCGCACTGAATCTGATCTCCGTCGACACCCCGGCGGGTGTCGCGCAAGTCATCGTCGAGCCGCCGCGTGGAGCCGCAAACGCGGTGCTCGTGCTCGGGCACGGTGCAGGCGGCGACGTCGAGGCGCCCGACCTGGTCGCATTTTCGGCCGCCGCGGTCGCGGCCGGCATCGTGGTGGCCCGGGTACGCCAGCCTTACCGGGTGGCCGGGCGCCGCGCGCCCGCGCCGGCCCGTCAGCTCGACGCCGCCTGGATCGAAGTGGTCTCCACCCTGGCCGCCGGGCGCGGCCCGTTCCAGCCACTCGCCCGCAAGCTGCGCGCCCGTCCGATCGTCGTGTCGGGCCGCAGCAGCGGGGCCCGGGTGGCCTGCCGCACGGCCGCGTCCTGCGGGGCGGTGGGCGTCGTGGCGCTCGCCTTCCCATTGCATCCACCCGGCAAGCCCGAGAAGAGTCGCGCGGACGAGCTGCGGGTGGCCGTGCCGCTTCTCGTCGTCCAAGGTGAGCGTGACGCTTTTGGTCGGCCCGGGGAGTTCCCAAAGAAGGTCACATTGATCGAGGTGGCGGGCGCCGATCACGGCCTGAAAACGCCGTCGTTCGAGGCGGCGGCCGCCAGGGGCACCGTGTGGATCAACTCGCTCGTCGGCGGCTGAGGGGAATCCGTCGGCGTGGATGACTGTTGATGTCTTGCGAAACCGCCGGAAAACGCCGGCGGCGCGTCCCCTTTCGAGGTGGTCTCTTGCTTCAGCTCCGTCCCGCCAGTTCGCCGCTCGAGTGGCCGGAGTGGAGCCCGTCGGCGCGCTCCGCCGTCGCCCCGCGCCGGACCGGCGGCGCGACCCGCCCGATAGTCTCCGCACGAGAAGAGCGAACGGGAGAGGCTGGGTCGGTGGCGACGGTCGAGGAGTCGACGGAGGAACGCAGCGCGCGCTTTGAGCGCAACGCGATGCCGTTCCTCGATCAGCTCTATTCCGCTGCGCTGCGCATGACGCGCAACCCGGCCGACGCCGAGGATCTCGTGCAGGAGACCTTCGTCAAGGCGTTCGCCGCCTATCACCAGTTCGAAGAGGGCACCAACCTCAAGGCGTGGCTCTACCGCATCCTCACGAACACATTCATCAACAGCTACCGCAAGAAGCAGCGTGAGCCGCGGCAGGCCGGCGGCGACGAGCTCGAGGATTGGCAGCTCGCGCGCGCCGCCGAGCACACGTCGTCCGGGCTGAAGTCCGCGGAGACCGAGGCGCTCGACCACCTGCCCGACTCCGACGTGAAGGAAGCGCTGCAGGCGCTGCCCGAGGAGTTCCGCATCGCGGTCTATCTCGCCGACGTCGAGGGTTTCGCGTACAAGGAGATCGCCGACATCATGGGCACGCCGATCGGCACCGTGATGTCGCGGTTGCATCGCGGCAGAAGGGCCTTGCGCGCCGCGTTGGAGGATTACGCTCGGGATCGCGGGGTCGTGCGGGGTCCGGTCGGCGGCGAGCAGGCGCCAGACAGCGAGGGCGGTGGAGTGCGATGAGCTGCGGCAAACCGCACGAGACGCCCTGCGACGAGGTGCTCGAGCAGGTCTACGTCTACCTCGACGGCGAGATCGGGCCCGACGACTGCGCGAAGATCCGCGAGCACCTCGATGAGTGTGGCCCTTGTCTTCGCCAATACGGCCTCGACCAAGCGGTCAAAGCGCTGGTCGCCCGCAGCTGCGGGTGTGATCTCGCCCCCGACGAGTTACGCGCGAAAGTGCTTACCCGCATCCGCGAGGTCCGGGTCGAGATCTCGCAGCTCGAATACCGCCCCGAGTAGGGCGTACTCGCTTCCCCCACGGGCGCTCGCCGGTAGGATCTTGCTAGGCTGCCGCTGCCCATCGAAATCCCGCTCGACTCTGGGAGTTCAGCCATGCAAGCCCCGCGAAGTTGTTCGCGATGCGGCGCCGATCTCGATGCGCAAGCGGCGTATTGCGGCAGATGCGGCCAACCGGTTGACGCTCCTACACAGGCGTCACGCACCTATCGCAGCGTCCGCGAGCAGATCGGAGACGCGCAGCGTCGGCTGCCCGGAAATCTCGCCACGATCCCGGTCGAGCTGCTCGCGGTCGTTTCGCTGATGGCGGCCAGCGCGATCTGGCTGTGTGTCACAGTCGCGCTGCACGTGCACGACGTAACCAGTCTGTTTGACGACTCGGACGGCGTGGGCGCGCCCGGGATGGCGCTCTACGCGTTGGCGACGCTGGTCATCTTGCTGGCTTTTTGCGGCTGGCTCGGCTTCTTGGCGTGGCGAGTCACCGAGTGTGACGCGCGCGCCCGCGCCGTCGCGTTCGTTCCCCTCGTCGGCTACGGGTTAGCGGTGTTGTTCAGCAACGCGGGTATCGACGGTTCGCCCGGTACCCGCGCGGCCTTGCACAGCCTGGATTCTCATGGCGCCATGACCGTCGTCACCATGTTGATGTGCTGGGCGGCTGCGCTGATTTTGGCTGTGGCACCGCGAATTCGCAGCTTCTTCGGCACCGCAGAATCGAGCGGACAGGTCGCGCTTCGTTATAACCCGGTGCGTGTCGCGCGCGACGTCCTGCTCGCGTTCGCGGGCGGAGTCGGGGCGGTCGGCGTCATGTATTTGGTCGCGCATCTCATCGCGAGCTCCTTCGAGACCAGCGTCGGCGTGAAGGTGCTCGTTATCGGCATCTTGTTCGTCGCGGTCGCCGGCGGAGTGATCGCGTCGCTGCCTCGGCTGGTTGGCGGCGACCCGCTCGCCCGTGCGACGGCGAGCGGACTTGTGCTCGCGTACCTCGTGTTGATGGCGATCGTCGAAGGCCAGGACCTCGCGTTGCTTCTTCTGCTCTTCGTCGGGCTGGGAGCGCTCGGGTACCTGTGGTTGCATCCGGCCGCTCGAGTTCGCTACGGCGGGGGCGTGCAGTCGCCGACGCCGTCGTATGCCCCGCAGTATGGCGGAACCGGCCAGGCGGGAACGCCACCCGCACCCCGACCGCCGGCGCCGCCGTATGGCAGTGCGCCGTCGTCCCCAACTCCGCCGCCCAGTTAGCAGGTATCCGCATTGCGTTGTCTCGTCACCGGCGCCGCCGGCTTCATCGGATCGAATCTCGTCGACCGGTTGCTGGCTGACGGGCATGACGTCGTTGGCGTCGACGACCTGTCACACGGCAAGTTGAGCAACCTCGACGACGCTCGGCGCGCTGGCGGCCAGGGTGGGGCTGCGCGGTTCTCCTTTGTGAAGGCGGACATCACCGACGCCGGCTTTGGTGATGTCGTCGCGTCGTCCGACCCAGAGGTGCTATTTCACCTGGCCGCGCAGATCGATGTCAGGGTGAGCGTGCGCGAGCCGCTAGAAGACGCGCGGCTGAACGTGCTCGGCACGATCAACGTGTTGGAGGCGTCACGCGCGGCTGGCGTGCGCAAGGTGGTGTTCACGTCGTCCGGCGGCTCAATTTACGGTGAGCCGGATCATCTGCCGGTGAGCGAACGCGTCGGCGTCGACCCACACTCGCAATACGCGGCGTCGAAGGTGTGCGGTGAGATTTACCTTGGCACGTATCGGCATTTGTACGGCTTGCAGTCGACGGCGTTGGCGTTGAGCAACGTCTACG
Organism: Acidothermaceae bacterium; assembly: GCA_025925185.1. The sequence goes on from JAICLV010000014.1 coordinate 16,499, forward strand.
GCCCGAGGCAAGACCCGCACGGGGAAGCCGGCGTCGTGGCCATCTTCTGCAGCGCGCTGCTCGACGGTGGCCAGGGAAAGATCTTCGGTGACGGCACCGCGGTGCGCGACTATGTCTACGTCGATGACGTGGTCGACGCGTTCGCGCGCGCCGCCGGCGACGCGGGCAATGGCCGCCGGTTCAACATCGGCACTGGCGTCGGCACGTCGGTGCGCGAACTGCACACCGCGGTCGCGCGTGCAGCGGGGATGCCCGACGAGCCGGCGTTCGCTGAGGCGAGGCTCGGTGAGTTGCAGGCCATCACGCTCGACGTCTCGTCGGCGCGACACGGCATCGGGTGGGAGCCGTTCACCGCGTTGGACGAGGGCGTCACCCGCACGTTGGACTGGGTGCGTACGCAGCGCGGGTAGGAACCGCTGCGGCCGGGACGGCCGGTGCTAACCGGCGAGCCGTCGGTTCAAGGCGTCGAGCACCGCGCGAGCCACCGCGTCGGCCTCGTCGTTGCGCACCAAGGCCGAGCCGGTGAGCACGAGTTCGCCAACCCGTGGCACCGCCACTTGGATGACACACGCGGCCATCCGCCTCGTGCCCATCGGCGTGACCGTGGCGAACTCGATTTCGGCGGGCAGGCCGAGCAATTCTCCGACGGCGTCGAGGGTGGCGCGCGCGACGAGGGTGTGCCGGTGGCTCATCGTCGACGGACCGATCGAACGCCCCTCATAGGAGTCGTCGCCCGTCGAGACGACGACCGACGCGTCGGCCTCGGAGCCGGCCGTGCGGATGCTGATCGACGCGATAAGCGGGCGCGGCACGCTGTCGGACGACGCGACGCGCTCAGGGGTGTCTGGCAGCCTGATGACTGCGGGCGCGTTGACGTCGCCGTCGTCGAACTGCACGACGCTGACGATGCGGTGGTCGATGTCGATGCCGTGCGCGGCGAGCGCCAACGACTGAACGTCGCGCACGACCTGCTTGGCGCCCTTGGTCCGGCTGGCGACGATGTGAATCTCCGTAGGCACGCTGTCGGGACCGGTCACCACGCTGACCGCGCGGATGCCTGGCACCTGCCGAAGCGCGTCCTCTAGCTCAGGCAGTAGTCGCAGAGTGGTCATCGCCAGAGGTGTCCTTTCCGTTGGGCGTTGCGGTCGGACTCGCGGCGGCTGTTGGCGCGGCATGCCGCGGCACAGCGACCAGACGCACGCGTAGCCGAGTGTCCGCGGCATTGGCGGCGCCGGTCGCTTCGGGGACCTCGCGAGTCTCGGTCGCCTCGGTCGCCTCGTTGGTGTCGGTCGTCTCGTGGGTGTCGGTCGCCTCGTGGGTGTCGGTCGCCTCGTGGGTGTCGGTCGTCGCGGCGGCGCGAATCTGGGCAGTGGTGTCGGTTGCCTCGCGCCACGACGCGGCCGCCAGGTCGGCTTGTGCGCGCGACCGACGCTGCGCGGTGTCGTCCGCATGCAACACGCCCGGCAACAGGTCGGCGAGGTAGCTCTGCGCGCCGCGCACCGACGCGCGTTGCCACCAGCGCAGCGTTCGCGCGGTCTCGTCGTCGAGGCGTCCAGCGGTGACGGCCGCAGCCAGTTCGGCGTCGAAGCGCGCCGTTGCGTCGTCGTGCCGCGCGGCGAGCAGCGCCTCTAGCCCCTGGGCGATGGCGAGCGCGCGGGCTGCCGGGCTGTCGGCCGAGCGTGTCGCGCCCACCGTCGTCACCACCTGGATGCTCTCGATCACCGAGTGTGGACGCGAGCGTAGTGCAGCGTCGAGTCGCGACGCGAGGGTTTGCGCGTCGCGCGCGTCGCAAAGAGCAAGGATGAATCGGAAGAATGGGGTGAAGATCGACTGACGGGCACAGCATTCGGTCTAATGAGTAGTCACAAATGACTGGCCTGGCTGGGGTGCTCCGAAAGCCTTGTGGTCAGAGTGTCGTACGGGTCTTGACTTGCCCCGATCTTGCCCGATTCACTCCTTATCGAGTAACGCCCGTTGCGCCGGCGTGCCGGTGAGGCTGGCGTTGCTTGCACCCCGAGAATCCCCAATTTCCCGGGTTGCGAGACAACTGCATAGTGCGAGACGGGCACGTTGGGCCTGTCAGTAGCAACGTGGGCATCGATACCGACTCATCTGGATTTGGTGTCGCCTCGTCGGCATTCGTGCCGATGCTCGAGCGAAGCGGAATTTGCGTGACAGCTAGCGGAAGTCGCGACAAATCTGCAGGGTGGCGATAAGGATGCACAAGTTTGCGAAGATCGTCGAGACCATCGTCAACGGCGCTAACTCCCACTGGAGCTGACTGAGCCCTCACGTCGCCCGTCTCGCCTATGACTTCCCCGGGTTAGGAACCAGCATGCGTTCGTTACCGACGACGGCCCGCGCCTATGTGTGCGTGGTTATCGCGGTCGCGCTTGCACTTTCGGCTGCCGCCGTTCCTCGTGCCGCATCTCAGTGGCGTGAGTTCGTGGTCCTCGGCGTCTTGTACTGGATAGCGGATTCCGCGTACGTCGACACACGTCTCAGGTTTTTTAGTGTGTCGACGGGCTATCCGCTCGCCTTGTCCGCCGTGCTGCTGCTCAACCCATGGGCGGCGGGGGCCTTGTGCATGGTGAGCGCGGCGACGTACGCCAGGGCCCGGCCGTGGTTCAAGCGGCTGTTCAACGGGTCGCAGATGGCCGTGAGCGCATTTCTGTCCGGCCTCCTGTACGAGGCATTGCCAGGTGCCGCCGGAGTCGGCTTTATCCCGGCGCGCTTTCCGGAGTGCCTTCCCGCCGTGATCCTGGCGGGCTTCACCTTCGTCGTGTTGAACAACTTCTTCGTCGCGTATGCCATCAAGCTCTCGACGCGCGTCTCGTTGCTGAGTGTGTGGTGGGGAGGCCTTGGCGAGGTGGCCCTCTCCAGCTTCGGCTACGGCATGATCGGCCTCATCATGGTCGTCTTGTGGACCGGTGGCGTCGGGCCGGTCGCGGCCCTTTTGGTGCTCGCGCCCCTGCTCATCGCGCGCTGGGCGTTCCAGCAGTACGGCGAGCAGCACAAGGCTTATGAGGCGACCGTCGCGTCGCTCATCAGGGCGGTCGAGACCAAGGACTACTACACCCGCGGTCACAGCGAGCGTGTCGCGAAGGCGTCGGCCATGCTTGCCGAGCAACTCGGCATGCGCGAAGACCGGCTGGAGATGCTGCATTACGCGGGAATGTTGCACGACGTCGGAAAGCTTGGCGTGCCGACGAAATTGCTGCAAAAGACCGGGCCACTCGACGATGCCGAATTCGACACCATCAAGCTGCACCCGACCCGCGGCGTCGAAATGGTCAGCGGCATCGCCTTCCTGAACGAGGCGATGCTCGGCATCCGGCATCACCATGAGCGCGTCGACGGGCTCGGCTACCCCGATGGTCTGGCGGGCGACCAGATCCCCGAGTTCGCCCGGATCATCGCGGTCGCTGACGCCTTCGACTCGATGACGTCGACTAGGTCGTACCGAAGCGCGCGCTCGGTCGAGGCCGCCATGCGCGAACTCAAGCGCTGGGCCGGCACGCAGTTCGACACGCGAATGGTCGACGCGCTGGTCGCCGCCGTCACCTCCCAGGGATGGGAATCCCACGTCGAACCGTCGGAAGAGGTAGTCGACCCCGCCGTCTTGGTGTTCCGCGACCACGACGACCCGGCGGCCGGCATCGCCGCGTTCGGGACGCCGCCCTATCAGCGGTCACCGATGTACGACCTCCGGGCCGAGGTCTCGTGACGACGCGATTTCGTTATTCCGCCGCCTCGCCCGCCGATCGTCTCCTGGTCATCGCTGTCGCGGTGGGCTGCGTCGTCGCGTCCGGGTTCACGCTCGCCAACGGCGTCGTCCGGCCGGACGTCGCGGTCGCGTTCGTTTCGCTCATCGCCGTCGGCGAGTTGGTGCAAGTTCGCCTGCCAGGCGACCGGCCCGCCGCGCCGATCGCCGCGTCGGCCGGGTTGGGTTACGCGATGCTGTTCGCCGTCGGAGGGCAACCGGTGTCGTTGCCGATCGCCCAGGTCGGGTTCGTCGTCGCGCTCGGCACTGGTCTCGGCTCCGTCGTGCACATCGTGGCCGGACGCCGACTCCGGTGGACGGCGGTGTCGCGTCGCGTGGTCGCGGCGGCTGTCGGCGGGCTGGTGTTTCGCGCGACCGCGCCGCACAACCTCGCGACGCTGCGCGTCTCGCAATACAAGGAAGACCTGCGCTGGGTCGCGTTGCTCATGGTGATGGTCGTCGCGCTCGCCGGCATTGCCGATCTCGCACTCGCCGCCTTCGTGCGGTCAAGTGGACGACGGGTGGCATTCGGCTGGATGTTGCGCGACGAGATCGGCGCGGGCGCCGGGCTGTGGGCCGCGGTTGGCGCCACGGGCGTGTTGATGGCGCTGGCGACGCCGTCCATGAAGCTCTATGCCTTACCGATTTTCTGCGTGCCTTTGCTCTTGACGCAGTTCGCGTTTCGACGTTATGCGGCGATCCGCACAACATATCGTCAAACGATACGCTCGCTGTCTCGGGTGGCAGAGGTCGGTGGCTACGTCGAGGTGGGTCACGCGCACCGGGTGAGTTCGCTCGCCGTGGCTGTGGGACGCGAGATGGGTCTGACGGAGAGCGAAATCGGCGACCTCGAGTACGCCGCGCTGCTGCACGACATCGGACAGCTCTCGCTGACGGATCCGATTCCCGGCGGCTCGACGCTCGTCGTCGCCCCGGTCGAACGACGTCGGGTCGCGGAGCTTGGCGCCGACGTCATCAAGACGACCGGGGTGCTCGACCGGGTCGCCGACATCGTGGCCCGCCAGGCCGACCCGTACCGCCGGCATCGCGAGGCGCCCGACGAGTCGCTGCCGGTCGAGAGCCGGATCATCAAGGCGGTCAGCGCGTACGACGACCTCGTCGGCGACAGCCACAGCGCTGAGGCGACCGCCGACGCGCTGGAGCGGCTGCGGCTCGGGATGGCCTACGAGTACGACCCTTGGGTTGTCGAAACCCTGACGCGAATTGTCGCCGCCTAGCGAGCAGCGGCCCCAACCAAGACCGTCATATTGTGGGGATCTCACAAAACGGTTGAGCAAAGTTCGTGGCGCGCCGCCGGTCGGTGGGGTCCGGGCCGCCCGATAGGTTCGCAGTCGTGACCGCATCGACAGTTGACCTCAGCGCCTCCCGTCCCCACCGCCCGGTGCTCGCCGACCGGTTGTCCGGGGCTCCAGCCACGACGGCGACCAATGCCCACACGCTGCGACTCGCGGCCGAGGTGGCGGGCGTCGCCGCTTTCACCTCGCTGCTCGCCCAGGTGTCCTTCCACATCCCCGGCACGCCGGTGCCGGTGACCGGGCAGACGTTCGCCGTGCTGCTCGCGGCAGCCGCCGTGGGCCCGCTGCGCGGCGTGCTCGGACAGGTGCTGTACCTGCTGCTCGGTCTGATCGGGCTGCCGGTGTTCTCCGACGGGGCGCACGGCTGGAGCTACTTCGTCGGCTCCACATTCGGCTTCCTGCTCGGTTTCGTGCTCGCGAGCGCGGTCGTCGGCTGGCAGGCCCGCCGCGGCCTCGACCGCAGACCTGACACCGTCGCGGGGTCGTTTCTCCTGGGCAGCGCGCTCATCTACCTGCCCGGCGTGTGGTGGCTCAGCCACCACCTTGGCGTCTCGTACAGCAAGGCGATGGAACTCGGTGTCTTCCCGTTCCTCGTGGGAGACGTGGTGAAGGTGGCGCTGGCCGCCTGTCTGCTGCCAGCCGCCTGGCGGCTGCTCGGCGAGCGTCACGCACGATAACGACGGCGAGCGAGGAACGGCTCCGTTCGCGTCGTCCGCTCATGGTTCGAAAGCCAACCCCGAAAGGCGAAAACCGTGTTCGAGTCCGTCCTCGTGGCCAACCGTGGCGAGATCGCGCGACGCGTGATCCGCACCGTGCAGCGCATGGGCGTGAAGGCCATCGCGGTGCACTCCGACGTCGACGCTGAGCTGCCGTTCGTGCAAGAGGCGGACGACGCGGTGTTGCTCGGCGCAGCCGCGCCGTCCGAGAGCTATCTCGACATCGCGAAAGTCATCGAGGCGGCGAAACAGTCCGGCGCGCAGGCGATCCACCCTGGTTACGGGTTCTTGTCGGAGAACGCTGACTTCGCGCGCGCGGTCGGCGAGGCGGGGCTGGTGTGGATCGGCCCGTCGCCGGAGGCGATTGTCGCGATGGGCGACAAGGTGGCCGCGCGAAACTTGGTCGGCGACGCCGGGGTGCCGGTCGCGCCGGGCACCCGCGAGCCGGTGACCGACGTCGAGTCGGCGGTGCTCGCCGCCAAAGAGGTCGGCTACCCGCTGATGGTGAAGGCGGCCGGCGGCGGCGGGGGCATCGGTATGAGCATCGCCGGCGACGAAGGCCAACTTCGGACGGCGTTCGCCACCGCGCAAAACAGCGCGCAGCGGTTCTTCGCCAATCCAGCGATCCTGCTCGAGCGGTATGTCGCGTCGGCGCGGCACGTCGAGGTGCAGATTCTCGGACTCGCCGACGGCCGGGTCATCGCGCTGGGCGAGCGCGACTGCTCGGTGCAGCGGCGGCATCAGAAGGTCGCTGAGGAGACACCGTGCCCCGTGCTTACGCCGGAGCTGCGTGCGCGGATGTGCGCGGCGGCGGCGCGCGCGGGGGAGTCAGTGGGGTACCGCGGCGCCGGCACGGTGGAGTTCTTGCTCGACCCGGCCAGTCTCGACTCCGGCGGTCAGTTCTACTTCCTCGAAATGAACGCGCGGTTGCAGGTCGAGCACCCGATCACCGAGCTGGTGACCGGCGTCGACCTGGTCGAACAGCAGCTGCTCGCTGCAGCGGGGGAGCCGCCGTCATTCGATCCATCGGCGGTGTCGGCGACCGGGCACGCCATCGAGCTGCGGGTCTACGCCGAGGACCCCAAGCGGTTCTTTCCCAGCCCGGGGCCGATCACCAGATGGGTCGAGCCGAGCGGCCCGGGCGTGCGCGTTGACGCCGGGTATCGCGAGGGGAACCGGGTGACCCAGTTCTACGACCCGCTGATGGCCAAGCTGTGCGTGCGCGGCGACGACCGCGCGGCGGCGCTGGCACTCGCCCGGGAGGCGGTGGCCGCCTTCGAGGTCGAGGGACTCAAGTCGAACCTGCCGTTCTTCGTCGAGCTGCTCGACGACCCCGAGTTCGTCTCTGGGCGCTACGACACCGGGCTGATCGAGCGAATGCGCTCCCGCCGCTAACGGGGCCGCTGTGCGCGACAGGCCCGTTCGGCGCGCCCGCTCGGGCGTCCGCCCATGATCACGAAAACGATTCGGTCCCCGCGCCGTAGAAGTTTCGTGATCATGGAGCACCTGGTTGGATGCTGATCACGTTGCGAAGGGAGCCACGGTGGCCGAGGAAGTCCGCGCCGAGTTGGTCGCGAATGTCTGGAAGATCGTCGTGACCGAGGGCCAGCAGGTCGAGGACGGTGACACCCTGGTGATCTTGGAGTCCATGAAGATGGAGATCCCCGTGGTGGCGGAGGCCTCCGGCTCGGTCAGCGTGAAGGTCGCCGAAGGCGACGTCGTCCAAGAAGGCGATCTCATCGCCGTCATCGGGTAGCGCGGCGATCTCATCGCCGTCATCGAGTAGCGCGACGATCGCGGATTGAGCGCGCTGCGCAGTCAAGCCGGGGGGCGCGGACGCCGAAGAAATTCTTCGTGACCGCTCCTCTTAGCATCGAGCCGTTTTTGCGCGCTTTGGTCGAGTCGGGTGGCTCCGACCTGCATTGCAAGGTCGGGTCGCCGCCACGCGTGCGCATCGACGGCCGACTGCGCAAGCTGCAGACCGCCGACCTCAACGCGGCCGACACCGAGCGGATGGTCGGCGAGGTCATGCGCCCCGACTTGATCGACCAGTTCGCCCGCACCAACGAGGCCGACTTCGCCTTCTCGCTGCCCGGCGTCGGACGCTTCCGGGTGAACGCGTTTCGCTCCCGCGGCTCGGCCGGCCTGGTGTTCCGGCGGGTGAGCGTCGGAGCGATCCCGCTCGAGGAGCTCGGACTCCCCCCGATCTTGGCCCAACTCGCGTTGGAGCCGCGCGGTCTCGTCCTCGTGACCGGCCCGACCGGTTCGGGTAAAACGACCAGTTTGGCGTCGATGATCAACATCATCAACGAAGAACGTGATGACGCCCACATCATCACGATCGAAGACCCGCTCGAATATTATCACAAGCACAAGAA
>JAICLV010000215.1 GCA_025925185.1 Acidothermaceae bacterium
ACCGACCCGGTTGGCGGGTTGGCGGGTAGCCGAGTTGGTCGCGCATTTCGCCGCGTGCGTCAACGCGGTTCCGCTGCGGCTCGCGGAGCCTGCGCCGGAGGACGGAGAGGCGCTGTCGGTCGCGCAGTACCTCACCGCGGTTCCGAGCGCGGGAGAGGTCATCGCGCAACGTGAGGTCGACGCAGCGGCTGGCCAAAGGCCTGCTGAGCTAAGGGAAAACCTGGCTCTCGCCCTCGTGAACCTGGGCAACGCGCTCGATGAGGCGGACGCCGAGCGGGTGGTCAACACGCGGTTCGGCCCGATGCGGCTTGACGATTTCGTCGTCACGCGCTGTCTCGAGGGTGTCGTCCATGGTCTCGATTTGGCGCAGGTGCCTGGCGTCGTCACGGTCTCGGACCTCGACGCGCTGCGCGTCACCACTCGCGCCTTGCTCGACACGATGGTCGCCAAGGCCCCGGGTCGCTCGGTCGAACTGCGGGTTCCCCCGATCGCGGCGGTGCAATGCGTGGAGGGGCCGCGGCACACGCGCGGCACGCCGCCCAACGTCGTCGAGACCGACCCAAACACCTGGATCGAGCTCGCCGCCGGCCGGATTCGCTGGGCCGACGCGGTCGCCGACGGCCGCGTGCGCGCGAGCGGTGAACGCAGCGACCTGAGCCCGCTGCTTCCACTGCTCTGATTTCGCTTGTCCACAGACGGCTGTCGCTGACCGACGCCGCCGACCTCCGATCGGGCAGGCTCGTCGCATGCCAACTGACGAACCAGATTCCGAGCTGTCGGCCGACTGGTACGACGACCTCGCCGCCGACGTCCGAAGCAAGATGCGGCCGGACGACGAGGGCTGCGTGTGGTTGCTGTTCACCGACGAGGATCACGTCGTCGTCGTCGGCTTCGCGATCGAACCGGACGGGCACGAACCCGGCACCCTCGAACTCGACGGGCTGGCGCACACGATCGACGACATCGACCCGCCCGGCGTGGTCCTCGCGGTGTCGCGTGCCGACGGCGAGCCGCTCGCCGAGGATTGGCGGTTGTGGGAGGGTCTGCGGGGGCGGATAGCGGCGCTCACCCGATGCGAGTTGCTCGACCTGGTGATCGTCGGCGAGCGGTCATGGTGGGCGGTGCATGGCGGACGCTCCCATCGCGCGGCGTGAGGCGCATACATTGGGCGTCATGGATCTTCGCGACCTGCGACCGCCCGCAGGAGGCGTGCTCGTCGTGCCGATGTCGCGCGCGGAATTCGAGGCGCTGCCAGCGATTCCGCACGCCGAGTGGTGGGACGGCGCGTGCGTCGTGAGCAGCACCACAAATCGGCATGGCCGCGTCGTCGTGTCACTCGGCTCGCTGCTGCGCCAGGCCGTCGCCGGCCAAGAACTGTACGTTGGCGCGGGCACCGGGTGGCGGCTGCCCGACGCGGAGTTTGGTCCCGATCTGTTGATCACCGGTCCGGCGCCCGACGACGAGCTCCTCACCATCGCTCCACTGTTGATCGTCGAGGTGCTATCGCCCTCGACCAGGCACATCGACCTGGGTCGCAAACGCGGGCTGTACGCCGCCGGCGGGGTCGAGTGGTACTGGATCGTCGATCTGAGTCGCGACCGGCTCATCGTCTATCGCAACATCGACGGCGAGCTGGAGCAGGTGCAGCAGATCAGCAGCGGCACGACGGCAGGCCCTGTCGCGATCGAGGTCACGGTCGCGACCTTGTGACCTGAAGCAGCAGCGCCTCAGCCTCGCCAGCCCGCATTAGCGTTGTAACCCTCTCGTGCCCGCCGGCCCGGAGGCGTGGGCTCAACCGGTCTCAGCGACCTTCTTCAATCCGTCGAGCATCCCTTGCCAGTTCTGCGAGAACTGTCGTGCCTGCTCCTCGCTCGCGCACCCGTCTTGCGTTAGGGAGACGGTCGTCCCGCCGTCCGCTTCACTCAGTTCGTAGCGCACGGTGTGGTAGTTCTCCGGCACGTCGGCCGCGCCGCTGAGCGCGCTGTAATGCGTGACCTCAAGCAGCTGCCCCGGCTCGGCGGCGAGGACCTTGCCCTTGTCTTGGTAAGGCTTGCCGTTCCACTCGCCCGACCAGGTGATGGTGCTGCCCACCCGCCAGTCGCTGTCGACCCGCGCGCCCATCATGTACTGCGCGACCTGGTCGGGGCGGGTCATCGCGTCCCACACCCGCTCAGGTGGAGCGGCCACGTCGACACGCGCGGTTGCTTCAAATCCCGTCACGGTGAGCTCCTTAGGCGAGTAACGGCGGATAGAAGGGACGGTCGAACGGCCATGCGTCGCTTGTCAGCCACTCGGCGAGCGCGTGTCGGAACGCGTCGTCGCGAGCCGCTTGCGACTTGCGCACCCACGACTGCACCTCCGCATCGTGGACGCCGTCTTTGGCCGGATAGATGTACACGCAGCCGACGACGTCGTCGCTCGAATCGAGGACGGTGTAGGTGAAGCCCTTCCGGTCGGTGAAGTCTTTGGCATGTCGCACCAGGTCCGAGCGGTTCTCCTCGAGGCTCATCTCGTGCGGCCAGTTCCCGTCGGGGAAACCTGGCGACCGTCGGATGTGCTCGATGCTCGACATCCAGGCCGCGTAGTCGCGCTCGTTGTGCTGGGGGCCAAGCGGCTCCAGCCGGAAGTCCCCAGCCGGGAAGGCGATCGGCGGCTCGAAGTCGGCCGGGACGAACGGCGGTTTGATGTCGGCGCTGCCCTCACGGAAAACCTTGACGCTGCGGATCACACCACCGGAGACGGTGAAGAAGACGGCGATGTCGAACGCACGCGCCTCGTCGTCCACGGTCAACACCTCGTGGAACATGCCCGCCGCCGCCTCGCCGTCGATCAACAGCGTCCGGGCCGCGAGTGAGGGCCGCATCGCCCACAGCCAGTCGTCGAAAAGGACGTCGCGCACCTGCGCGGCGCCGCGGAACACGTCCGAACCTGTCGCCCAGATGACGTCGGGATGCAGGCCAGCGATCAGGCGGTCGGTGTCATGCGCGTTGAATGCGTCGATGTGGTCGCGAACGGCCGCGTGGGTCGCCGCCGCCTCGCTGGAGCCTCCGCCGTGGACCATTGCCGCATTATGCGGGCGGTCCGTGCCGCGCCGCGACGGCATATCCCGCCCAACGATCATGGAGTGGGCGGCGGGTGAACCTGCGAGCGGTCAGGACCGAGCCCGTACACTGGACGAAGTCCCGCCCCTCTCCCGCAAGGAGCTTCGCCCGTGCCCGGTGGCGATGGCAGGCTTCACCACCATCTCTTGGACGACGACAAAGGCCCGCAGGACGCGTGCGGGGTCTTCGGCGTCTGGGCCCCCGGCGAAGAGGTCGCCAACCTCACCTACTTCGGCCTGTACGCGCTGCAGCATCGCGGTCAGGAGTCGGCCGGCATCGC
>JAICLV010000017.1 GCA_025925185.1 Acidothermaceae bacterium
CCGCTTGTTTGGCGCCGGCCTCGATGATCGCCTCGACCTTGTCGCGGCTGCCGGTCTGCCCCCACACCTGCGCCCCTTTCGACGCGGCGTACGAGACGACCGACTGACCGACGCCGCCGCTGGCGCCGAGCACCAACACCCGGTCGTCGGCACGCACCTCGGCGAGCTCGACGACCCGCCATGTCGTCAGCCCGACGATGCCGAGCCCCGCCGCCGCGTCGAGCGGCACCCCTTGCGGCAACGGGTGAATCGCCGAACGTGGCACCGTCGCGGCGGTCGCGAAGACGCCGTCGCGACGCGCGCCGAGACCCTCTCCGCAGACCAGGACCGGTGCGCCGTCGAGAAAGCCGGTGGCCTCCGCGCCGAGCGTGCGCGGCAGCGGGCCGTCGGCCGCGACCTTGCCCTCGACGGCGTAGCCATCGACGGGGTTCAGGCCCGCGAACCGCAACTCCACGAGCACCTCGTCGTCCGACGGCGTCGCGAGCTCGACCCGCTCGACCGACAGCGGCTTGCCGTGTTCGACCAGCCGCGCCGCGAGCGCTGAGTTCGGCAGAGTCATGACTCGTCGAGCCGGGCGACGTCGTCGTCCGACAACTCGATGTCGGCGGCGTGCGCCGACGCGAGCGCCGTCTCGGGCCGGCTTGAACCGGGAATCGGGATGACGTTGCCGCCCTTGGCGAGCATCCAGGCCAGCGCGACCTGCTGGGGGGAGACGCCGCGCTCGCGGGCCACCTCGGCGAACACGGGGAACTCGCGCTCGATCTCGTCAGCGTTACCGATGCCGCCAAGCGGGCTGTAGGGCAAGAACGCGATCCCTTGGTCGTTGGTGAAGTCGAGCTCGCCAGCCGAGCTGCGGAAGTTGGGGGCGAACTGGTTTTGCACGCTCGCCAGGCGGCCGCCGAGGATCTCGTCGGCCGCCTTGATCTGCTCGACGTTGGCGTTCGAGATGCCGGCGAGCCGGATCTTGCCCTCGTCGAGCAGTTCGCGCAGCGCGCCGATCGTGTCGGCGTAGGGGACCTTGGGGTCGGGCCGGTGGTGCTGGTACAGGCCGATCGCCTCGACGCCGAGCGCCTTCAACGACGCGTCGCAGGCCCGCTTGATGTAGTCGGGCCGGCCGTCGACATACCAGCCGCCGTCGTCGTGACGAAGGTGGCCGCCCTTGGTCGCCACGATCACGTCGGACGTGTCGCCCCCGTACGTCGACAGCGCCTTCGCGGTGAGGCGCTCGCCATGCCCGACGTCGTGCGGCCCCTCGCAGTAGGCGTCGGCGGTGTCGATCAAGGTGACGCCGGCGTCGAGCGACGCGTGGATCGTGCGCACCGCGTGGGCCTCGTCGGGCCGGCCGCGCAGCGACAGCGGCATCTCCCCAAGTCCGATCGCGCTAACCCGCACCGCTTCTGCGCCCCGACCAAGCTGGCGATACCGCATTCCTGACTCCATTCCGCTCCAAGACGCGCACGGCGCGCGCGACGCCGGGCCGACTCCGTCTTGACCTAGTTGTCGTCTGCTCCCGAGCCGACCGCGCAAACCTGCGGCGCCGGCCACGCGAACGGCCCCAACGCCCAAAGATCGCAAACCCTTCCCCGACGACGTAACGCAAGTGCCATCTGCGCCGACACATACGAGCACCACGTCTTGGGAAGCGGCCAAACGGTCTTACGTCGCCGGTCGCCGGCGGCGTCGAACGCTGAAGGGAGTCGCCGTGAAGCTATTGCTCGTCCACCCCAGCTGCCTGCTCTACTCGGAGATCTTCCTGCGTCTCGAACCGCTCGGCCTCGAAAGCGTCGCCGCGGCGGCCCGCGGCGCGGGCCACGACGTCCGCGTCATCGACCTGCAGGTGCTCACCCACGCCGATCTGCGCGCCGAGGTCAACACCTTTCAACCGGACGCCGTGGGGTTCGGCCTTAACTATCTGGCGAACGTGCCCGAGGTCATCGACCTCGCGAAGGAGGTCAAGGCGGCGGACCCGCGCCGATTCGTGTTCGCCGGCGGGCACTCGGTGTCGTTCATAGCCGCGCACGTCATCTCGCAGGCGCAAGGCGGGCTGGACGCGGTGGTACGCGGCGAGGGCGAGGCGGCGATCGTCGCGCTGATGGCGGCGATTCGCGACGGCGGTATGCAAGACGTTCCGGGCATCGTGACCGCCGACGGCATGGGCGCGGCGCCCGCGATGGTCGACTCGCTCGACAGTTATCGACCGGCCCGCGATCTCATTCGTCGACGCAACAAGTACTTCATCGGCGTGCTCGACCCTTGCGCCTCGATCGAGTTCACGCGCGGCTGCCCCTGGGACTGCTCCTTCTGCTCGGCCTGGACTTTCTACGGTCGCTCCTACCGCAGGATTTCGCCGGACGTCGCGGCCGCCGAACTCGCCGCGATCAACGAGCCGAACGTCTTCGTCGTGGACGACGTCGCGTTCATCAAGCCCGATCACGGGAACGCGATCGCCGCGGAGTTGGAGAAGCGCAAGGTCCACAAGGAGTACTACCTCGAGACGCGGGCCGACGTGCTCTTGCGCAACACCGAGGTCTTCGAGCGTTGGGTGCGCCTCGGCCTCAACTACATGTTTCTCGGCATGGAGGCACTCGACGAGGAAGGTCTCGACCTCTTCCGCAAGCGGGTGAGTCGCGACGACAACATGCGCGCCCTGGAGTGCGCGCGCAAGCTCGGGATCACCGTCGCCATCAACCTGATCGTCGATCCCGACTGGGATGTTAAGCAGTTTGAGAACATCCGCAAGTTCGCGCTCTCGGGCACCTGACGGTCAAAACCCCTTATCCAGGAACGGAAATCTGGCACACGGACGCGCGCGACCTCACCACGCTCGACTACCGCCTTTTCGACATCCAACACGCGGTGCTGCCCACGAAGTTGCCGTTGCCGGTCTTCTACCGGGAGTTGGTGCGCACCCAGTCGGTGATCAACCGCAAGCATCTGAGCTTCGCCGCAGCCCGCGGCACGATCGGGATCATGGCGCGACACCTCATGCGCGGGCAGACCAACTTCATCCGCATGCTGTGGCGCTTCAACAAGGTCTACAACGCCGACCGCCAACTCCGCGATCACGAACGTGAAATTCGCTACACTTTGCCGCTTCCTGAGCATCACGCGGTCTCGCGCCAGGAACTCTTTGTGCACCACCGAGCGTCGAGTCATTAGGTTCAGGTCTGGCGCGGTCGGTGCCGATGCTCCATGGAGCAGGCGCGTTGTCAGCCGTCCCTGGCTCCCCGTCCTGACCGACCACGTAGACAGGCCTCGCTTGATGATCGAAGTCCGCCAGCTCACGAAGCGCTACGGGCCCCAAACAGTTGTCAACAATCTCTCGTTTCGTGTCGAACCCGGACGGGTCACCGGCTGTCTCGGCCCGAATGGCAGCGGGAAGACGACGACCGCGCGGATGATCCTCGGGCTGACCGATCCCGACGAGGGGGTTGCGACGATCGGGGGCCGCACCTACAAGGACTTGCGTCGTCCGCTGTGTGAAATCGGCGCGTTGATCAACGCGGGCGCGGTGATCCCGAGCAAGAGCGCGATCGACCACCTGCGCTGGCTAGCCGCCGCGAACGGCATCAAGTCGCGCCGCGCCGAGGAGGTGCTCGACATGGTCGGGCTCGAGGCGGTGGCCGGGCGCAAGGTCGGCGGGTTTTCGCTCGGCATGAAGCAACGGCTCGGCATCGCCGCGGCACTGATCGGCGACCCGCCCGTGCTGATCTTCGACGAACCGATCAACGGCCTCGACCCAGAGGGAATCCGCTGGATTCGCACGTTCATGCAGGAGCTGGCCACGCAAGGCCGCACCGTGTTCATCTCGAGTCACCTGATGAGCGAGATGGCGCTCACCGCAAGCGAACTGGTGGTGATCGGGCAGGGTCGGCTGATCGCCGCCGAAAGTATGGAGACGTTCACCGCGCGCGCCGACAGCTCGGTCAGATTGCGCAGCCCACAGCTCGACGAGATCGCCCTCGCCCTCGCGATCGAAGGCGCGTCGATCTGGCGCAACGGCGACGCGATCGAGATCGTCGGTTTCAGCATCGAACAGGTCGGCGCGCTGTGCGCGCGGGTCGGTGCGATCGTCTACGAGCTGTCGCCGCAACGCGCGTCGCTTGAGGACGCGTTCATGCAGCTGACCGCGAAGGTCTGCGAATACGTTCCGACCCCGCGTGAGGCCGCAGCATGAGTCACACCCTCGCGATGGAATGGCAGAAGCTCCGACCCTTCGGCAAAACCTCACGCACCGTCGCGCTCACCATTGGGCTCGCGGTCACGGTCAGCGCGATCGTCGCCGCCGCGATGGCGTCGAGCGCCAGGCACATGACCCTCGCCGATCGTGCGTCGTTCGACTCGATCGGCATCTCGCTGCAGGGGGTCAACGCTGCGGTGCTCGCGATCGCCGCGTTCGGCGTGCTGTGCATGACGCGCGAGTACTCCACCGGCATGATCTCGGTGACATTCCTCGCCCAGCCTCGTCGATTGCGCGTGCTGGCAGCGAAATTGGCGACGCACGCCCTCGTAGCGGGCGTCGCCGGTGCCGGCGCCTGCGTGGCGGCGTTCGCCGTCGGGCAGGCGTTGCTTGGCACCGAGGGTCTCGACAACGGATGGTCTTCGGCGCAGCTACCGGGCGCCCTGGCGGGCGGTGTCGTCTATCTGGTGTTGCTGTGCGCGTGGGGTGTCGCGCTGGGCGCGCTGCTTCGCACGTCGGCCGCGGCCATCACCTGGATGGCCTCGCTGCTCGTCGTGGCGCCGGTGATCGTGCAGATCCTGCCGCTGAGCGTGGTGCACCGCATTGAGCGTTGGTTGCCGTCGCAAATCGGCACGGGGGCGATGTCCGCCCACTCCGACCCGCATCTGTTCTCGCCGTGGGTCGGCCTCGCGGTGCTCGGGGCTTACGTCGTCCTCACGTTGGTCGCGGCCGCGTGGCGGATGGCCCGCACCGATCCCTGAGCGGGCAACCGAGCCCCGGCCGCAGCGCCACCCGACGGTGAACTCGCGGAGGTCACGGCACCACGGTGACCGGCCAGCGGCCGGCCCGCACCAGATGCACGGCGAGCGAGCCGACAAAACGGTGACCGACCGCCGTCGACGCGCCGACCACGATCGCGTCGGCGTGCACCTCGTCGGCGACGGCCACGAGTTCTTTGAAAGGGTCGCCACGGCGGCGCCAAAACTCGTACGTCACCCCCAGATCGGCCGCCCGCTGCTCGGCCAGCGCGCGCATCTCCGCCTCCGCCTGATCGTTGGCCTGCTCGATGCCCAACGTCGACGCGGCCGAGAGCCCCGCGAACCCCGAAACCCCCGGCGTCACGTAGACCGCGATGATCTTGGCGTGTTGTCGGCGCGCAAGGCCCACGCCGTACGCGGCCGCCCGCAGGGAGGTCGGCGAACCGTCGACTCCGACAACCACGACGCGCGGGCCGTCTTTGCCGTACTCGAACACGCTTCCTCCGCCATTGGGTGGCCTCCATCGTGGTGGTCACGCGCTATGGCAGCAACCTGGTCCGGCAGATCGTGCACACATGACGAGCGGCACCGCGTTTCGCCGTGGGCTGGCCTGTGGCCGGGGAACACGGACGCGTCACGACCCGCCCCGGGCGCTGGCCCGGGTAAGCGGTCGCGACACCGAGGCGCGCGCTCCACGTTGGATATCGTCGATCGGCGTGGCCCTCGCGACCAGACGCGCCGACGGGAGGACGAGTGCTCGAGCTCGATGGCCTAGTGCGCCACTTCGGCGCCACGATCGCGTTAGACGACCTCTCGTTCGAGGTGCCCGACGGACAGGTGTTCGGCTTCCTCGGACCCAACGGCGCGGGAAAGTCGACCGCGATGCGCGCGATCCTGCGACTCACCGGGCTCGACGCGGGGGTCGTCCGATGGAACGGCCAACCGTACGGCTTCGAGTTCTGCCGCCAGATCGGCTACATGCCAGAGGAACGCGGCCTCTACCCCACGATGCGGGTGCGCGACCATCTCGTCTACCTCGGCCGGTTGCACGGCATGACGTCGGACGACGCGAAAGCGGCCACCAACCGCTGGCTCGAACGGCTCGGTCTCGCGCAGCGGGCGGGTGACAAGGTGGAGGCGCTGTCGCTGGGAAACCAACAGCGCGTGCAACTCGCCGCCGCACTGCTGCACCAGCCGCCGCTGCTCGTCCTCGACGAGCCCTTCTCAGGGCTCGACCCGGTAGGCATCGACGACCTGTCCGGCGTGCTCGCCGAGTGCGCGAGCGCCGGCGCCACCGTGCTGTTCTCCAGCCACCAGCTCGACCTCGTCGAGGACGTCTGCGAATCCGTCGCGATCGTCAACCGCGGCCGGTGCGTGGCGAGCGGACCGCTCCGCGAACTCGTTCGCGGCGGTCAGCCCCGTCTGGTCGTAGGCGTCGTCGGCGACACCTCTGGCGCCTGGGCACGCGGTCTCGGCGGCGTCGAGGTCACCGGCGTCGACCACGGCCGCGCGCGGCTGCTGCTGCGCGGCGACGTCGACCCGCAGCGGGTGCTGGCCACCGCGATGGCCGCCGGCGACGTCGACCACTTCGCGTTCGAGTCGCGCCGGCTCTCTGAAGTGTTCCGTGAAGCGGTCGGGGAGCCGGTGAACGCGTGATCAACCTCGACGCCGCCAAACTGGTCGCCGCTCGCGAGATTCGCGAGCAGGCGCGCGGCCGTGCGCTGTGGATCTCGCTCGCCATCACGGTGGTCGCGGTCGTCCTTGTCGTCGTCTTGCCCAAGGCGCTCGCGAGCGGCCCGCCGACCTACCGGGTCGGGCTCGCGACGTCGTCCGGCGCTGCTGCGACGGCGCCCTCCGAGGCGACGCTGCGGCAGACGATCGAAGCGGCGGTGGCGCGCACGGGAGCGAGCGCGAAGGTGGTCGAGGTGAGCGACCGCGACGACGCCGCGACCCGGCTGCGGCAAGGCGGCCCCGCGCACATCGACATCGCCGTGCTCGCCAGCAACGACACGGTGCTCGTCGATCGCGCGTTTCCGGCGGACTCCACAGAGCGCAAGGCGCTCGCGGTCGACTCCATCGCGCGGGCGATCAGCATCGCGAACGCCATCTCGGCCAACCACGTCTCGGCGGCGACCGCACAGGCGTTGACGAACCCCACGCCGCTCCCCATCGACCATCTACGACCAGCGCCCGCCCCAGCTGGTAAACGCGCCGTCGCGCTCGTCGGCGCCATCGTGTTTTACCTCCTCGTGCTGCGTTACGGCTTCGGGTTGCTGATGGGCATCGTGCAGGAAAAGGCGACCCGGGTCGTCGAGGTGGTGCTGTCGACGACCCGTCCGATCGATCTGCTCGCGGGGAAGGTCCTCGGTTCCGCGGTGATGGTGTTCGCGCAGGCGGCCGTGCTCGCCGCGACGGCGGTCATCAGCGCCGAAGCCGTCGGTTCCGACATATTGAGGACGAGTGGCGCCGCGGCGATCGGTGTGGCCTTCGTCTGGGTTGTCATCGGCTACCTGCTGTACAGCGCGCTCTTCGCCGCGGCCGGGTCGCTCGCGTCGAAAGCCGAGGACGCGCAGTCGGTCAGCCTGCCATTACAGATTCCTTTGTTCATAGGTTATTTCGCGTCGTTCACCGTCCTCGGGTCAGGCACGCCCACCACGCTCGTGAAGATCCTGGCCTACATCCCATTCACCGCGCCGATGAACATGCCGGTGCTCGCCGCCACGGGCGGCGCCGCGCCATGGCAGGTGGCGGTGTCGATGCTGATCACCGTCTCGGCGACTGCGGTGACGATGCGACTAGCCGCGGTGCTGTTCAGCCGCTCGATCTTGCGCACTGGCCGTCGGTTGAAGGCCCGCCAGGTGCTCGCTGAAGCGCGCCGGGCCGCATCGTGATATGGCGGAAGGTGAACGAACTGCGCCGGATGGCGACCGGACAGCTTCGCTCGCGCTCGGCGAGTCCGGCCGAAGACGACAGCGCGTCAGTCGACAACGAGGCGCGACTGGCGGCGGTGGGCGCCACCGCCATCACCGTCGCGATTTGTCGAGCGGCCGAACGGGAGCGCGTCGAACCGTGGTTCACCGACCCGCTCGCCGATTACGTGGAGCGCACTGCCGAACCAACGCGCGCGACAAATCCAAGGCCAGGCTTGATTTTCTGGGTGGCGGTGCGCACCCGATTTCTCGACGAGCTGGTCGCCTCCGCTGTCAGCGACGGCGTGCGCCAGGTGGTGCTGCTCGGGGCCGGGCTCGACGCGCGCGCGGTTCGCCTCGACCTCCCGGACGACGTGACGTTCTTCGAGATCGACCGGTCGTCGGTACACGGCTTGAAATCGCGGTTGTTGAAGCAAGCGGGACTGACGGCGAGGTACGAACGGCACGCCGTCGTCGCCGACCTCGCGTCGTCCGACTGGCTTGCTGCTCTGCGCGTGCAAGGGTGGAAGAGTGACGCGCCGACCTGCTGGATCGCCGAGGGATTGCTCATCTACTTGAAGCAGGAGCCGCGTGACGCGTTGCTACGCCAACTCGCGAAAGCGAGCGCGCCCGGCAGCCGGCTCGGCATCACCGCGACCAGTTCCGCGCGGGCCGCACAGTTGAGGATGTGGGAGTCCGGCGTCGACGGCGACGTGGCGGAGTGGATGGCCGACCTCGGCTGGTCTGCGACGATCTCGACCCTGCCGGAGGCGGCGGCCGCGTTCGGAAGGCCGGTGGGCGTGGAGACCGAGCGCGCCCGATCGGCGATACTCGTCGACGCGAGGCCGGGGCAGCGGCCGGCGCAGGTAGGAGCCGACACGTGAGGGTGCTGGTCACCGTCGTGCCGCAGGCCGGCCACGTCTATCCGTTGCTGCCATTGACAAAAGCACTCGTCGAGCAAGGCGACGACGTCGTGCTGGCAACGGGTCCTGACGCGATCGCGCTCGCGGCCGACAGCGGCGCGCGGGTGACCCCGGTCGGCAAAGGGTTCGACGCGTGGTGGCAGGCGCTGTCGGCGCGCACCCGCGGGATTCCTGGCGACGGCCTCGCTCCCGAGCGGGTGATCCCGTACTTCTTGCCGCGGCTGTTCGCCGAGGCCGGCACGGTCGACATGGTCGACGACCTGTTGGCGCTGGCGAAGGCGTTCGCGCCCGACGTCATCGTGCACGACGGGTTCACCTTCGCGGCGCCGTTGGTGGCGGCGTTGGTCGGCGTCCGATCCGTGCACCACACCATCGGCTCACCGGTCGACGCCGCGACGCTTGAGACCTGCAGCGACGTGCTGTCGCCGCTGTGGCGCTCGATGGGCCGCGACGTGCCCCCGTTCGCCGGCATCTACTCGGGCGTCACGCTCGACATCTTCCCGCCGTCGCTGGGTTTCGCGTTTCCGGCGATCGCCACCGACGTGCGGCCGATGCGACCGACGGCGTTGCCGATTCGCGACGCCAAGTTGCCTCCGAGCTTGGCCGACCTGCCGAGGCGGCCGACCATCTACGGCACTCTAGGAACAATATCGAACACCGACACATCGATCTTCCGCGCGATACTCGACGGACTCGCCGACGAGCCGGTCAACGTCGTCCTCACGGTCGGCTCGTCAAACGACCCTGACACGCTCGTCCCGGCGCCGCCGAACGCGCGGGTCGAGCGATACGTGCCGCAGGCGGCGCTGCTGCCGCACTGCGCGGCCGTCATCCACCACGCGGGCTCCGGCACGATGCTCGGCGCGCTCGCGCACGGTCTGCCGCAGGTCGCCATCCCGCAAGGCGCCGACAACTTCGTCAACGCTCGGCTGCTTGAGTCGGCCGGAGCGGGCCGGTTGATTCGACCGGGCGAGGTCAGCGGCGAACGCGTTCGCGTGGAGCTCCGGACGACTTTGGACGACGCGCGCTATCGCACGACAGCGCGCGGCATCGGCGACGAGATCGCTCGGATGCCGGTGCCGCAGGTGATCGCCGCCGGCTTGCGCGCGGGCTAAGCGACCGACGCGCCGAGAGCGGCGACCGCGTCGCTGACGTCGCGGTGCAGCGGGAAGAACGAGTCCATCCGGGCGAGTTGGAACACCTCCGCGATCGGCGACCGCGTGACGATGTGCAGTTCGCCCTCCACCGCGAGCAACGCACGATGCGCGCTCAAGAAGATCGTCAGGCCTGTGGAGTCCATGAAGGTGACCTGGCACAGGTCGACGACCAACCGGGACTCGCCCGTCGAGATCGCCGCGATGAGCGCCTCTAAGAACAGCCCTCCGGTGACGATGTCGATCTCCCCGATCGGCGTGATGACCAAGATCGAGTCGACGCGGTCGACGTGCACCTCGAGCTCGTGGCGACCGGCCGCCGCCTCGCGAGTCTCGGAGCCGGCGTCGGCGCCGCCGAGCGGTTGCGACTCCGGCGCCAAACGTGCGGCGCCCTCCGCTATGAGGTGCGATGCGGAGGGCGCCGGTTGCGGCGTGACGTTCATGCGCCGATGGTTCCCCTAGCGCGACGATTTCAAGCACCGGCCGGGTGAGGTTGCGACGCGGAGCCGTCGGCGGCGTCGACGAGAGCCTGAATGTCGAGTTTGCCCATGCCGAGCATGGCGGTCATGGCCCGATCGACGCGCGCCTGGTCAGAGCCGGAGAGCAGTTCTGGCAGCACGGTCGGAACGATTTGCCACGACAGGCCGAAGCGGTCCTTGAGCCACCCGCACGGACCTTCCTCGCCGCCGTCCGACAGCGTGCTCCACAGCCGGTCGACCTCCTCTTGGGTCTCGCAGTAGACCTGGAACGAGATCGCCTCGGTGAACGTGAACTCCGGGCCCCCGTTCAGCGCAAGCAGGCGTTGGCCGTCGATCTCGAACTCAACGGTCAGCACGGTCCCCGCCTCCCCGGGCGCGGTATCGCCACGCCGGGTGACACCGGCGATCGACGAGTTGTCGAACACAGCGGTGTAGAACTTCGCCGCCTCCTCCGCCTGGGTGTCAAACCACAGGCACGGCCTGATCTTGGACGACGTCAGCTTCGTCACGGCCCCGCTCCTTTCGTTCGCGATTGCTGATAGGACGACGCGAGGCCGGGCGATTCATCGGTGTGTTTCGACGTGTCGCGATGCGATGCCTCGGGTTGTGGCCGATGATCGTGAGGTCGCACGGTTGGAGGCAGTTGTGTCCGCGAGCAGCCCGCCGGTCGAGGACCCGCTTTCTCAAGATTCGATGGCCGACGTCGAGTCTGGATTGCCGGCCGACGCTCGGGCCCGCCTGACCGGCGTGCCGGAGGTCGACGGCCGGCGGTTCTTCACCTCCGACCTCAGTGTCAACGAGTTCCTGCTGATCCGACAGGCCGGGTTTCGGCCGCTCGGGCTGGTGCTCGGCAGCTCTATCTACCGGGTCGGACTGCGCTCGCGGCTGCGCGCTGGCAGCGGTGAGATGCGCCAGCTCACCCAGGCGTTGTACTCCGCACGCGAGCGCGCGATGACCCGCATGGAGGCGGAGGCCGACCTGTTAGGCGCCGACGGCGTCGTCGGCGTCCGGCTCGACGTCCGGTTACGTGACTTCGGCAAGAACCTTCTCGAGTTCGTCGCGATCGGGACCGCTATCGCCGCCGACGAGGGTGGCGATTGGCGCACGCCCACTGGCAAGCCGTTCACCTCCGACTTGTCAGGGCAGGATTTCTGGGCGCTTCTGCAGACGGGCTACGCACCACGCGGATTGGTGTTGGGCAACTGCGTGTACTACGTCGGGCGATTCGCTGGGCGACGCATCGGTCCGACGACGGAGCTCACCGGTTTCACACAAGGCATGTACGCCGCGCGCGAGGCGGCAATGAAGCGAATGGAGGCCGAGGCGACCGAGTTGCACGCCGAGGGCATCGTCGGTGTCGACATAGAAGAGTCGAACCACGTTTGGGGCTCCCACATGATCGAGTTCCTCGCTATCGGCACGGCCGTTCGTCCACTGGAGGGCGGACACCCGATCGACGGTCCCGAACTCGTGTTGCCGGTCGAGGCATGACTCCTCGCATTTGGTCGACCCAACTCGACGGCGCAGCCCTCGCAGTCTTGGAGTCGTTGGGATATCGCGCCGTCGGGGTCGCGATGGGAATGTCGGCGTACATCCGCAGCGCGTATTCCAGCTACCCGAGTCAGGTGAGTCGGCCGGGCTCGTCACCGAACCAGAAGTTTTACCCTTGTCCTCACGGCAAATACTCCCTCTCTCACACGCCCGGCTTGAACTATCGGCAGACCTGGCTGCAAGATCCGCGGCGGCTGGCGTTGCGCGCCGTGCGCGACAAGCTGACGACCGACGCGGCTGGCCTCGGGGCGCACGGCGTCATCGGCGTCTCTATCGAGCACGCGACCCTCCGCCACAGCGAACCACCGGTTCGGCAACTTCGCATGACCGGCACCGCGATTCGCGCGGCCGACGTGAAGATCGGGAACGTCGGGAACGTCGGGGAGGTCGCGGCCGGCAACCTGTTCGCGACGACGCTCGGCGCGTCGGGATTCGCGCAACTGTTGCTCGGCGGCCGCGTGCCGACGGGGTTGACGTTTGGCACCGCACTCATCGAGGTGATGCCCGGCTGTGTCATCCGGACGACAAAGCGATCGCGTGACGCCGTCCTCCTTGAGCAACTTGCCGACGCGAGCGAGATGGCGCGCAAGCTGGCCATCGACGACCTGCGAACCGAGGGGGCGAAGCTCGGCGGCGACGAGGTCGTGGCGGTAGACCTTGATTTGGAGGACGCTGCTTCGCTGACACCCGGCGGCTGGACGTCGGTCAGCGCGTACGCGACCGGCACGGCGGTGCGGCGATTCGACAATGCCACCGATGTCCGAGCCCAGCAGGTGTTCTCGCTCGGTGGCCGGTGACTGACTACTCGCGGATAGCCCGCCTTGCGGCGCGCCCGGCGCAACCGACCGCCGCGCAAAAACCCGTCGGCGCGGCGCTCTCGGGTTCCTCCGAACTGCTCGCGCTGGCACACGCCGCTCTTCATCCAATCGCCGTCGTCAGCGGGACGGCGGTGAGCCGGATTGCGACCGGGCTCATGTCGTCCAACCGGCTCGGCGAGATCGTGTCGCTGACGTCGGCGATGGAGGCCGCGCGCGAGCAGGCCGTCATCCGACTCATCGCGGCCGCGCGCGAGTACCGCGCGGCCGGCGTCGTCGGGGTGAGCCCTCGGATGAGCTGGCATGGCCATCGCCGCCACCACACCCTTGAGCTGACCCTGGTCGGCACGGCGGTCACGACCAGTGAGTCGGCTGCCCCCGACAGCGAGCAGGTATTCACGGCGACACTGGACGGCGTGGCTATGGCCCGGCTGATCTGGTCGGGCTGGCGCCCAGTCGGGTTGGCCCTCGGGGTGACGGTGTTCGGCTTTCCGCGCAGGCGGCTTGGCGCGTGGTTTCGGTCTAACTGGCACGGCGGCGAAGCGGCGCTTCAGACGTCGGCCCTTTACGCGGCTCGCGAGGTGGCGCTGCGCCGGCTGCAGGACAACGCGAGCGCCTTGGCCGCTGATGGACTGTTGGGCATCGATGTGCGGCACGACCAGCATGTGTGGGGGCGTCGTGCCATCGAACTTTCGGCCATCGGCACGGCGGTCGCGCGTACCTCCCATGCCGAGGCGATGCAAGCCCCTCTGCGCACGCTCAGCGTCACCGACGCGGGTACCGCCCGCCCAACCCACCTGCGCTGAGAGTCTCGAATCCCCGGTTCCGCGGTTCGGCTGAACGGGCTCTCGGCGCCGACGCGCTCGGGTATCGTGACGCCCAATGCACACCTCGCCAGCGGCTGCCTCACGACACCCGCGTTTGAGGCGCGGGTGAGCATACCTCGCCTCCGCCCGCTCACCGTGGGCGTCGTGTGCGCTTGCGTCGCGCTCACCCTCGGGCTGGGGTGGGCGGCACGTCGCGTCGACCAGCACAGCAACCAGCGGATCTTGGAACAACAGGTGCAGCAGGCGGCCGTCGCGCTGTCAAGCTCGATGCCGATCGTGCAGGCGCAGCTCGCGCAGGTGCTGCAGGTCGCCGAAGACACGAATGGCGACCCGCAGATCTTCCGCCGAGTCGTCGGGCCGGTGCTGAAGAAGCACCCGGAGATGGTGGGTCTGTCGCTGTGGCAGGCGGCCGGCGGCAAGGCCCACGAGGTGGCTACTTCCGGTGGGCCCTACACGTTGGTGTCGAACGGTCAGGCGGCCGCGTTCTTGTCCACGGTCAAGCCGACCGGCGAACAGCCGGCGCTGACGCAGATCTTGCCAGGCTCGCCGCAGCGGCTCGGCTTCGCGGAGGCACTGCCCGGCGGCACCCAGGGCCTGGTGGTCTACGGCGAGAGCCTGTTCCCGCCCAATCGGCGGATCACGATCCCGAAAAGCTCCCCGTTCGGCGACCTTCACCTCGCCCTGTACCTCGGTCCGAAGCCGGTCGAGTCGCAGCTGCTTGAGGCGACGACGCAGACGCCGATCCGCGGCCGCACCTCGCACGCGTCGCTGCCGTTCGGCGACAAGTCGATCACCGTCGTGGCGTCGTCGACCACCGATCTCGCGGGCGGACTCTCGGCGTCGCTGTGGTGGATCGTGTTGATCGTCGGCGGCGCGCTGGCCGTGGCCAGCGGCGCCGCCTTGGAGTTCATGGCCCGCCGCCGGGCGCTCGCGGAACGGCTGTACCGGCATCAGCGCGACATCGCGAGCACCTTGCAGCACGCGTTGCTGCCGGACGTGCCCGACGTTCCAGGCCTGGAGATCTCCGCGCGCTATCTGGCCGGCGTGGCCGGCACGGAGGTCGGCGGCGACTGGTACGACGTGATCCGCCCGGAGGAGCAGCGCGTCGTCTTCTTCGTCGGCGACGTCTCGGGGCGCGGCCTCACGGCGGCCACCACCATGGGTTCCCTTCGCTACGCGATCCGCGCGTACGTCGCGCAAGGCGACTCCATCGAGACGGTCTTGGTGAGGCTTGGCGGCTTGCTGGACTTCGAAACTGACCAGCATTTTGCGACGGTGCTCGCCGGCGAGATCGACCTCAAGGAGCGGCGGATCACGCTCGCCTCGGCGGGCCACTTCGCGCCGCTGCTCATCACTGACACGGACGAGCCGCGGTTCGTCGTCGTTGAAGGCGGGGTGCAACCCCCGGTCGGTGTCGCACCCCTAGCTCCGCCGATGACCACGTCGTTCCACATGCCGGCCGACGGCACGCTGCTGGCCTTCACCGACGGCGTCGTCGAGCGCAAGGACGAGTCGATCGACATCGGGCTGCAGCGGCTGCGCGACGAAGCGGTCAGCTCGCCGCAGTCGCTGGATGAGCTGCTCGATCACCTTGTCGCGTCGTTGGTGCCGCACGGCGCCGACGACGACATCGTGATGCTCGCCATCCGCTGGCACGGCTGAACTCCTCAACCCGTACCGCGACGCGAACCGTCCTTCCAGGTCTGCGCGACCAACGCGACGCCCGGGCGGTAAGCCAGATGCACATGCGACGCAGCGTCGAGCACCGCGAAGTCAGCTCGCGCGCCAACACGCAACAGGCCGACGTCGTCGCGCCGCAGCGCCTTCGCACCGCCAGCCGTCGCCGCCCACAGCGCCTCCGCCGGTGTCATTCGCATGTCGCGGACCGCGACCGCCACACAGAACGGCATGCTCGTCGTGTACGACGTGCCGGGGTTGCAGTCGCTGGCGATCGCGACAACAGCGTGAGCGTCAAGCAACCGGCGCGCGTCGGCATATCGCGACCGGGTCGAGAAATCCGCGCCAGGCAAGACGGTCGCCACGGTCGTCGCGCCGGCAAGCGCGTCGATGTCGTCGTCCGAAAGCTGGTTGCAGTGATCCACCGAGGCCGCGCCCCGATCCACGCCGAGCGCGATCGCGCCGGTGCGCGACAACTGATGAGCGTGCAGCCGCGGCGCCAGCCCGGCCACGACACCGGCGTCGATGATCGCCGCTGTCTCATCGAGATCAAACGCGCCGCGGTCGCAGAAGACGTCCACCCATCGCGCGTTTGGCACGCACGCCCGCAGCATCTCGCCACACACGAGTTCGACGTACGCGTCGCGCCGGTCGCGGTATTCGGCTGGGACGACGTGCGCGCCTAAAAACGTCGTCTCGTTCGTCAGCTCGCGCGCAACCGCCAGGCTGCGCGCCTCGTCGGAAACCGTGAGCCCGTACCCGCTCTTGACCTCGACCGTGGTCGTCCCCGATGCGAGCATCTCCGACCACAGCCGGTTCATGTTCGCGCGCAGCGCAACGTCGTCCGCTTCCCGTGTCGCCTCGACCGTGGTGGCGATTCCGCCTGCCTCGTAAGGGGTTCCGGCCATCCGCGCGGCGAACTCACTCGACCGATCGCCGGCGAAAACGAGATGGGTGTGGGAGTCGACGAAGCCGGGGATCACCGCCCGGCCATCGAAGTCGACCACGTCGTCGGCCGGTTGCGAGTCGGCCGGCTTGCCGACCCACGTCACCCGCTGGCCGTCGACCGCGAAGGCGGCATCGAAGATGACGCCGAGGGGGCTCCCGTCGCCGTCCGGGTGCGTTGGGTCGTTCGTGACGAGTTCGGCGACGCCCGTGAAGAGCGTCGTCATGGCAGCACCGCGCTGATCGACCGCGCCAGCTCCCCCGCGACGTCGTCGACGAGCAGATGCTGCCGATCGCGGACGACGTAGTGGTCGTCGACGACCACGTCGGTGACGTCTGCGGCGGTCGCCGCGAACAGCGCGGTGTCGAGTGTCGGACCACCGCCTGCGGTGCGAACCGACCCGACGTCGACAGCGACAAAATCGGCGCGCATGCCGAGGGAGAAGTCGCCGGCGTCGGGCCAGCCCAACGCGCGATGTCCGTCAAGCGTGGCGGCACGCAACAACGCGGCGGCGTCGAAGCGGCCGCGGCGATTGGTCGCGAGGCGCTCGTGCATCTCCATCGCTCTCGCCTCTTCGAGGAGGTCGATCACCGCGTGGCCATCGGAGCCAAGCGACAACGAAACACCTTGCCTCGCAAGCGACCCGGCCGGCCCGATGCCGTCCGCCAGATCACGTTCGGTCGTCGGGCACAGGCAGACTCCGGAGCCGCTGCGCGCGAGCAGCGAGATGTCGTCCTCACCAAGGTGCGTCGCGTGCACCGCGGTGGAACTCGACGTCAACGCACCTACGTCCGACAAGGCTTCAGTTGGCGTGCGGCCATGCGCTGCGAGGCATTGTTCATTCTCGACCTGCTGCTCTGACACATGCATGTGCAGCGGCCAGTGGTTGCGTTTGGCGCTGTCGGCGACGACCTCGGCATCGCCGAGTGGCACCGCGCGCATCGAATGGATCGCCGCGCCGACCTGGGAGCCATCGACGAGCGTCAGCTTTTCGACCCGCGAACCCCACTCGTCGGCCGACCCATCACCGAATCGAAGCTGCGCCCCTCGCAGCGGCTGGTCGAATCCACCCGCGAGATAGCAGGTGTCGAGCAGCGTGATGCGAATCCCGGCGCTCGCCGCCGCGTGCATCAGCGCGTGACCCATCGCATTCGCGTCGTTGTAGCGACCTCCGCCGGGCGCGTGATGCAGGTAGTGGAACTCGCCGACACTGGTGATGCCGGCGAGCGCCATCTCGGCGTACGTCGCACGCGCCAACGCGTAGTAGGAGTCGGGGTCGAGCTTCGCTGCTACGTCGTACATCAGATCTCGCCAGGCCCAGAAGTCAACCGCTCCACGCTGCGACCGGCCACGCAGCGCCCGATGGAACGCGTGCGAATGGGCGTTCGCAAATCCTGGGACCACCAACCCCGGAAGCCGGTTCGCCCGCGCCGGTGGCGCGACGCCCACAGTGGTGGCTGCGATGCGTCGGTCTTCGGTCTCGAACAGCACGCCGTCGGCGATGCCCTCAGTCGTCACCAGAGCGTGCTCGCACCACCACGCCGTCACCACCGGAAGAGCCATTCCTGGACGACGTCGGCCAGCGCGCGCACGCCGGCCAGGCAATCCGCCGGCTCGGCGAACTCCTCCGGAGAGTGCGAGATGCCGGTGGGGTTGCGCACGAACAGCATCCCGGTCGGAACGCGCGACGCGAGAATCCCCGCGTCGTGGCCGGCGCCGGTCTCGAGCAACGGCGTGTCGGCGCCCAGGCACTCGACGAGGCGCTTGCGCAGATCGGCGGCGAACTCCACCGCAGACGTGAGCGACTCGTTGACCAGCGTCGACTCCACCTGCTCGAAGCTTGCCCGCCGTCCCACGCGTTCGGCGATTCCGATCAGCATCCGGTCGAGCGTCGCCTGGTCTGGCGCGCGGGCGTCGAGCCACGCGGAAACTCGCGACGGTACGCCGTTCACAGCGTTCGGCTCCACGACCACCTTGCCAACGGTCGCCAGGCCGCCATGCCGCTCCGCCTGCCGCCGCGCCTCGAGCACCGCCTCCCCTACGCACAGCATCGGGTCGCGCCGGTCGTCGAGCTGCGTGGTGCCGGCGTGATCCGCCCTGCCGACAAGGGAGAAGCGCCACCGCCCGTGCGGCCAGATCCCGGCGCCGATTCCAACTGCGGCGTCCTGGTCCACCAGCGCGCGCCCCTGCTCGACGTGCACCTCGACGAACGCGTCGATGCGCCGCAACAACTCGTCGTCACGCCCGAGAGTCTCGACTTCGACACCGGCCGCGCGCATGGCGTCGGCGAGTGAGATGCCGTCGGCGTCGGCGAGCGCACGCGCGCGATCGGGATCGAGAACGCCCGTCATCAAGCGCGAGCCGACGCAGGCCACGCCGAAGCGGGCGCCCTCCTCGTCGGCGAAGACCACCACCGCGATCGGCTTGCGCAGCCGCACACCGCGAGCCTTCAACTCGTCGATGGCGCACAACGCGCTGACGACACCCAGCGGACCGTCGAAGGCGCCGCCGTCCGGCACCGAGTCGAGGTGCGAGCCCATGACAAACGCCGGTTCACCCACGTGTCCGTCGGGAATCCACCACGCCCACAGGTTGCCGTTGCGATCGACCTGGACGTCGAGCCCCCGCTCACGCGCGGCGGCGGCGAACCAGTCACGCATCGCGGCGTCGGCCGTCGTCCAAGCGAATCTTCGATAGCCGCCGTTCGGGGCGCGCCCGATCGGGGCGATCTGCGACCACAACTCGTCGAACGAAGACGTCATGGCGACGCTTCACGCATCGGCACCCGCACGCCCTTGTTCTCGGCGACGTCCACGGCCTGCTCGTACCCAGCGTCGACGTGCCGGATCACGCCCATCGCGGGGTCATTGCTCAACACCCGCTCGAGTTTCGCAGCCGCGAGCGCGCTGCCGTCGGCCACGCACACCTGGCCGGCATGGATCGAGCGGCCGATGCCGACACCGCCGCCGTGGTGGATGGACACCCACGAGGCGCCAGACGCGGTGTTGACCAGCGCGTTGAGCAGCGGCCAGTCGGCGATCGCGTCGGAACCGTCGGCCATCGCCTCGGTCTCGCGATAGGGCGAGGCGACCGACCCGCAGTCGAGATGGTCGCGGCCGATCACAATCGGAGCGCTGATGTCGCCGCTCGCCACGAGCTCGTTGAACCGAACACCAGCCAGGTTGCGCTCGCCGTAACCGAGCCAGCAGATCCGAGCTGGCAGGCCTTGGAACGCGACCTTGTCTTGCGCCGCCTGAATCCAGCGCGCGAGCGGCTCGTTGTCTGGAAAAAGGTCGAGCACCGCGCGGTCGGTCGCCGCGATGTCGCGCGCATCGCCGGAAAGCGCTGCCCAACGGAAGGGTCCTTTGCCTTCGCAGAACAGCGGCCGGATGTACGCGGGCACGAACCCGGGAAAGTCGAAAGCCCTTGCGTAGCCGGCCAGTTTCGCCTCGCCTCGAATCGAGTTGCCGTAGTCGAAGACCTCGGCGCCGGCGTCCATGAAGCCGACCATCGCCTCGACGTGCTTGGCCATCGACGCTCGCGCGCGGTCGGTGAACTCGTCGGGCTTCGCCGCCGCGTAATCGCGCCATTCCTCCACCGACACGCCCTCGGGCAGGTACGACAGCGGGTCGTGCGCCGACGTCTGGTCGGTGACCACGTCGACCGCGATCCCCCGCCGCAACAACTCGGGCAACACGGTGGCGCAGTTGCCGACCAGGCCAACCGACAGCGCTCGTCGGTCTGCCTTGGCCGCAAGCACTTTCTCGACCGCCTCGTCGAGATCGGACGTCCACTCGTCGAGGTAGCGATGCTCCACCCGCCGCTGCAACCGCGTCGCGTCGACCTCGACGACGGGCACGGCGCCGCCGTTCAACGTGACGGCCAGCGGTTGCGCGCCACCCATGCCGCCACAGCCGCCGGTGACGGTGAGCGTTCCGGCCAAGGTGCCGCCGAATCTTTTTTCCGCGACGGCGGCAAACGTCTCGTAGGTGCCCTGCAGAATCCCTTGCGTGCCAATGTAAATCCAGGAGCCCGCGGTCATCTGACCGAACATCGTGAGACCCAGCGCCTCTAGCCTCCGGAACTCCGGCCAGGTCGCCCAGTCGCCCACCAGGTTGGAGTTCGCCAGCAGCACCCGCGGCGCCCACTCGTGTGTGCGCATCACCCCGACCGGCCGCCCGGACTGCACCAGCATCGTCTCGTCGTCGCGCAACGACTGCAGCGTGCGCACGATCGCGTCGAAGCTCGCCCAGTCGCGCGCCGCCCGACCGGTGCCGCCGTAGACGACGAGGTCGTCGGGCCGCTCCGCGACCTCGGGGTCGAGGTTGTTCATCAGCATGCGCATGGCAGCCTCTTGCGGCCAGCCCTGACACGTCAGGGCCGTCCCCCGAGGCGCGCGCACCGGGCGAGCTCCGATCACGTCAACCTCCCGCTCACTTGAGCTGACCCGTCACCGACTCGGCGGCAGCCACCAAGCTGCCGTCGAACGTCATCGCCACGGCGGCTTCGATCTCCGGCGCCAACCATCGATCGGTGGCTGGCCCGTCGACCCGCTGCCGCAACACGTCGCGCACCGCGGCGGTCGCCGGGCCGGGAGATGTCGGCGACCGAAGGTCCAACGCCCGCGCCGCTGACAAAATCTCGATCGCCAGCACTCGCCCGAGCGCGTCGACTGACCGACGCAGCTTGCGGGCCGCCGACCACCCCATCGACACGTGGTCTTCTTGCATCGCGGACGACGGTATGGAATCGACGCTGGCCGGCGTCGCGAGCCGCTTCATCTCGCTGACCAACGCCGCCTGCGTGTACTGCGCGATCATGTGGCCCGAGTCGACGCCGGGGTCGTCGGCGAGGAACGCCGGCAACCCGCGCGACCGGTGCCTGTCGAGCAGCCGGTCGGTGCGCCGCTCCGAGATCGACGCGACGTCGGCTGCCGCGATCGCGAGAAAATCCAGCACGAACGCCAACGGCGCGCCGTGAAAGTTGCCGTTCGACTCGACCCGTCCGTCGTCCAGCACCACCGGATTGTCAATAGCCGCAGCCATTTCCCGTTCGGCGACCACGACCGCGTGCGCGAGCGTGTCGCGAAACGCACCAGCTACCTGCGGCGCGCAGCGCATCGAGTACGCGTCTTGCACTAACGAAGGGTCGGCCCGCCGCTCCTCGACGATCGGGGAGTCTCTCAGCAGCGCGCGCAGGTTGGCCGCCGACGCGGCCTGGCCCGGATGCGAACGCAGCGCCTGCAGATCCTCGGCGAACACTCGGTCGGTGCCACGCATGGCCTCCACACTCATCGCCGCGGCGATGTCGGCGTTCTTCGCCAGCAACGCCAGATCAGCGCACGCGAGGACGAGCATGCCAAGCATCCCGTCGGTGCCGTTGATGAGCGCCAAGCCCTCCTTGGCCGACAAGCTCACCGGGGCGATACCGGCGTCCGACAATGCTTGTGCCGCGGGCAAGAGTCGTCCGCCTGCGTCGCGCGCCTCACCCTCGCCCATCACCGCGAGCGCGCAATGCGCGAGCGGCGCCAGGTCACCAGAGCAACCCAGCGAGCCGAACTCGTGGACGACCGGCGTGACGCCGGCGTTCAGCATCGCGGCGTAGGCGAGCGCGGTCTCCGGTCGAACACCGGTGTGACCGGTCGCCATGGTGCGCAGCCGAAGCAGCATCATCGCCCGCACGACCTCGCGCTCGACCTCGGCGCCGCTGCCCGCGGCGTGCGAACGAACGACCGACCGCTGCAGCTGCTCGCGCAGCTCCGGGGGAATGTCGCGGTTCGCGAGCGCGCCGAAGCCGGTCGACACGCCGTAGACCGGTTCGCCCGAGTCGGCCAACGCGTCGACGTGCGCACGAGCGGCCTTGATTCGCGCCAGCGCCCACTCGTTGAGCACCGCCTCGGCGTCGTGGCGGGCGACCGCGATCACGTCGTCCTGGGAAAGCGCACCGCCGCTGACCGTCACCTGCTTCATAGGCCTAGTTGACAGCGAAGATCCCCGCCTTGTCGCGGACCGCGCATACGATTCTGTCTGGGATTCCAGACAAGAGGTCGATGGTGTGAGCAGCGTTCCTGCCGTGACCCGCGCGATCGGGCTGCTCCGCGCGCTGGCGGCGCATCCCGGGCCGGTGCCGGCGGCGGTGCTGGCCCGCGACCTCGGGCTGCCGCGCTCGACCGTCTACCACTTGCTTACTGTGCTGGCGGCCGAGGGATTCGTCGTCCATCTGCCCGAGGCGCGCGCGTACGGGCTCGGTGTCGGGGCCTTCGAACTCGGCACCGCGTATTTGCGCAACGACCCGCTGGAGCGGTTGGCGCGGCCGGTGCTCCGGCAGTTGGTCGAACGCACCGGCCACACCGTGCACCTCGGCGTGCTGCACGGCCGCGAAACCCTTTACGTGGTGAAAGAACAGCCAGGTCACGCGGCTTTACTCGTCACCGACGTCGGTGTGCGGTTGCCCGCGCACCTCACCGCCAGTGGACGTTCCATGTTGGCCGCGTTGCCTCGCGCCCAGGTGCGGGCGCTTTTTCCAAGTCGCGACGCTTTCGTCGACCGCACCGGACTCGGGCCGCGCACGCCTGGCGAGCTCCGCGACCTTCTGGCCTTGGAACAGGCCCGCGGCTGGTCGGAGGAGGACGGTCACATCACCGCCGGCGTCGCGTCGGTCGCCGCCTGCGTGTTCGACTACGGACGGCGTCCAGCCGCAGCGGTCAGTTGCACGTTCCCGTCGTTCAGCATTGCCTCGGACGACGACCGCGCGGCGCTGGCCGGGGTAGTGCGCGCGACTGCGGATCGACTGGCGAAGCGGATGGCCGGCTCACGAAACGGATGAGCGCTGGCGACGGCGGGTAGCGATCGCGCTGTTCGTCCGCTCAGAGCCGATGAGCGCGAGTTCGCGAAGGTCACACTCACCGAGGCCGGAAGCCATTCGGGCAGCAAACCGACGACCGGTGTCTTACAAAGTGTGTTACAGTCGAGGTATGGCCCAGACGATCACGTTCCGCCCCGACGAAGACGCCGAGCGCGCCCTGGCTGTGCTCACCGCTGACGGCACCGCCGTATCCGCGGCGGTACGGTCCGCACTCATCGATGCGGCCCGTGCCCGTGCTCAGCGCCGTGTGCGCGCCGAAGCCGAGGCG